>DASZYH010000220.1:0-41531 GCA_035545515.1 Opitutaceae bacterium
GAGAACGCGACGTTGGGGGGGCATCGGGGATGGAACGGACCGCAGCCGGGGGGGGCTTCGAGTGAACGGATTCGTTGCCGCGGCGCAACCCGGATGTCCGCCGCCGCTCGGTTCGCTTGCGGTTTGGTCCGCGGCGATCACCGTAGCGGCAACCCACCCCTCGAGATGAAGCTCGTTCTGTTCCCCTGGTTGCGTTTTCCGGTCGCATGGCTCGCCGCCGCCGTCTGGTTGCCGTCCGTCCACGCGGTCGAAACCATCGAAGGCGCCGGCGGTGTCCGCGCGACGTTCGATGCGTCCGGGAGCTCGTACGAGATTCGCGGTGGCGCCGCGGATTGGAGCTTCCGGGGACAACTGCCCGTACCTGTCACGGATGTCGCGCGGGAAAACGGAACCGACCGGCTCGGAAACTATACCGAGCTTCGCCTGCAACTGGCCTCGCCGCCGGCGTCGTCGGCGGCGATCCGGGTCTATCGCGGACGGCCGGCGGTCTTGTTTCTGCTCAAAACAGGGGCGCCGAGCGGCAGTGGTCTGCCGCTGACGTTCCCGGAGTTCACCGGTGTGCCGTCCGGCCTGCACCGCTTCAGCTACCGCGACGCGGTGTTCTCGCCGCCGAGCTTCAAGGCCGAATCGAACGGCACGCCCTGGCTGCTGTTCGACGACCGCGCGCAGGCCGCGATCGTCTCGCCGGCGGACCATTTCATGATCGCCCGGCTCTCGGGGGACGGCCGGAGTCGGATCGCGAGCGGGCTCAATCCCGGCGTCCGGGACCTCCCGGCCGGGTTCACGCAGGCGACGCTGCTGGTGTTCGGCCAGGGGATCAACGCCACGTGGGATGCGTGGGGCCGCGCCCTGCAGGAGCTGGTTCACCGCAAGGCGCCGGCGAATGATGCGGATGCCGGGCTGCGTTACCTTGGCTACTGGACCGACAACGGCGCCGACTATTATTACAACTACGATCCGCGGCTTGGCTATGCCGGCACGCTCGAGGCGCTCGTCACCCGCTACCGCCGCGAGGGGATTCCCATCCGGTACCTGCAGCTGGACAGCTGGTGGTATGAAAAGACCTTCACGAGCCCGGAAGGCAGGCCGGGCGGAACGAAGAATCCCGCGCTGCCGGCCGGCGAATGGAATCGCTACGGCGGGTTGCTGAAGTACGAGGCGGATCCCGCGTTGTTCCCCGACGGGCTTGGCGCCTTCCAGCGCCGACTCGGGTTGCCGTTGATCACGCACAACCGGTGGGTCGATCCCGCGAGCCCGTACCGTGCGACGTATCGGATTTCCGGTTATGCGGCAGTTGATCCGCGGTGGTGGCACGACATCATGACCTACCTCGGGTCGGCGGGCGTCGGCACCTACGAGCAGGACTGGCTCAACATCATCTACGAGCATTCCCCGACGCTCTCGACCACAGTGGGGGCGGGCGATGCGTTCACGGGGGGGATGGCCCGGGCGGCGGCGGAACGCGGACTGAGTCTGCAATACTGCATGGCGCTGCCGCGGTACTTCCTGCAGGGCGCACGGTACGACAACCTCACCACGATCCGCGTGAGCGACGACCGGTTCGAACGCTCGCGCTGGGACCGCTTCCTGTACACATCCCGACTCGCGTCGGCGCTCGGAATCTGGCCTTGGGTCGATGTCTTCAAGAGCGGCGAGACGGACAACCTGATCCTGGCCGACCTTTCCGGCGGGATGGTCGGCACGGGCGATCGGATGGGGGCGGAGGACCGGGAGAATCTCCTGCGCGTGGCGCGCCCGGACGGCGTCCTCGTGAAACCCGACGCGCCGCTGGTGCCGATCGACGCGATGTACCTCGCGGATGCGCGGGGCGACAAGGTGCCGATGGTCGCCACGACGTTCACGCAGCATGAGGGCCAGCGAACGCTGTATGTTTTCGCGTACAACCGGCGCAACGAACCGGCGCCACTGGAAATCGAACCCGCATCGCTTGGCATCGCCGGTGACTGCTGGGTGTACGATGTGCGAAACCGGACGGCACGACGGGTGACGGCGGGACAACCCTGCCGCCAGACGCTCGGCCCGGATGCGACGCTCGATCTGGCGATCGCTCCGGTGACCGCGGGGGGCTGGGCGTTCTTCGGCGACGCGGGGAAATTCGTTTCCACCGGCCGGAAGCGGATTGCCGAGATCGCGCAACACGGGGCCGACACCCTGGTAAAGGTGGTGTTCGCGGCCGGCGAAGGTCCAGTGACGCTGTTCGGATATGCCGGTGCGGCGCCCCGCGTCGCGGCGGAATCCGGGCGGGTCGGGCCGGTGAACTACTCGGCGTCGACCGGGCGGTTCGAGTTTCCGGTGACGGCCGCGCCGGAACGCCGCGGAGAAACACCGGGCAATGACCCAGTGCAGGAAGCGGTTGTGACTCTCTCCGCGCGTTGATCGGCCGGTTGGCCTGACCCGTCTTCACCCCGCCCCTCGGGGGCGCCATCCGCCGCGACGCCGGGGGAGGGCGAACCTGGGGCGGCTCGCGTCGATTTCGCGGACCTCGCACAGCGAAACGTGGGGAGGGAAGCTGCGATCCGCGTGGCGCGCAGGGGCGCGGCGGGTCGGGGGGCCGATGGAAACGGCGCGGGGTTGTGGAATGGCGCCGTTCGTCGGGCTCCGCTATGGTTTGCGGCCCATGGCCGAGACCCGAAAGACAGTTTCCCGTTCGCGCCCCGAAGGCGCGTGTTGGTTCCTACACCAGCCGCAGGCGCCCGGTGCGGCGATACGGCTGCGACAGTACCTGCGTGAAGTGTGTCAGTGGTGCCGGCAACATGCAGCTCAGCCACTGATCGTGATCACATCGACGACCGGGGATTCGCGTGCCTGTGGGCAGACCCGACGGCCCCGAGGCGTGTCACGGCATGGCGAAAATGAGCGCGCGGCGCATGGTTCCGTTGGATGAGATGACCATGGAAAACGTTGTTCCTCATCAGCCCCGGTTCTCGGAAGAGCTGCGACGGTAGGCGGTCGAATTCCAGGACCGGCCGGCCTGCCTGTCAGACCTGCTCAGCTCCACGTGTGGTCGCGGGTACGGGCTCCTGCTCCTCGTCATCAGCCTCCCGTTCATCACCCCGATCCCGCTGCCCGGCCTGTCGACTCCCTTCGGTCTCGTGGTGCTCGTTGTCGGAACCCGGCTGGCCCTCGGTCGTCGTCCGTGGCTTCCGAAGCGGCTGCTTCAACACCGGCTTCCGCCGCAATTCTTCGGACGGATGCTGGCGGCGGCGGCCGCGGTCGTGCGCTCGCTGGAACACGTCACGCGACCACGACTCGATTTCCTGCACGACGGATATGTTTACCAGCGCATCGCGGGCGGGCTGATCGCGGTTGCCGGGCTGCTGTTGCTGCTGCCGATCCCAATTCCCTTCACCAATTCGGCGCCGGCGCTCACGGTCGTGTTGCTGTCCGCCGGAAGCATCGAGCGCGACGGTCTGTTCCTGATCCTCGGTCTGCTGGCGTTTTTGCTGGCGCTTGGCTATTTTGCGCTGCTCGGCATCGGAGGCGTGGAGATCTTTGACCGTCTCATGGAACTGGGCTCATGAATGCGCACGGAAAATGGTGGGGGCGCGGGCCCCGGGCCGTCACACCCCGTCCGCTGTTGCCGGGGGCCACGCGCATGAAACCGGCCGACCTGCCCGATTTTCGCCGTCTGCTGCTTCGCATCGCGCGGCATGCCGACGAACTGGCGCGTAACCTGCCGGCGACGGTGGCGCGGGGTTCGGACCACGAACTTTGGAAACGGGCCGAGCGCGAGGTGCTGTCCGCTTGCGCGGGCCGCTTCGTCCGTCCGTCACACGACCGGGAGCGTCCGGGGCCGCGAGCTGACGGCAATCCGGACAGGCGCCCCGGCCGGGCAGGTTCTTCAGCAACGTGAAATAGCCTGACGGCAGGGCGAGGCGTCTCGCCGATCCGCGGCTCACTGAGGACGATTCTCCCTACCCACGGATCTGTTCGTCAGCCGATTAACCGACGATCAATCGTTTCCCACCGCGGCGGGACGTGGCGGCCACACGAGCGAAGCCACGATCGAACCGGCGAGAATCGCGACGATGACAGCCAGCGCCGCCAACGTGTCGATCGCCCAGGGAGAGTGCGAAAGCAGCATTTTCACTCCCACGAAGGCAAGGATGATGCCCAATCCCGTCTTCAGGCGGTGAAACCGCGGCATCGCACCGGCGAGGGCGAAGTACAGCGATCGCAGCCCGAGGATCGCGAAAACGTTGGACGTGTACACGATGAAGGGATCCGCGGTGACGGCGAAGATCGCCGGAATCGAGTCCACGGCGAAGACCAGATCGGTGAATTCAACGAGCAACAGAACGATCATGAGCGGTGTGGCGACCCAGCGGCCCTCTTCCCGAAGGACGAACCGCGCGCCGCGGTACTCTCCGGTTACCGGGATGAAACGCCGAAAGACGCGCAACAACGGATTGCGCTCGGGATGGATTTCCTCCGTGCGCTGCAGGGACATCTTGATCCCGGTCAGCACCAGGAACGCCCCGAAGACGAAGATCACCCACCCGAACCGCGCAATCAGCAGGCTGCCGGCCACGATCATGGCGGCCCGCATGAGCAGCGCGCCGAGGATGCCCCAGAACAGCACCTTGTGCTGGTAGGCGGGCGGGACCGCGAAGTACGTGAACAGGAGCGCGATCACGAACACGTTGTCCACGCTGAGAGACTTCTCGATGAGATAGCCGGTGAAGAATGCGACGGCCTTCTCCCGACCGGCGAAATACCAGACGCCGGCATTGAAGATCAGCGCGAGCCCGGCCCAGACGCCGGTCCACGCGACGCTTTCCTTCAGGGTGACGACATGCGCGTGACGGTGGAAAACACCGAGGTCCAGCGCCAGCAGCGCGAGGACCATGAGGTTGAAGCCGATCCAGAGCCAGATCTCGGCGGTCATGAGCGGGCAGGTCGTCCGGAGGCGGAAATCCGGGGTTTCACCCTGGGCGCGGCGCTAGGCACGGAACAGGACCAGTCGGCCGAACCCGCGCGGCGGCCGGACCCGGGTGTGCCGGCGTTCGCGACGGGCGGCGCGGTCCAGCGCCCGGGCCTGGAGATCGACGAGCAGTCGTTCCAGCGCCGTGCGCGCCGTGTGGTCGACCGCCTCGGCGCGGATGTCCGGTCCGGGGATGACGAGGTGGGCGGAGGCGTGAAAGGCCGGGCTCGCCTCCTGGTTGTAGGCAAGCCGAATCCGCGCCTCCTCGATCTCCAGGAGGGGCAGGAGCTGGCGGAGGCACTGCTCGACCCAACGGTCGAAGCGGTCGGCGGAGCGGAGATTGACGGGCTGAAAGACGAATCTCATGGCAAGGAGGAGTTGAGGTTGAGGATGACGCTGCAACGTACCGGTTCCCCGTCGCTTTGACTAATACGCGATTTCGAACCAACGTTTAGGATAAATGGAAATGAAGCCGGCGAGCGACTGGTTGAATTACCATCACCTGCGGTACTTCTGGACCGTCGCGCGGGAGGGCAGCCTGCAGCGCGCGGCGGACCGGCTGCACGTGTCGGCGCCGTCGATCTCCGCCCAGGTTCGTGAACTGGAGGGGGTGCTCGGCGCCCGCTTGTTCCAACGGAGCGGTCGACGGAACGTGCTCACCGACGCCGGCCAGATGGCGCTGAGGTACGCGGAGGAGATCTTCGGGCTCGGCGGTGATCTCCTCCGCGCCATGCAGCAGCGTCCGACGATTCGTGGCGTGCGGCTCTATGTCGGCATCGTCGACTCGTTTCCCAAGCTCATCATTTTCGAGATCCTCAAGCCCGCCTTTGCGCTGCCCTCGATCCACGTCGTCTGCCGGGAAGGAAAGAGCGACGATCTGCTCGCCCAACTCGCGGCGCACCGGCTCGACATCGTGCTGGCGGACGAGCCGGCCCGGAGCAGCGTGCCCTTCCGGGCCTTCAACCACCGGTTGGGCGATTCCGGGGTCACCTTCTGCGCGGCGCCGCCGCTGGCGCAGCGGCTGCGCCGGCGGTTCCCGGCCTCGCTGCACGACGCCCCGGCGCTGCTCCCGGCCGACAACACGCCCCTCCGGCGAACGCTCGAAGGCTGGTTTCGCGACCAGGGGGTCGTGCCCCGCGTGGTCGCCGAATTCGAAGACCTGGCGCTGATGAAGGCGATGGCGACGCAGACCGAGGGCTTCGTCCCGGTGCCAACCGTGGTCCTGCGGGAAGCAAACGAAAATTACGGGTTGCGGACCGTCGGCGAGGCCGCCGGGTGCCGCGATGAATTCTATGCGATCACCGCCGAGCGAAAAATCACGCATCCGGTGGTGGGGCTGTTGACCGAAAGGGCCCAGCGCCTCGTGTTCGGTTGAACTGTTCGCGGAGGAAAGCGTCCGTCCTCCGGCCGCGTTTGCCGCGGCGGCGGCACGCGCCGCGCGTGAGCGGCGCAACTAGTTTCCCGACGGAGGGAGGGGGAACAAACCGAGTTCCTTCGTGGCGGCGGTCATCTTGCCGCAGGCGTCCCAGCGCATCCGGCCGTCATAGGTCCGGAAAACCATCCCTTTGATCGTGTGACCTTCGAGGCCGACCAGCTTGGCGGGAACCTCGAGCCGGATCCAGCGACCCGCCGGCGGCACGGGACCCATCGGCCACTGGCTCGGCGTGTTGATGTGGCCCCACGGAATCAGATTCGGACCCCAGAAGGCCCGGTGTTCCTGCGATCCGTCGTTCCACTCGAGCATGATCGTTTTCGGCGGGTGCCTCGGGTCGATGAAACAGTAAGCGAACAGGATGTCGCCGTGACCGACACTGAGCGTTTCCGTCGCGTCGTTGAAACCGTGCTCATGGATTCCGCGGGCGAGCGCCGATTCGTGCTGGGGCACATTCCGCTGCGCCGCCAGCTCCGCCGGTTTGCTGGCGGGTTTGATCCAGTTCCAGTTGTCGCCACCGCGTGCATAAGGCGAGGCGCCGCGCGGAAGGGCACCGTCGACCCACAACACGACGGGCGCATCGGCGCGAAAATCGGCGTGGGCAAACACGCGGCGGCCATCCGGCAGCGCGGCTTCCGCCTCCACCCACTGCGGTCCGGCTTCCCGCGGGATCATCGTGAAGGTCGGGCCGAACGCCGGCTCCTGGTCGCGTCCTTCCCATACGATACGCGCGGTGGTGAGATCGAGTCCGGGGCACTCCAGCCGGAAGATCAGCGGCTTGTCCAGCGGCTGGGTGGCGGTCGGGGCGGTGATGCGGGCGGCCATGGACTTCCACGGCTGCGTTTTCAACGGCGTCTGCGCCGCCCAGTAGGCGATGCTCGCGAGCGCGCGGCCCTGGTTCACGATCACGAACTCGGTGCTGAGATTGTAGGCGTCGGACCAGCGGTCGTAGAGCGGATACTGGCCGGGACCGTCGTCCTTCGGCCAGCTCTCGTCGCGCAGCTGCGTCTTGTACAGGTCCATGTAATAGAAGTGCGACTGGAGGGCCCCGAGCGGCAGTCCGCTGGGCGGCAGCACCCGGCCGTCCGCCTGCGCGTACTGGTGCACGATCTCGCGTTGGCGGCGCACCCCGATGCCGGTGAGAAAACACCGATTCACCGGGTTGCAGCCGGCCTCGTAGTTCAGGTTCGCGAGCACCGCATCGGGGTACTGGGGCAGGGGCTCGAGCTGGTACGCGACGGTCATGTCGAACGCCTCGTCGCTGGGGAAGAACCATCCGGCCGTGACGAGGCGTTTCGACGCTTCGGGATAACTCACGCCGTACGCGTTCTGTTCGGAGGCGTGCAGCGCGTCCTCGCCGGCGTGCCGCAGCTCGGCTTCACATTTTTCGAGATAGCCGGCATCGAGGCGGTTGCGGGGAAGCCGGCCGCTGCGGGCTGCGAAGGCGTAGCTGCGAAGCACGTTGCCGTAGGAGAACACCGCGCGGTGCCATTCCCACTGCCGCGTCCGCGGATCCGTCGGATCGGGGTACCACTCGAACAGCTTTCGTTCGTACGCCTCGTCGCCGGTGGCGAGAAACAACTCGCACGCCGCCCAGGCGAGTTCGTCCGTGTCCTGAAAGGCATCGCCGTAGTGCGTGAGGCGCTGGTACGCGCGATGCCGCCCGTACCGCGCGATGGCCCGGTCGAGAAACTTCCAGCCGAGTTCAGCCTGCGCCAGGTACCGCCGGGCGGTTTTCGGGTACTGTTTCTTGAACGTGGGGGAGCTGGCGCACTGCGCGAGCGCCGCCACCGCCGCCGCGGTCGCAGAGGTGTTTTTCGGCCACACGATCTGCGGATCGCCGTGGTCCGGCGTCCCGTCCTCGTACCGCCGGTCGCGCGGATAAACGAGGAAGTAGAATCCGCCGTCCTTGTCCTGCATCTTTGCCAGGAAGTCGGATTCCCATTTCGCCTCCTGCATCACGTCGCTGATGCCATCGCCACTTTCCGGAATGCCGAGGTTGTCGAGTGCCGCCACCCCGGGCAGCGAGTCGACCGCGAACATCAGGGAGTGGATCAGCGCGGCGCTGTCGATGGTGTACTTGCTGTAATCGCCGGCGTCGTGGTGCCCGCCCGAGACATCGATCTTTCCGAGCCGCACGTACGGATAGAGCTGCTGGTCCGGGTACTTCAATTGCTGGTCGGGGAATTCGCCCTTGCCGCTGTCCTCCTCGGCGCTCGCGATGAATTCCCAGCTCTTGGGAAATTGCGCCGGCGGCATCGGCACGTCGGCCGGGGCGGTGTGGCAGGCGGCGTGGGTGAATCGCGTGTACGGGAGAGTCAGCGCGGTGCCGCAGCGTTGATGGTACAAGCCGAGTTCGTACGTCCGGGCGAAATTCATCAGCTCGCCCGGATCGATCCGGAACGGGAGCGAGGCGCCGAGCCCCGGCACCAGGAGCCGGTAGACGCCGGGCTGGTCGAATTTCGTGAAGTCCGCCTGGTAGACGCGCTGGTACGGTTTCGGCTGGACGTGGAAGCCGACATCGGGGCGCGGAAGCAGCGGCCCGTGGAAGGCGGTTTTGCCGGTGGCGGCGTCCACCACGTCGAAACCGGCGTCGGCGGGAATCGGGAGTTCGCCAAGCGTTCCGATGAAATAGCCGACCATTGCGACCTTCGGAAATCCGGGCGTGTAACCTTCCTGGTTCACATGGATCGCCGGGCTGTACCGGAGACGGTCGGTGTCCGCTTTGAAAACGCGGTTCGCCGGCCAGAGCGGACTGTGGGTGTCCTCGACGGTGACGGGGTGGACGCCTGACATCGGGATCTTCCGCTGCAACGCCGCGTAAATGGCGGTCGCGACCCGCAGGTCGCGGTGCTTGACGGGCGCGTAGAGGACCCGGCGTTTGAACCCGACGAAGTCGACCGCATCGATTGCGCCGTCGACCGTCACCTTGAGGTCCGAGGCGTGAAAGACCGCCGCCAGATCGACCGGAGCATCGTCAGGTCCGGGGGACGTGATGATCGTCAGTTCGAGCAGCGATGGGGTCAGGATATGCAGGGAGTAGTCGCCCGCGACGGGTAGTCGCAGCGAGCCGTCATCGATCGGTTGACCGCGGCCGGGCGCGGCGCAGAGGGCGAGGAGGGCGGTCAGGACGGCGAACCAACCGGTCGGACGGAAACGCATGATATCGACCGATGAGACCACAGTCGGAGGACCTCGGGCATCCGGTCTCCACTCACCGGGTCGGTGGGATATCACCTCATTTCCGAAACGCCGGACGGGCGCTATCCTGTCCGATGCTTATGGGCGGATCGATTGGCGGAGAAAGGGGAGAAGTGTCGGGTGCCGCGGCGAATCTACGGATCGCTGCGATCAGCGGGCCCGGTGTGACCCGGGTCGCGCGAAAATGGGCGTCCATCGCGATGATGGTCGCGGCGGTCGTCACGGCGCGGGCAGTCGACGACACCTGGGATTATGCGGTGCGCGCCACGGCGACGGTGAGCACGAACCCGGCGACGATCACGCTCTCGTGGCCGATCGACACCGAAGCGAACGCGACGTATTCGCCGGCCTATACGGTTTATCGGAAGACGCCGGGCGCGGATGACTGGGGCGCGGGCGTGGCCTTGCTCGCTGGCCAGACGTCTTACGCCGACCAGAACATCACCGAAGGCGTGCGGTACGAATACCAGATCACCACCCAGTATCGCGATCCCCGGTTCCCCGAACTGGACCACGACGCCTACGGCTATGTTTGCTCCGGGATCAACGTCCCGTTGGTGGAAGATCGGGGGAAAGTGATCCTCGTCGTCGAGGATCGCGTCGCCTCCGCGCTGTCCGACCGGGTGGCGACCCTCCGGAGCGATTTGGTGGGGGACGGCTGGACCGTGACGCAGATCAACGTGGACGCCGGCGACACCCCGTCGAGCGTGCGCGCGCGGATCCAGGCCGAGTATCTCACCGGACCGGCCACCGCCCTGTTTCTCCTCGGTCACATTCCCGTCGTGAGAGCGGGGGAAACCGCTCCCGACGGACATGACCCGCGGCCGCTGCCATGCGACGCCTACTATGGCGACGTCGACGGCAACTGGACCGACGCGAACGGCGACGGCGCGCTCGACAACGACACGATTCCCTCCGATGTCGATCTCGAGACCGGCCGGGTCGATTTCGCGGACATGGATCGCGCCGGGACCGGACTCGACGACCTCGGGCTGACCGCACGTTACCTCGACAAGGATCACGCCTACCGGCAGGCGCAGATGCGACTGGCGCCGCGGGCATTGATCGCGGATCGAATCGGCATCGACGAAGGACGGGCGCCCGCGGCGGCCGGATACCGGGCCTTCACGGCGATGTTTGGCGCCGACAACGTGGTGCAGGCGAGCACCGAGGACAACGCGACGAACGATCAACGCTGGATCTCCGTCCTGAGCCGCGATTCGTACGCGTGGACGTTCGGGAGCGGCGGGGGGGCGGCGGATGCGATCGCCGAACTCGGGACCGGAGGCGAGTACCACAGTCTCACCAGTGCGGATATTGCCGCCGACCCACGTGCGGGGTTCTATCTGCTGTTCGGGAGCTTCTTCATCGATTGGTCACAACCGGATGATTTGCTCCGGGCCGCGCTGGCATCGTCCGCCGGCGGACTCGGCGCCGCCTGGTCCGGCCGTCCAAGTTTCATCTTTCACGACCTCGCGATGGGCGAAACGGTCGGTTACGGCGTGCGGCTGACGCAGAACAACGATGGGTTCTATTACAGCCCGCAGAACGCCTTCCGGCGGGGTGTTCACATCGCCTGGCTGGGCGACCCCACGCTTCGGATGAATTACATCGCGCCGCCGTCCGGGATCAGCGGCTCGGCCAACGGATCGGGGCTGACGCTCGCTTGGCAGGCGTCGTCCGACGCGGCCAACGGCGGAATCTCGTACCTGGTCTATCATGCGGCGACCGCTGACGGCCCGTTCGCGAGAGTCACTCCTGACCCGGTCGCGACGACGACGTGGACGGATCCAGCCGGGGCAGCCGACGGAGTGTATCTCGTCCGTGCCGTGAAACTGCAGCAGACGCCCAGCGGGACCTACGAGGACGCCAGTGAAGGAGCCTTCTGGACCGATTCCACCGATCCGGTCTCGACCGGCCCGGTGGCGAGTGGAGCGTCCGGCGGTGGCGGCACCTCGAGCGCATCCGGTTCCACGGCTGGGACCGGACGGTCAACCGCCAGCAACTCGGTTTCATCGACGGAGGCACCACTTCCGACCGTGAACGATGCGCCCTCGGATCGGCCGCGAAATGCCACGGACTACGGTCCCAAACCGACCGTGGCGCCGGTGCTCCAATACATTCCGTTCGATCCGGCGCCATGAGCGCGGGTGCGCGGGTAGGTCCAAAGCCGGGAGGCGATGGAGCGCCGACCCACTGTCGCTCGCGGCTTCGGTTCCGTACGCTGGGCGCTTCACCAGTCGCGTTCCTGCCGATTCAGGCGGGAAGGCACCGTACTCCCATGTCACAAGCCACGGATGATCGTGCACCGTTCGGTTGTTTCCGCCCCAGGCGGCACAACGGCGGGCGGCTTCGGCGGCGGGGAAAAATGCCGCCGAGGACGCTCGCGCGCTGCCGCTGAATTCGAAACGGGTGCGCCGACCGATGCTCGAACTGATCAATACCCTGCCATTGCTGGCCCGGCCGCTTGCCTCCGCCATCGCCCACCGCGCCCGACACCTCTTCATGCCAAACGGCCCAATTTTTCCCCGGTCCGGCGGAGCCGGCAGCGGCAACTGGCGCAGGTTTCTCGCCGGATGCTTCATCGCGATCTGCGGGGTGCGCATTTTCCTCGTCGAACGATTTGCCTCGAGCATTGCATATGGCGACGACCTCGACGGTATCGCCCGCCGGCTGCTGCTGCCGTGGAGTCGGGGCACGCTGTCGTGGTCGGTGCTGTTCGCGGCGCACAATGGCGATCATCGGATTCTCGCTACCCGTTTGTGGGAGATCCTCTGGTTCACCATCAATGGGAGCTGGGATCCAAAGCTCGTGATGATCGCGAAGGTTCCGGTGTTTGCGGCGGCCGCGACGATCTTCGTCCATTTGTTCACGGGTCGACTTGAACGCCACCGGTACGCGACCGCGGGGATCCTGACGGCGCTCTTCGCCTTTCCGTTTGCGTTCGCGAACCTGCTCTGGGCGTTTCAGTCGCAATTCGATTTTTTCCTGCTCGCGGCGGCGTTGGGCTGGCTGGCGGCCCTGAGCGGGCGGACCGTGCTCGCGCTCGTGCTCGCCGCGTTGTCGATCCTGACGCTCGCGTCGGGTCCGATCATTGCGGTGAGTTTCATCCCGCTGTTTGCGGTGCGCTGGCTTCAGGGGCGGTGGCGGATTTCCCGGGCGTTCTGGCACGGGGTGGCTGCGCTGGGCATTCTGGCCATCGGCCTCATGTCGCCGACCGCGGTCGCCAAACCGCACGTCGGCACACCGGTCGACAAGGCCGAAATGCTCGTGCGCCTGTACGGCTGGCCGTACAGCAACCTCATGTCGATCATCGAGCGGCTGCCGGAAACGGAGAAATATGTTCCGGCCCGCCTGCTGCGTCTTCCCAGTCCCGATCACAGCTTGCTGCTTGCGGCGGCGCGGGTGATGCACGCGCATCCGATCCTTCCCGTTGCCTTCGACGGCGTGTGCGGCGCGATCCTGCTTGCGCCGACGTTGCTGCTGTTGGGCGCAATCCTGCGGCGGAGGGTGCCGCTTCGGGTCGGACTGGGGCCGCTGGGGCTCGCGGGCTTCGCCTTCCTCATGCTGGTCGCCACGGCCATGGCCCGCGCGGACGAGGTGACGATTGCGCCGCGGTTTCTCGACCACGTATCCCTCGCCGGGTTTGCGTCGCTGGCGGCGGCCGTGGCGGTCGCCTCGCGTGAACCACGCTGGCGGCGCCGGCTGGTGGCCTGGTCGGTCGTGATGGGAATCGGTTACGCGGCGACGATGGTCATTACCGTTGCCCAGATGAGCCGGCATGCACCGGCGGAGGCCTTGTCGATCCTTCAGCGGTATTACGCCACCACGCCGCATGATCACGCCGTCATGGCCGAGAATCGCGCCTTCCATCGATTCATCGTCAGCGATGATCCGACGCAGTTCATGTCCGAGCTTGATACGCCGGGACTCGAAAAAATCATGCCGCTCGAGGTCACATCACCCGGCGCCCCGGTTGGCCCGGCCGCGCGTCTCGCGTTTTCCTTTGCGAGGTACGGCTGGCTCGTTGCGCTGCTTGGCGCCGGCTGGGCGTGTGCCATGGCCTGGCGTGCTGGGCGCGAACGGGAGCCAGCCGGCGACCCCGCGTTGGAAGCCACCGCTGCCGCCTCATAGCGTTTGTCACGTAATACGTGACAAACCTGAGGAGAGGTTGGAAATAACTTGTCACGTATTACGTGACAAATCCCTTGCGCTGCAGTCGCGTCGCGAGCGAAGGGGAGCCGGCGCACATGACCTGAAACGCCTGGCCGCTATGGAAGAGACTTCGCGCTGCATCGGGTGGTTCGTGGCGCGCGCTGGTTCGGGGGCGGCGGGGGCGATGGTGTGCCGTTGCGGCCAGAATCCCTGGTGCTCAGGTCCCCTGGGGTGAAGAACCCGTATCGGAGGGTGTCCGCCCGCAGTAGCATTTTCGCGCACCGACACCAGGTGCGGTCGGAATCAGCCGGCCGGATAACTTCAACTTGCATGAACTTCTTGATGCGCTGGGGGGCGCCCGTCTTTGCGGGCATGATTTTGTTTCAAGCGGCAGCTGCCCGCGGGGCGACGGCCGAAGCCACGTTGGATCAGGTAAGCGGACCGGCGGTGGCCACCGGCTCCGGAACATGGAGCTTCAGCGGAACCGCGACGCCAGGTGCGTCGGTCCAGGTTTCAATTCTCACCTCTCCCGCCACCGGCCCCTTGCCCGGGCCGCTGACGAACCGTCCGGTTTCGGCCGATGCATCGGGGCATTGGAGCCAGTCGGTATCGCAGATGACGACACCGGCCGGCGGCTACTCATTCAGCGCCACCGCAATCGGTGCTGACGGCACGTTCGGCACGCCATCGCCGGCGCGGAACGTGACCATTACCGCGGGGAATCCGGGGGGTGGAGCGGTGCCGGTCGTCGCGGACGCAATGGTGCAGGGCACCGTGGGCGTCGCGATTGCGCCGGTCCAGCTTCAGGTCACGGGAGATGCGAGTTCGTTCTCCGCGCCAGAACTCGGCGCCTACGGACTTTCAATTAGTTCGAGCGGCGTGGTGGCCGGGACACCGACGATGGCCATCACCACCGAAGTGGACGTGACGGCCGCGAACGCGTCGGGCACCTCGTTTCCGTCGCACCTGAATCTGGCGATCTCCGCCGCAAGCACATCTGTCAACGCCACGGCGGCGAGCTCCGCCACCGCCGCGCCATCAACGCAGGTCGCGCAAACGACCTCGGTTGCACCGGCGGTGAGCCAAACGGCTACAGCGTCGGACGCGGCGAGTCTCGCGACGACGCCGGCCACCGCCTCGTCCGCGGCGGCGGTGCGGTTGACCAATCTCTCGAGTCGCGGCTTCGTCAGTCCGGCCACGGGCCCGCTCGTCAGTGGCTTCATCGTTAGCGGTGCCGCGTCGGAACACGTTCTGATTCGCGGAATCGGTCCGGCGCTGGGCGCCTTCGGGGTGGCGCAGCCGCTCGCAGATCCGCGCGTGACAATCTACGACGCGTCCGGCGCCGTGGTGGCCACGAATGACAATTGGGATGAGGCGCCCGCGGGACAGGATGCGACCGCATCCGCGGTCGTCACCGCCGGCGCCAGCATCGGCGCGTTTCCGTTGCCGAGCGGATCGCGTGACGCGGCGGTCGTCGCGACGCTCAAGCCCGGCACTTACACCGCGGTCGTCGACAGCACCGATGGCACCAGCGGAACCGCGCTGCTGGAAGTGTACGAGTTGGCGAACTAGCGGCTTAACGTGAGTCGTAGCCGCCGGTCGGACGCGGAGCGGGGCCTCCGTAGCGTTCGCGCGAAGGAGGGTCCCTTCCGCGCGATGGCTGGCTGGAAGCGGAGTCCCAGCCCTGCCCTCTGAGCCGTCGTGCCGGCAATCGGTTGCCTCTTTTCATCCTCCCACTGGAGCATTCACCTACTTTCGACGGACGGGGCGCCACGCTAGCATCGCGAGCTCAATCACCTGCCGTCAGGCGCCGACGGGGAAATGGCTTCCCGGCTGCGCTCGCCGTTTTGCCGAATGTCGCCGCCTCTCACCGCAACCCCTCAGCCCCCGGTCGCCCCTGCCGCCGGTGCGGAGGCGAAACCAGACCTTCCGCAGCACTATCTCGCGTTCAAGCAACGCCGCTACTTCACGTGCCTGGACGGACTGCGCGCGCTGAGCATCCTGGCGGTGATCTGGCATCACGCCGCGGCCCCGGCGTTCGGTTCGCGCGTCCCGCTGCTGCATGAGGGAAACCGCGGCGTGAACCTGTTCTTCGTCATCTCCGCGTTTCTCATCTCGACGCTGCTCCTGCGGGCGAAGGCGCGGGGAACGTTGAACGTTCCCCGGTTCTGGGCGCGGCGGGCGCTGCGCATTCTACCGCTGTATTACGGGATGCTCGCGGTGTACGCCCTTCTGGTGTTTGCGGTCGAGCACGACGTCGCGGCGCGCCAGGGTTTCTTCGCGCACATCCCGTACTTCGCCACGTTCACCTCGAACTGGTTCGTCGATCTCGATAGCCCGCGGGTGATCTTCTATTTCGCCTGGTCGCTGGCGGCGGAGGAGCAGTTCTACCTTTGCTGGCCATGGATCGAGCGGGCGCTGGGCAAGCTCTGGCCGGCTGTCGTCGCCCTGGGCGCGCTCGTTGTCACGCAGGCCGCGGGGTTGATGTATCTGCACGCGGATCGTCAGGGATTGGCTCTTCGGATCGTGTCCAGCGTGCCCTCGGCGATTCTGCTCGGCGTGGTCCTGGCGCACGTGCTCGACCGCCCCTGGGGCTTTCGCTGGGCGATGCGCATTGCCGGTCGGCGTGGCTCGGCGATCGGCGCGATGGCGGTGGTGCTGGCAGTGTTGTCGGTTGAACGTCGCGTGGGATTCTTTGGCGAACTGCTGGTCGCGATCGCGCTGACCCTGCTCGTGGCGAGTTGCGTGGTGCGGGAGGACAACGACCTCGCGGCCTTCTTGCGCTGGCCGAGCGTGGCCTGGATTGGAACCATCAGCTACGGTGTGTACCTGATGCACGTGCTGTGCCTGCGAGCCGTGCGCGGGGCCCTGGCGCGGGTGCACCTCGAGTCGCCCTTGATCGTCTTTGCCGCCACGGTGGTGCTGAGCATCGGAGTCGCGTCCCTCAGCTACCTGACCTACGAACGCTTTTTCCTCCGGCTGAAGGAACGGTGGTTCGGAGAAAAGCCCACCGTGCGGCATGCCGACATCCTGGGGACGGCCGCGCCGACGCTCGGAACTCTGCGTCCCGAATTGGGAGCGCAGGGGGCACAGCTCAGGACGCCGAGCTGAGGCGGACTCCGGGTGGAGTTGGCGGACCCGGAGGTTCGCCTCAGGAACGCGGCGGCGAGATCCAAAAACGCAAACGCCGGGTGGTCGAGAGACCACCCGGCGCGGATGCTATGTTCGGCGTCGGCAGTGCGGCCGGGCCGAAAGTTGCTGCTGTCCTGGATGCCTTGGCCGGCGCTTGGAGTGCGCCGGCCAGATTCTTACTGCACGTTGAACGTCGTGGCGCCGAACATGCGGCGGCCGTCGGGCCACTTGATCTCGACCTCGGCCCAGTTCGAACCGCTGGTCTGCGGCGTGATGGCGAAGGTCGAGCCGAATGCGGGTTGCTGATCCTGGGCCTCCCAGGTGATCTGCGCGCCCGTCAGGTCCACGCCGGCGAGGTTGATCGACAACGTGGCGGCCTGGCCGACCGCAGCATTCACCGGCGCCACGATCGGAACGGAGGCCGTCACCTTCCACGGCGTCGCGGCCGAGCTGGTCTGCGCGGCGAGCGTCGCGGCGGCGATCATCGAGCGTCCCAGGTTCACGGTGACCATCTCGGCGCTCGTGTTCCACGTGTCGGACCAGCGGTCCTGCAGCGGAGTCGAGGTGCCGGTGCGGTCATCGGACGGGAAGCTGCACGTCGTGCGCGTGCTGCCGTAGATGCCAACCCAACTGAACGAGTCGACGATGTGGCCGACGATGAAGCCGTCCGGCGGGAGCACGCGGCGGTCCGTGTTGGCATACTGGCTGACGTACTCGTGCTGACGACGGAGGCCGAGGCCCGCGAGGAACGAGATGTTCACCGGGTTGCTGCCGAGCTCGTAGTTCTCGTTCGAGACGAGCGCGTCGAGGTAGGCCTGCTGCGGATCGATCTGATACGCCACCGCCATGTCGCACGCCCAGTCGAGCGAGTAATACCAGCCGGCGGCCATGAACCGCTTGCTCGGATCACTGAAGTCCGTGCCGTACGCGCTGTGGGTCGACCACGTGAGCGCGTCCTGGCCGGCCAGCTTGATCTGGTTCTCGCAGGCCGCGAGGTAGTTCGCGTCGAGCGCAGTGGCCGGGAGACGGCCAGAGCGGGCCGCGAACGCGTAGTCGCGGATCGCATTGCCCCAGCACTCCGCCATCCGGACGTAATTGTCGCGGAATGTGTTCTGGTCCGAGGGATCGGGGAACTCCGTCTGGAGGTACTGGGCGTACTGCTGGTCGCCGGTGGCGAGGAACATCTCGCACGCGGCCCAGGCGAGCTCGTCGTTGTCGTTCCAGCGATCGCCGTAGAACGTGATCTTCTGGTAGGCGCCGGTCTTGCCGTACTTCGCCTGCGCGTTCATGAGGAACGACCAGCCGAGCTTGGCCTTGGCGAGGTAGCTCGCGGCCACGTCGGGATAGGTCTTCTTGAACAGCGGCGAGGAGGCGCACTGCGCGAGGGCGGCCACGGCGGCCGCGGTGCACGAGGTGTTCTTCGGCCACACGACCTGGGTATCGCCCTGGTCGGGTTGGACGTCGCCCTCGTACTCGCGGTTCTTCGGGTACACAATGAAGTAGAACCCGCCGTCCGCGTCCTGGAGCTTGGCCAGGTAGTCGGCCTCCCACTTCGCTTCCTGCATGATGTCGCTGATGCCGTCGCCGCTCTCGGGGATGCCGAGATTGTCGAGCGCGGACGCACCCTTGATGTTGTCCGCGGTGAACATCAGCAGGTGAACGAGCTGCGCCACGTTGGTGGTGTACTTGCTGTAGTCGCCGGCGTCGAAATGGCCGCCGGACACGTCGACCGTGCCCTGGTTGACGAACGGATAGAGCTGGGTGCCCGGTCCGTTGAGCACCGGCGCCGTCTGCGAGGAGTTGCCGCCGCTGTACGACGCGATGCACTTCCAGGTGAAGTCGTACTGCGAATCAGCCGTCGGGATCTCCGCGGGCGCCGTGTGATCGGCGCCGCGGGTGAACCGGGTGAACGGCAGGACTTCCGCCATGCCGCTGCGCTGATGGTACAGACCCATCGCGTAGGTGCGGGCGACCGCCATCGCGACGCCATCATTGATGGCGAAGGGCAGCGACGCGCCCAGCCCCGGCACCTCGAGCTTGTATTCGCCCGGGGTCTGGAACGAGCTGAAGTCCGCCTGCAGCACCGCCTGGTACGGCAGCGGGGTCACGCTGTAGCCGACATCGGCATCCGCCGTGAGCGAGCCGGTGAACACGGTGGCGCCGGTGGTGGCGTCAACGAGCTTGAAACCGACCGACGCGTCGACGGGGAGTTCGCCGAGGTTGCCCAGGTAATAGCCGATCTGCGCCTTCTTGGACATCGAGGGAACGTAGCCTTCCTGGTTGACGTGGATGGCCGGGCTGTAGCGGAGCGCGTCGGTCTTCGTCTCGAAGTTCATCGAGGAAGGCCAGAGCGAGCCGTCCGGATTCTTGACCTGGACGTCCTGTCCGTCGGCGATCGGCGTGGCGAGCTTCAGGTACAGGCAGTTGTCGATCCGGAGGTCGTACACATGCTCCGGCGCGTAGGCCACGCGACGGCGGAAGCCGACGGTGTTGACCCCGATGGCCTGGCCGTTCGCGGTGACCTGGAACTCGCCGGTGGACGGCGCGGTGAGATTGCCGCTGCTGTCGACGAAGTTCCAGTCGGTGAACGGAGCCGGGTCGGGCTGCTTCGTGGTGATACGCTGCAGTTCGAGCACGGTCGGCGAGATGACGCGGAGACGGTAGTCACCCACCTGCGGAATCCGCAGCGGATTGCTCTCGGTCAGACCCGCGACGTCGATCGGACCACCCGAACCGGTCGAGGTGGAACCCGACCCGGAGGTCGTGCCGCCCGAACTCGTGCCACCCGAAGAGGTGGTGCCGGAGCTCGAGCCGGACGATGTGCCGACGGTCGAACCGGTCGAGGAGGTCGAACCGCCGCTGGACGCGCCACCGGAGGTGGTGCCGCCCGAGGTGGAACCCGACGACGTGCTGCCGGACTTGCCGGAGGCGTCCCAGGTCGCCGCGCCGTTGTAGAGGCTGAAGTCCATCGCCGTGACCGCCGAGCCCTCGAGGCCGACGGCGCTGGCGGGAACTTCCAGGCGCACCCACTGACCGGCGGCCGGAAGCGGCCCCGCGTAGTAGTGCCCCGCGCCGCTGCCGCGGCTGATGTTGTCGGCGCCCCAGTACGCGCGGTGTTCCCACGACGTGTTGGTGGACCAGCTCAGCATGATCTCGCTCGGCGGATTGGCCGGATCGAGATACACGTACGTGAACAGCTTGTCGCCGGTGTTGACCGGGAGCGTCGAGTTGGCCCAGCCGAACCAGTGTTCGTGGATGCCCGAAGCGAGATCGGAACGATGCGCGGATGCGCCGCTGAACGGGGCGGGACTGCTCGTCACCCAGTTCCAGGTGTCTCCGGTCGAACCGACACCACCCGCTCCCGCGGGGAGGGCGTCGTCGATCCAGATGGTATCCGTGGCCGACGGTGGCGGCGGGGTGCTGCCGGAACCGGAGCTGCTGCTCGTACCCGTGCCGCCGCTGCCGGAGGTCGAGCCGCCGGAAGTGCTGGCCGACGGAGTCGTCCAGCCGGCGATCGCGGCGGTGCCGCTGAACTTGCCGGTCTTGTCCCACGTCGCGCCGCCGTCATACAGCGTGAATGCCATGGCGGTGACGGAGGAACCTTCCAGGCCGATGGCGCTGGCCGGAACTTCGAGGCGAACCCACTGACCGGTCGGCGGAAGATCGCCGACGTGATAGTAACCGGGACCGCTGCCGAGCTTGATCTGGTCGGCGCCCCAATAGGCGCGGTGTTCCCACGAGGAATTCGTGGACCAGCTCAACATGATCTCGGACGGCGGATGCGCCGGGTCGAGGTACACGTACGCGAACAGCGTGTCGCCGGTCGCGACGGGGAGCGTCGTGTCCGCCCAGCCGAACCAGTGCGCGTGCTGGCCGGAAGCGACCGCGGATTCGTGCTCCGACGTGCCCGAAATGGGCGTCGGGTTGCTGTTCACCCAATTCCAGGTGTCACCGCCCTGCGAGCCCATGCCGCCGGCGCCCGAAGGAAGGGCGTCGTCGAAGAAGGCGACTTCATTGCTGGCGGTCGAGGTGGTCGTGCCCGAGGTGGAACCGGAGCTCGACGTGGAGCCCGAGCTCGAGGTCGAGCCGGTGCTCGACGTGGAACCAGAATCCGAGGTGGAGCCGGTGCTCGACGTGCCGCCGGTCGAACCGGAGGAGACGCCGCCCGATGTGCTGCCGGAGCTGCTGGTGCTGCCCGTCGACGTGCCGCCGGAGCCCGTTGTCGCGCCGCCCGAGGTGGTCGCGAGAGTGCTTGCGAGGGTCCAGCCGGTGGTCGAGGCGTTGCCGTTGAACGTGCCGGTCTTGTCCCAGGTGGCTGCGCCGTCGTACAGCGTGAAGTCCATCGCCGTCACGGAGGAGCCGGTGAGGCCGACCAGGCTGGCCGGAACCTCGAGGCGGACCCATTGGCCCGTCGGCGGCAGATCGCCGACGTGGTAGTAACCGGGACCGCTGCCCAGCTTGATCTGGTCAGCACCCCAGTAGGCGCGGTGCTCCCACGAGGAATTCGTGGACCAGCTCAGCATGATCTCGGTCGGCGGATGCGCCGGATCGAGATACACGTAGGCATAAAGGACATCCCCGATGTTGACCGGAAGCGTGGTGTTCGCCCAACCGAACCAATGAGCGTGCTGGCCGGAGGCCAGGGCGGATTGGTGCTCGGACGTGCCGGAAAACGGCGTGGGATTGCTATTCACCCAATTCCAGGTGTCGCCTCCCTGCGAACCGAGCCCACCGGCCCCGTCGGGAAGCGCGTCATCGAAAAAAGCGACCTCGCCAGCGGTGCTGCCGGAGGTGCCGTTGGCGGCGCTGCTGCCGCTGGTCGCGGTGACCGGGATGCCCGGCGCGCTCGGAATCGTCTTGCCGGAGGCGTCCCACGTCGCTCCGCCGTTGTAGCAGGAGAACGTCATGCCCGTCACCGCGGCGCCCTCGAGGCCAACGGCGCTCGCCGGGACCTGCAGGCAAACCCACTGGCCGGTGGCGGGCAGCGCGCCAGCGTAGTAGCGACCCTGGCCGGAGCCACGATCGATATTGTCGGCGCCCCAGTAGGCGCGGTGTTCCCACGACGAATTGGTGGACCAGCTGAGCATGATCTCGCTCGGCGGATTAGCCGGATCGAGATAAACCCACGTGGTCAGGATTTCGCCCGGGTTGACGGTGAGTGGAGTGTTGCTCCAGCCGAACCAGTGTTCATGCAGGCCCGACGCGACGTCGGACCGGTGCGCGAGCGAGCCCGAGACAGGCGTCGGACCGCTGCCGACCCAGTTCCAGGTGTCTCCGGTGGCGCCGACGCCGCCGGCTCCCGCGGGGAGGGCGTCATCGATCCAGATGGTCGTTCCGGCGCCACTGACGGCCGCCGACGCGGTGGACGCGGCGATGGTCGGACCCGCGAGCGGCGAGCTGCCGGTCGAGCTGGTCGCCGTGGTGGCGGCGGTGCTGGGCGTGCTGGAAGGCGAGGACGTTGCCGCCGTCGACACGGACGTCGCGGCCGTGCCCGTGCTGGCGACGGACGGCGTGGTGCTCGGGGTGGTCGAAGTGGTCGCAATGCTGTCGGTCGATGTCGAGGCGCCGGACGAAACGGCGCCCGTGGTGCCGGTCGTGCCCGCGGCGGGCGACCAGAAGACGCCCTGGCTGGGGTTGTAGTAGGAACCGCTGGTCGTGCTCTCGAGCTTGATCGCGCGAACCATGTAAACGGCGCCGGACGGCGCGTTGGTGTCGATGTAGCTCGTGCCCGTGACCGGTGAGCTGGTCAGCCGCGTGAACGGACCGCTGGCGTTGGCCGCGCGGTACACATGGTAACCGACGATGGCGCTGTCGCTCGACGCGCCCCAGTTCAGGGCCACGCTGCCGCCGTTGGCGGAGCCGGTGAGCGAGCTCACGGGCACCACCGGATGGAGCCGGAGCGACGGATCGCCCATCAGCGCGATGTGGATCCGATGCTGCGCGGTGTTGATCTGCGTCTGATACAGCCCGTTGTTGTTCTGCGTGAGCTGCGTGCAGTAGCCGATCGTCTCGCCGAGGCCCATCGGGTGGATGAACCAGTGCGGCCGGCCGGACCAGACCGAGACCAGGCCGTAGTCATTGGCCAGCGGCGCACGGAGGATGTCGTCCTCGTGGTCCCAGTCACCAAGCCACGATCCGAAGAGGAGGTTGAACACGCCGCGGACGTCCTTGTTGACCATCTCGGGCGTGTCGGTGCCGTAGTAGAGCCCGGAATTGCCGAGGCCGCTGATGGTGTTGTAGCTGCCGGCGCCGCAACCGTAGGCGAGCAGATAGTCGTTCTGCGATGCCTGCGGCACCCAGACGCCCTGCTGGTCGTTGAACTCGATGTTCAGATTGCGAATGTTGTTCGCGCCGACGAGCGGAGCGAAATTGCGGTCGCCCGACGCGGCGAAAGCCTCGCCGCCGCGGATGCCGAAGTAGTCCCCGAGAATGGCCCGGCGCGGTGGATTCGTGATCCGCGTCCGGAACGCGTGGTCCTTGTTCAGATACTTGCGCAGGAGCTCGGTTTCGCTCGGAAAGGTCGCAGGACCTCCCCAGGTCAGGCGGCCCGGCATGTTCGCCAGATCGACGCGGCCGACCTGCAACTCGACATTCGATGGGATCTCCGTCTGGTCGAACTTGCCGTCGCCGGGCACATTCGTGAGCCGCGCGGCGTCGGCCGGGTCGGTGTTCACGTTCTGGACGTAGTTGACCGAGGTGTCGGTCCAGTCGTTGTCGACGTCGCCGTAGTAGACGTCCGCCGGCCAGGCGCCGATGTGATCGGGATGGCCGTCCGGATTCAACTGGCCGGAGTACGGGACCGGCACGTGACCGAAGAGGAAGACGGACTTCACGTGCGCCGGATCGGCGGCGTAGTCGGCCTGGATGAGGCCCTTCACGTGCTCGACCGAGTCGGTCCGGCTCACGTCGTGGCGGATCACCGTCCAGCCGTCACCCGCGAGATCCTGCTGCAGTCGCGCCAGTTCGGGCGCGAGCGTCGTCGAGAACGAGTTATCGACGATGAGGATCAGCTTGCCGCGGTTGTCGACGAGCGGGACATCGATGCCAGTCTCGATGTAGCCGTAACCCGTGTAGCCGGATGTCGCCTTGACGATCTGGTACTCGTAGGCGACGCCGGTCGTGACGCTGGTGTCGGTGTAGGATGTGGTGCTACCCGGCAGGGTGGTGCCGGAGCCCCACGAGGTGTCGGTCGGCGCCTTGCGGTACACCGTGTAGCTTGAAGGGGTGCCGTTGCTGTCCTGCGGCCAGCTCAGGGTGATCTGAGCGGGGGACGCTTGCACGGCAGAACTCACCTGGACACTGTAATCCCACGTGTCTTCGACTGCGTGGGCCGTGGTGAGGCTGAGGGCAAAGGCGGTAAACAGGGTTACCGCTGCACTGAGGAATCGAATCATAGCCCCGCCAGCATGGCTGAGCCGCCGATTTCCCATTATCCGTCCGGGTCTGAATAACCTGTCAGCGTTGGGGCAGGGTTCTTGTCAGTGTTTGTCTGACAAATCGGGGGGGCGGGGCTTCGACCGGCAGATGGTCATTGCCGATCTGTTGCCCGCTCGAACGGTCGAACAGGAGGAGGGCGAGAGATTGCGGCCAGCCGGCAACCGACCCGCGGACGGGCCGCCCGCATCCTTGGTGAGCCGCTCGAGGCGTGGTGGCGCTCGGGGAGAGCACATCGCGGCGGGCGGGTGGATTCCGGTGCCATGCTCGGGGAATTACCGGCCCCGCGTCCGCTTGCGTCGCGCCGGATCGGGCGGTTGCTTCTGGGTTTGTGACCGCCCATGGCCATGAGTGACGCGTTGAGCAGCACAGGTTCCGACCGGCGCATTCTGATCATCGATGACGAGGAGGACTCGTTTCATCTGATTCGCCGGCTGCTGCGGCGGGTCGGTGCAACCGAAGCCGTCGAGTGGTGCCGCGATGGCGAGCGCGGATTGTCCCGCCTCGATCAGCTGGTGCAGCGCGAGACGCTGCCGACGCTGGTCATTCTGGACCTGCAGATGCCGGGGTTGAGCGGCCATGCGGTGTTGGCGGCCCTGAAGAACGATCCGCGGTTCAGCCGGTTGTTCGTCGTCGTGGTCAGTTCGTCCAGCCTGCCCGAGGACATCGCCCGCGCAATCCAGCTCGGCGCGTTCTGCTACTTCGAGAAATATCCGACCCCGGAAAAGTTCGCGCGGGTGTACGAGGTGGCGAAGGAGCGCCTCCCGGCGGTACCGACCGATGACGGGTACGAAACTGCCCTGCGCGAGATCATCGACCTGGTGGAAAACGCGCTGACGGTCTGCTCCACCTCCGCGACCGAGTACAATGCCGCCGATCGCGAGTTGCTGAATACGCTCGGGACAATCCGGCGACGGGCGACCGCCCGCTATCTCGACCGGTTGAATCCGCCGGACCGGGCGCGCTGGCCGTTCCCAAGTTCTTTCACGAGAAGTTGATCGTCCGGCCGGGCAACCAGCGGCACCAACGCGGGTCGATGGAGGGCGATGAAAACGGACCACTACAAGACGATGCTCGAATCCGTCGAGCGGGCGCTGCAGGTCTGCCGCGAGTCGCTTGACAAGGTGGACGAGTCACACCGGAAGATTTGTGACGATCTCCAGGACGCACGCGACCGGCTGCGGGCGCTTCTGCTTTCCTCCGCGTCACAACGGGCGTGAGGCCCCCGGGGAAACGGCCGCCTCCGTTTCTCGCTTCCCCGCTCACGTCTTCGGAGCGTGATGCGCGTGGGCGGCGCGAATCCCCTCGGTGCAGGCCATCGGCCGCTGGTTGAAGTGCAGCCAGCTCTTGATGAACCGGGCGAACTCGATCCGTTCGCTGGTCGACGGCGCCTTGACGACAAAGGCGTTCGCCCCGAGGGCGTAGGCGCGCTCGATGTCGAGCTGGTGCGACGACGACGAGAACATCATCACGGGCAGGCAGGCGAGGCCGGGCTGGGCCCGCACCCAGCCGAGCACGTCGAGGCCCGTCATCCGGGGCATCTTCAAATCGAGGATCAGCAGCGCGGGGCTGCGGTCCCCCGGCGAGGGGGCATGCTGGAGGGCCGAGAGGTAATCGACGGCCTCCTGGCCGTCCACCACGACGCGGAGCGGATTCGGGATGCCCGCCTCCTTCAGCGCGCGCTCGAGCAGGAGGACATCCGTCTCGTCGTCTTCGGCCAGCAGAATGGGGTCGAGGTCGTTCATGCTACGCCTGGGGCAGTTCCACCCAGAATGTGCTTCCGCGGCCGGGCTGCGACTCGACTCCGACGGTGCCGTTCATCCGTTCGGCGGCCTTGCGGACGATCGCCAGACCCACGCCCGTTCCGTGGTACGGCTGCGGCGTCGCGAGCCGCTGGAAGGCCGTGAAGAGCCGGCGCTGGCCGTCCGGATCGATCCCGATGCCGTTGTCGCCCACGTTGATTCTCACCTGGCCGTCGCGCGCTTCCGTGAACACCTTCACGTTCGGCGTCACGCCGGGGGCGACGAACTTCACCGCGTTGTCGAGGAGGTTGGTGAGGCACTGCGTGAGGGAGGCGTCGTGGCCGACGACCGGGAGGAGCGGATGCCGGACTTCCACGACGGCCCGCGGCGGGTGCAGCTCCGGCCGTTCCTCGATGAGGTCGCGCACGAGTTGGTCGACATCGAGCGGCTTGACGACGATGTCCTGCCGCGAGACCCGGGCGAACGCGAGGACGTCCTGGATGAGCCGATCCATGCGGGCGGCGGCATTGACGACGCGCCGGAGGTGGTCGGTCGCCTCGGGAATCCGGTCCCCGTAATCGGTCAGGACGAGTTCCGTGAATCCCTGGATCGCACGGAGCGGCGCCCGGAGATCATGGGAGAGGCTGTACGAAAACGCCTCCAACTCGCCGATCATGTCCTGGAGCTTGGCGGTCCGTTCGCGCACCTTCTGTTCCAGGTCCAGCGCGTGCGACTGAAGCGTGGTCTGCGCGTCACGCAGCGCCAGTTCGGCCTGTTTCTGCGCGGTGATGTCGCGCGCGATCTTCGAGGCGCCGATGATATGCCCTTTGCCGTCGCGAATGGGCGAGATCGTGAGCGAAACATGGATTGGGCGGCCATCCTTCCGCACCCGGATCGTCTCGAAATGCTCGACCCGCTCGCCGGCCTGCAGCCGGGCGAGGATCCGCTGCTCCTCGTTCAACCGGTCGGGAGGAATGATCTTCGTGATCGAACTTCCGATCATTTCGTCGGCCGTGTACCCAAAGATCCGCTGCGCGCCCGGGTTCCAATTGGTCACGATTCCCTGGAGATTTTTCCCGACGATCGCGTCCTCCGAACCCTCCACGATCGCGGCGAGTCGCAGGGAAACCAGCTCCGCCGCGCGCCGCTCCGCCACATCGCGGAAGACCAGGACGACGCCGAGCAGCCGACCGTCTCGGCTGCGAATGGGCGCCGCGCTGTCGTCGATCGGCCGTTCGGATCCGTCGCGCGAGACCAGGACGGTGTGGTTGGCGAGCCCGACCACGGTGCCGTCGCGCAGGACCTTGATGACCGGCGATTCGACGGCTTCGCGGGAGGTCTCGTTGACGATCTGGAAGACCTCCGCCAGGGGGCGCCCCACGGCCTGGGGGGCCGGCCAGCCCGTCAGCCGTTCCGCCACCGGGTTGATGAACGTGACCGCTCCCTCGACGTCGGTTGAAATCACGCCGTCGCCGATACTCGACAGGGTGACACGAAAACGCTCCTGCTCGCGGGTTTGCTCGCGAAGGTCGTGCACGATCTTGGACGCGCCGATGATCCTCCCGGTTCGGTCCCGAATCGGGGAAACGGAGAGCGAGACGTCGATCAATTCGCCCGATTTGTGGCGCCGAACGGTGCGGTAGTGTCCCAGGTGCTCGCCGCGGAGCACGCGGCCCAGGATCATCTCCTCCTCGGGAAGGCGGTCGGGCGGGAAAATCAGGGTGACCGGCTGGCCAACCGCCTCGGCCGAAGCGAACCCGAAGAGCCGTTCGGCCGCGGGATTCCAGGAGGTGATGATTCCTTTCGCATCCTTGCTGATGATCGCATCGTTCGACGAGGCGATGATCGCCGCGAGAAAGGCGTCAGAATCGTAGGGGACTTGAGACGGATCGGCAGGCGGCATCTGGGAACTGGCAACGCCCCGGCGATGAAACGAGCGAGTCACCGAGCCGGACCAGCACCAGGCTGGCTACAGGCGCATTTTACCGATCATCGTCGTCGGGGGGGCAGCGCAGGCGAGTCAGATTCGTGCGGAATTCCCCCGGTTTCGGTATCGGGAAAATTCCGGTCCGGTCGGAGTGGCAGTGGCCTTCTCCCCGGGAAAGGGGGCGTGGCTGCTCGCGCGGCGAATTCCCGTCGTCCCCGTCATTGCCCGGGGGCAGCACAGCCTCGTGCCGACGTAACCGTGGAACGTTATGGACCGACGGGCACGCTGACGTTCACCGGGACGTTCACGCCCACCGGAACGGCCTGATTGCTGATGACCCGCGCGCCTTCGTTCACACCGACCGTGCGGGCGAACGTGTCGAGGATCATGTCCACGTACCGGGTCAGTACACGGTAGGGGGTGAACGGCACGTACACGATATCCTGCGGCTGGAGCAGGACGTCCGGGGCCTGGCCGCTCTCGATCGCCGCCAGGTTGACCACGGCAACCTGGGGCTGGCTCAGCGAACCGCGGACAATCGCCACGTGCGAGAGGTACGCGTTCTTGATCGTACCGCCGGCGTCGGCCACGGCCTTCACGAGGGTGAGCTGCGTGTCCGAGGAAAGCGCGCGGGGCTCGAAAACCGCGCCGAGCACGTGGACGGAGCCGGTGCTGCCGGCGGGCAGATAGATGAAGTCGTCGGGCTCGAGATAGATGTTCTGCGACAGGTCGCCGTCGTGCAGCAGGCGCGTGAAATCGACGTGCAGCATCTGGCCGTGCCGGATGACAAACGCGCGACTGAGGTCGGCCGCCTCATCCGAGCCGATGCCGGCGGCCGGGGGGAGGGGCGTCGCACCGGCAAACGAGGCGGTGGCCGAACGGGGCGACAGTCCGCCGGCTTCGGCGATGGCCTCGAGCAGCGTGGTCGGGCCGGAAAGCGGATAAACGCCCGGCTTGTTCAGCCGGCCGAGGATCCACACGCGTTCGCTTTCGGCGTCGAGGAGCGTCACCGACACGGGCTGTTTCTCGCGGATGAACTTCTGGAGGCCGTCGATGATCTTGTCCCGCACCTGCGCGACGGTGTCTCCCCAGACGTCGAGTCCCGGCAGCATGTAGAAGTAGATTTTCCCGTCCGGTCCGACGGTCGTGATGCTGCGCGTGTCGACGTCGCCCAGCACCTCGATTTCGAGCTTGTCGCCGGGACCAAGGCGGTAGGCGGACGTGGGCCGCTGCAACAGCGACGGGTCGATCGGCGCCAGCTCGGCCGGCGCGGTGGCCGCGGTGAATGCGGCCGGGAGGGCCGGGGCGGCCTGCGAATGCCGTCTCCAGGTGGCGCAGCCGGACAGGGCGGTGGCGAGGACCAGGGCGAGGGCGAGGCGGGTGGGGGGCAGGTTCATGACAAGCGGGCGGGGCGGATCAGCGGTGCAACTGCGTGTCGACGTGGAGTCCAGTCCACATCACGACGGCCGACGTGACGAATGCGCTCGCGGCCTCGTCGAGCAGTTCCTCGGGTCGCAACCAGGGTCGTTTGCTCACAAAAACGATGTCGTGGGGCTGGAGCGTAAGATCCGGTGCCCGGGCGGACAGCACGTCCTTCGCATCGACCACGAACAGCTGCGGATGCTGGAGCGAACCGCGGATGACGAGGAGCCGGTTGCGCCAGGCTTCCTCGGTAAAGCCGCCGCGGGCCGCGACGGCGCCGATCGCGCCGGTGGTCGTCAGATAGGAATAGGTGCCCGGACGCTCGACCGCTCCAAGCACGTACACCTCCTTCACCTGCGCCGCCGGGAAATAGATGTAGTCGTTCGGTTCGAGCGCGATGTTCTGCGAGAGGTCGCCGTCGGCGAAGAGCTTCTCGAAATCGACCGGCAGCTTGTGGCCGTTGCGCGCGATGAAACTGCGCGACAGGTCGGCGAGTTCGACCAGGTTCTGGTCGCTCGACATGCCGGTTTCGAGTCCGCGTGCCCGCGCGACCGCCTCCAGGAGCGTCGTGGGCCGGTCCAGCGTGAACACCCCGCGGTCGGTCACGGTCCCGAGCACGTAGTACTTTTTGCTCTTGTAGGCGTCCGGGACGATGATCACCTGCGGCTCGCGCCGATACTTCCCGAGTTCCTGGTTCAACCGGTCGCGCAACTCGTCAACCGTCAATCCCGCGGCCATCACGTCGTGCGCCTCGAGATAGCTGATGCGGCCGTCCGGTCCGATCGGCACCTGCTTGAGCGTGAGATCCGGTTCGCCGTAGATGCTGAGGGTCAGGACGTCGCCGGGGCCGAGCGTCAGGTGGCGCTGCCAGGCGGCCCGCTGCGCGGGGCTGACGATTGAAAACGTGTCGGCCGGAGCCGGCGTCGCGGAGGGTTCCTGGGCCATCAGGGACGTGCCGGCGATGCCGAGCGCGGTCACCAGCGCGAGACAGTTCATCCAGCGTGAGAGTCGTCCCTGCGTGAAGGTCGACATGGCGCGGTTGATCACCGCGCCGACGATGTTGCAGCGGGCATGCCGCAGCGTCTGGAGCTGGGCACGCGTCTCGATCGCCTCCGATTTTCCGCTCTCCACCATCCAGAGAATGTTGGGCAGGTTCGACGCCAGCAGGACGGCCTCGGGCACCGAGGCGGGCGGAAGCTCCACCAGGATCACGACGTTCTCGATCTTCCGCCAGACGTTGAGCGCGCCCTGCCATTGCTTGCGACGTTCAAGGTTCCACGTCCAGCCGGGGAGCGGGATGTGAACGAGGGGATCGGATTCGGGGCCCATAAGCTTTTCGGTAACCTGTGCCGGCGTGAACAACGCGCTCGCCGTCATGGCCGTGAATTCGGTGTCCGCCGAAACCGTGCGCAGGGGTTCGTGCGAAGGCGGGCGGATGATCGCGGTCGGCGTCGTGGTCCGGGCGGTGGCGACCGGCGCGCCCGCGGCGGCGGCGGCCGCTGCGGGGGCCGCGTGGCCGTTCGCTCCCGCGCGACGCGCGGCGGCTTCCGCCGCCTCCGCGGTCGCATTGGCCGCGGCCCGCTCCTCGGCGTTCACGGCGCCGTCGGCGGTCGGTTTGGTCGCGATGGTCAGGACACGAAAACCGCATTTTCGCGCCGCGCCGGCGAGGAGCCCCACCCACGTGGAGCGGCCGTCGCCGGGCCGCGAGGAGGTGATGCCGCAGATGAGTCCGTGGTTCGGGGAGAAACTCAGCCGATCCTGCAGGGCGATCCAGGTCCGAAACGCCCAGTCCTCCCGCGCGGCCATCGACATCTGGCGAAGATCGCCGAGACTGGCGACGACCGGCAGCCCGGTGACCCGCGTGACATCGTCCGCCGTCTTCAACCGGCTGTCCATGAACTCGCGGACCAGCAGTTGTCCGGCCGTCAGCGTGAGTCCGAGGACACCGCAGATGATTCCGACCAGGCCGATCTTCAGCCACGGACGGTGGATGGAGAGCGTCTCGCCGGAGGCCGGCACCGTGATCCGGAACGAACCCGGGGGATTCGCCTTGAACAGGTCGATCTGCTGGCGGCGATAAAGGAGCTGCATGCGGAGGCTCTCGAGCTGGCGCAGTCGGAAGAGCGCGACTTCATATTCATCGCGGGAGACGACGCGCGCGTGTCCCGTGCCGGCGGTCGCGTCGGAGGGCGTGCTCTTCACGGTCGCGGCCTTGACGCCCGTCGCCTGTTCCGCCTCGAGGGCGGCGATCAGCGCCCGCTGCTGCCGCACGAGCGGATGGGCGTCGGTGTAGCGCGCGAGCAATTTCGCCAGCTCGTCCTTCGCCGCCTGGATCCTTTCGGAGTACCGATCCTGTTCCGTGTCGGCCGCGCCACCCGCATCGAGCGTTGAGGCGGACGATCCCGGCGCGAGCGTCGGCATGTTTTTCTGGGCCTCGGCGAGTTGCTTCTCGGCCTCGGAGAGATCCTGGGCGACGTAACCGTCGGCCTCCGTCGCCTCCTGGCTCTGGTCCTCCTGGGTGAACTTCACGGTTTCCCGGGCGAAGGCGTTCGCCAGTTCGGTCGTCTTCCCCGCGTCGCTCCCGCTGGCGATGACGTTCATGATGCCCGAATTCCGTTCGGGCAGGACCCGCATGTGGCCGAGCACCTCGCCGCTGCTCATCGCGGGCGACAACTGCTGGCCGACGCGGCGCAGGAACGCCGGGTCCTCGAGTCGGCCGATGAGCGTGGGGACGTCCACTGGGCGGGGACGAAAGGCGTCGGTCGCGACCGGCGGGTCGTAGCGGACCATCTGGGCGGTCGCGGTGTAGGTGATGTGCCAGAGGTGGCTCGCGATCGCCAGGCCGATCACACCGCCCGCCACGGCGCCGAGCAGCAACCAGGGCCAGCGACGCATCGCCGGCTGGACGAGGGAAACGGGGTCGACCGTCAGGTGCGGTTTTTCCGGTGGCGGCGTCCCGGCAGGGCGCGGGGGACGGCCATTGGCCGCTGGCCGCGGCGGCCCGGAGGGGCGGCTGCGTTCAGAGGCGGGGATGCGGGCGCCGAGGCTGTCGGTATCGGCGAGGTTTACGTCGTGGCCAACATTCATTTCGCGTGGTTTCCGGACCGGTTCAAGATGAGCATTCGCTCGCCCGGCATCATAGCCCGGGGGCGTGAATGCCCCAGTAGGTCCTGACCTACATCCCGCGGCGGGTTCGACCTCCCGCCGCGGCCGCGCCGCAGGGGACCCCCTCACACCAGATTGTTCTGGATCGCGTAGTGCGTGAGCTCGGCGTTGTTGGCCATGTCCATCTTCTCCAGGATGCGCATCCGGTACGTGCTGATGGTCTTCACGCTGAGGCCGAGTTCCTTGCCGATCTGCGTGGGCGTCTTGCCGGAGGCGATCAGCCGGAGCACGAGGAATTCACGGTCGGACAGCCGCTCGTGCGGCGGGGTCTGTACGTCGATCGCGAGATACGAGGCCATCTTTTCGGCGAGGGACGGGCTGATGTAACGCCCGCCGGCCATGACCTTCTTGACGGCCCCGACGAGCTCGTTCGGCGCACTTTCTTTCGTCATGTAGCCGGAGGCGCCGATCTTCAGCAGCCGCACGGCGAACTGGTCCTCGGGATGCATGCTCAGCATCAGGACCGGGAGCTTGGGTTTGGATTTCTTGATTTCCTTCAGGACCTCGAGACCGCTCCGACCGGGCATCGTGATGTCGAGCACGACGACGTCCCAGGTCTCCCGCCACACGCGTTCGATCGCCTCCTGGGCGCTCGCCGCCTCGCCGAATTCGGCCCGGGTGAACTCCTCCGCCAGAATCTGCTTCAGCCCCTGCCGGACGACGGCGTGGTCATCGGTGATCAGGATGCGCATGGGGGCGGGGGATGGGGCGAAGGGCGGCCGCCGTCAGAGGCGCCCGTTTTTCGGCGGACGCGGGCCCGCCAAGGGCACGCTCAGGGTCACGGTCGTGCCCGCGCCCGGCGCGCCGTGCAGCGAAAGGTCGCCGCCGACGAGCATGGCGCGCTCCCGCATGCCCAGCAGGCCGAGCGAACGCGTGCTCGCGATTTCCTCCTCCGAGATGCCGCGGCCGTTGTCCGCCACGGTCATGACGAGGTGTCCGCCCGTTTCCTCGAGACGCACGGTGACGCGCGTCGCCTTCGCGTGGCGGATGATGTTCGTGAGCGTCTCCTGGTAGATCCGGAAGAACACGGTGGTGATATCCTGGTCGAGGATGGTCTCGGAAACGCTCGTGCTGACGCTGCAGGTGATGCCCGTGCGCGACTGGAAGTCGTTGGCCTGCCATTCCATCGCGGCGACGAGCCCGAGGCTGTCGAGGATGCCGGGCCGGAGTTCCGTCGCGATGCGGCGCACGGTCTGGATCGTCTCGTCGATGTGGTCGACCATGGTCCTCACCTTCTGCTGCACCGGCTTGGCGTTCTTGCCGAGCTTCGAGGCGAGCCACGACATGTCGAGCTTGAGCCCGGTCAGGGCCTGGCCGAGCTCGTCGTGCACCTCGCGCGCGATGCGCGTGCGCTCCTCCTCCCGGACATACTGGAGGTAGGTCGTGAGGGCGCGAAGCTGGTCGAGGGAGCGGCGCAGCTTGTCCTCCGCGCGCTCGCGTTCCCGGCGGTCGGCCGCTTCGCGGAGGGCCCGCTGCACCGCGGGGCCGAGCCGGCCGAGGCGCGTTTTCAACACGTAGTCGGTGGCGCCGTTCTTCAGCGTCTCGATCGCGACCTCCTCGCCCATCGTGCCCGTGACGAAGATGAACGGGGTGTTCGGGGCCTTCCGCTTGGCGATCGCGAGCGCGGCATAGCCGTCAAACGAGGGCAGCGCGTAATCCGACAGGATCATGTCGGGCGCGCCGGAGCCGAGCTGCTCCTCGTAAGCCTCGCGCGTGTCCACCCGCACCAGCGTGAACCGCAGCCCGCTTTCCCGCAGGAAATGCTCCACCAGCTCGGCATGCGGGAGGTTGTCCTCCAGCAGGAGGATCCGCAGCTCGCGCTCCGGTGCGCGGCGCGACGGGATGGCGTCATCGCCTGTCCGGGGGAGGGGCGGCGGGGGGTGCACCGATCCGGAGGGAATCATGGTTTGCCACGTGCGATGGCGGCGCAGGTTGTCTCCGGCGGAGGCTGGTTGACCTCCATCCAGAAGGTTTCGAGGTTCGCGAGGACCGTCGCGAGCCGTTGGAACTCGAGGGGCTTCACGACGTACGCATTGGCGCCGAGCTCATAACTCGCGCGGACATCGCGATCATCATGCGAGGAGGTCAGCATCACCACGGGCGTCGCCCGCAGGGTCCGGTCGGTCTTCACGGCGCGCAGGACGTCAAAGCCGTCCATGCGCGGCATCTTGATGTCCAGCAGCACCAAGGTGGGATTCCCCGGCTCGCGATTTTCGTACGCCTCCCGGGCGTGCAGGAAATCCATCGCCTCCACGCCGTCGCGGACATGCACGATGCGCGGCGTCGTCTCGGTGCGGCGGAGGACGTGCAGGACAAGTTCAGCGACGCAGGGATCGTCTTCGGCCAGCAGGATGTATTTCCCGGAAAGATTCATGCGGATCCCGCCGGCACGCGGGGCAGCGAGAAGAAGAAGGTCGCCCCCTCGCCGGGGGTGCTCTCGGCCCACGTGCGCCCGCCGTGGCGCTGCATGATCCTCCGGGTCGTGGCCAGGCCCATCCCGGAGCCTTCGAAGTCGGTGCTCGCATGCAGCCGCTGGAACACGCCGAAGAGCTTGGCGGAGTATTTCATGTCGAACCCGACGCCATTGTCCCGGATGTACACGATGTCCTCGGCGTCATTCGCCTGGGCGCCAATCTCGATCCGGGTCTCCGGGCGGGCGCGGCTGAATTTCAACGCGTTGGCGATCAGGTTCATGATGGCCTGCCGGAGCAGCACGGGATCGGCTTGAACCTCCGGGAGGTCGCCCACCATCCAGACGATCTTGCGATTTTGCAAATGGGCGGATAACTCGCGCTGAACGTCGCGGACGATGTCGCCGACGTTGACGCGCACCTTGCGCATGTCCGCCCGGCCGATCCGCGAGAGCGCGAGGAGATCCGCGATCATGCGGCCCATGTGTTCGGTCGAATTGCAGATCGTGTCGAGGTGGCGTCGGCTGCGGTCGTCAAGCTTGGGACCGAGATCGCTCTTCAGCATCTCGATGAAGCCGGCGATATGGATCAGCGGCGCCCGCAGGTCATGGGAAATCGAATACGAGAACGCCTCGATCTCGCCGTAGGCCGCCTGCAGCTCGGTGGTCCGGTCCTGGACCTGCCGCTCCAGCGCGGCATTGAGGCGCCGGATTTCATCCTCCGCCTGCTTCCGCTTGGTCACGTCGCGGGCGATCGTGGAAAAGCCGGTGAGCCGCCCCGCCTCGTCGCGCAGGGCGGTGATCACGAAGCTCGCCCAGAACGACGCGCCGTTCTTCCGGACCAGCCAGTGTTCGTCCTGGAAACGCCCCTCCGACGTCGCGACCGCGAGCGCCTGATCCGGTTTGCGCCGGTCGGCGTCCTCCGGCGTGTAGAAGCGGTGGAAGCGCCGCCCGATGATTTCCTGGGCGCGGTACCCGTGGATCCGTTCGGCGCCGACGTTCCAGGTCGTGACGCGTCCGTGGGTGTCGAGCATGTAGATCGCGTAATCCTCCACGCCCTCGACGAGCAGCCGGAAGCGTTCCTCGCTCCGGCGCAGCGCCTCCTCGGTCCGGCGCCGCTCGGTGATGTCGCGGATGAAACTGGTGAACACCATCTGGTCCTCCCCCGAGATCCGCGTGATCGTGAGCTCGACCGGGAACTCGGCGCCGTTGGCCCGGAGCGCAGTCGCCTCCATCCGCTGACCGAGCAGGCGCCCCCGTCCGGTCTGGAGATAACGGGCGAAGCCCTTGCGGGCCAGTTCCTCGTTGGAACGGGGTGAGATCAGGTCGGCGAAGGCGCGCCCCAGCGCGAGCTCCCGACTGTATCCGAAGACCTTTTCCGCCGAGGGATTCCATTCGATGATCCGGCCCTGCTGATCGATGGTGACGATCGCATCGTGCGCGGTCTCGAGCACGGCGGACTTCCGGGCCTCGCTGCGCCGCAGGGCCTCCTCCGCGTGCTTCCGGTCGGTGATGTCCCGCATGAAGGCGGTGTAGAACGGCGGCTCGTCGGGAATCTGGGTGAGCGCGAGTTCGATCGGAAACTCCTCGCCGTTGGCCCGGCGCGCGAACACCTCGATCGGCCGGCCGAGCAGGCTCCCCGCGCCCGTCATCAGGTAATCCGCGAGACCGGGCAGGTATTTCTGCGTGGTCGAGGCGGGCACGATCAGCGCCTCGAGGCGGCTGCCGACGGCCTGGTCGCGCCGGTAGCCAAAGATCCGCTCGGCGGCGGGATTCCACTCGCGCACCGTGCCGGCGTGATCGATGCCGACGATGGCATCGAGCGAGGTGTCGAGCACGGCGGCCTTGCGGGCCTCGCTTTCCCGGAGCGCGACCGCGGCGCGCTTTTGCGCCGTGAGGTCGTGCAGCATGATCTGGATCGCGGGTTCGTCCTGGAAGGTCATCCGCGTCGCGCCGAGTTCGACGCTCACCTCGGTCCCGTCGAGCCGGAGGAGGATCTCCTCGGTGAAGCCCGGCGCCTGGCCCGGCCGTTCGGGCCACGGCGTCTCGGTTTCCCGGCCGGCCAGTTCGTCCAGCCGGGTGCCAACGGTCCCGCGGCCGTCGGCATGAATGAACTTCACGAAAGCCCGGCCCAGGAGCTGCTCGGGCTCGGCGGCGCCGAGCAGGCGCTGCGCGGCGGTGTTGACGAAGGCGATGTCGCCGCGATGGAGCACCATCAGGGCGTCGGGGCAGAGTTCGACGAGGCGCCGGTACCGTTCCTCGCTCTTGCGCAGCGCCTCCTGCGCCTGCCTGCGCTCGGTGACGTCGCGGACGACCTGGGTGAATCCCCGCAGGGTTCCGGACTCGTCCCGCAACGCCTGAAGATCAACGTGGGCCCAGAAGGCGGCCTGGCCGTGACGCCAGCGCCAGTTCTCCTCCTCGAACCGGCCGTCCGTGGCGGCGGTCTGGAGATCCTGCTCCGGTTTGCCGGCGTGGCGGTCCGCCGGGCGGTAAAAACAGCGGAAATGCTGGCCCAGCACGTCCGCCGAGCGATGCCCGAGGACGGATTCGGCGCCGGAGTTCCAGCTCGTGATCCGCCCCTCCGGATCGAGCATGCAGATGGCGTAGTCCTTCACGCCGCCGACGAGCAGGCGGAAACGCTGCTCGCTTTCCCGCAGTTCGCGCTCGGCCTGTTTGCGCCGGGTGCGCTCGTCGGCCAGGCGGAGCGCGCGTTCGACGGCGGGAACCAGGTTGGAGATCCGGCTCTTGAGCACATAGTCGACCGCCCCCTCGCGCAGCGAATCGATCGCCAGTTCCTCGCCCATCGATCCCGTGACGAAGATGAAGGGCACATCGGGGCATTTTTCCCGCGCGAGGGCGAGCGCGGAGAATCCGTCGAACGTCGGCAGTCCGTGATCGGAGAGAATCACGTCGGGCGGTCCGCCCCGGATCTCGCGCAGGAACTGCTCGCGCGTCTCGACGCGTTTCACCTCGAACGACAGTCCGGCCTGCCGGAGTTCGTGGTCAATGAGCACGACGTCGGCGGGAACATCTTCCAGGACGAGGATGCGAAGCTCCTTTTTCACGCAAGATGGGGTGGTTGTTCGCGGACCAAAAGCGGTAAGAGACGCCGCGATGAATTGTAGGCGCGAACCGGCCCGCAGCACGGTGGGTATGCACCTGAATCGCCGCGGGCTGCGGACCCCGGCCGGGGGGAGCGATCGGGCCGGCACCCGGCCGCGCGCCCGCGGGATTGGCGCGCCGGGAGGAGAGGGGAGGCGGGACGAGGCGCGTGCATGGTGAATCCGGGTCTAGGATACCGGAGCCGACAGGACCGGATGGGTCAGCACCGGCACGCGCACCCGGCGCGAGGCCCGGACATAGACCTCGAGGGTCGCGGCCGCCGTCTTGCGCCACGCAAACCGGCCGGCGCGCTGGACCCCGGCAAAGGCCAGGTGGGTGCGGAGTGGCGCGTTGCCGGCGAGAGCCGCGAGCTGGAATTCGATCGCCTCCACGTCGCTCGCGTCGGCCGTCAGGGCCGCGCGGCCGCAAAGCTCGGCGGCGCCGCTTCCCTCGGCGACGAGGACCGGGCAGCCGGAGGCCATCGCCTCCAGGGGGGCGAGGCCGAAGCCGGCGCCAAAGGCGGTCGACACGAAGGCCCCGGCTGCGTGGTACCAGGTGGTGAGCCGTTCCGGCGCGACGTGACCGGGGCAACGGATGTCCGGGGCGTAGGGCGACCGGCGGATCCGCTCGCGCACCGCGGCGGCGCCCCTGCCGTCGGGACCCGCCAGCACGAGCTGCCAGGGCGAAGGGGTTTCCGCCTTGAAGCGGTTGAAGGCTTCGATCAGCCGGAGGAGGTTGTTTTCCGGATGCTCCAGCCGGGCGACGGAAAGGAAGAAGGGCGGGCGGAGGCCGTGTTCCCGGGCGAGCCATGTGGCCGCGGTTTCACGGTCGCCGGGGTGGAAACGCGCGTGGTCCACGCCATTCGGGATGACCGTGACCTGACATGACGGCACGCCAAGGACGTCGATGAGTTCGGCGGCGGCGGCGGCATTGACGGCGACCAGTTCGTCCTGCCGGCGCGCCAGCGCCGGCAGCAGCGTGCGCCGGAACCAGGCGCGCGACCACCCGGCGGCCGGGTTGTCCGGAAAACGGTCGGAATTGTCGACGGTGCCCACCAAGGGGCACGGTTTGGCCCAGGGAAAACGGTTCAGGGCCGGAACATGCAGGACATCGAGCGCCAGGTCCCGGGCGAGCCGGGGCAGCACGAACTGATGCCAGGCGAGGTGGCGGGATCCGGGGCGAAAATCCTCGCCGACGGAGACGACCCGAACCGGCGGGCCGAAGGAGTCGAAGAGCTCGCGGTCGCGATCGAGCGCGAAGACGATGAACTCGCAGTCGCGCGCTTCGGCGACCAGCGCGCCAAGCAGGTTCAGCAGGTACTGCCCCGTGCCGGAGCCACCGCGATTGATCGTCACGGCGGAGACGCCGATTCTCATGGCCCGCCCTCCCGTCTTCCGCCGCCGACGCCGCCCGGAAGCGGCTCGCCAGCCGCCGCGGCTTCGATCCATCCCACCGTCGCAGGCGGGCAGAAGCTTCCGCCGGGAATTCCCGACCGCGCCTCCCGCCGGCCGGGCGCCGGATCGGCGCGGGCGCGGGCCTCCGGCGGGCCGATCGGACCGGGCGGGCGGAAGACGGAAGCGGAGTTCACGCACTTATTAAACGCTGCCCGCGCGGCTTGTGACATGGGGCAAGTCCCTTCCGCGAACCCGGTACGCGGTGATTCCCGCATCCCGGGTGGGGCACCCACCCACTACAGGGGAAACCCAAGCTCTCCTAGACTCGGTCCAATGGTCCGAGATACGACAGTCGATGGTGACTGCGGTGCGGTCGCGTATCCGCTTTCCCCGATGCAGCAGGGAATGCTGTTTCACCATGCGGAAGGGGCTGCCCCGGGCATCGATGTCGAGCAGGTCGTCTGCGAGATGGAGCATCCAATCGGGGCCGCGGAGTTTGAACAGGCCTGGCAGGCGATGGTGCGGCGGCATGACACGCTGCGCACCGGGTTCATCTGGTCCGAGGGCGGAGAGCCGAGGCAGGTTGTCTCCCCTCCCGACACCGTAGCCATCTCCGTCCGGGTCCTCGAACTTGCCGATGCCGCGACGGCCCGGCGAATGGTGCAGCAGTATCTCGCGTCGGATCGGCGGACGGGGTTTGCCACGCTGGCGGCGCCCCTCGCCCGAGTGGCGCTTTTTCGAGGCGGCGATCGACGCGCCTGGTTCGTCTTCACCTACCATCACCTCATTCTCGACGCGCGCGGGATGCTGACGCTTTTCCGCGAACTGATGGAGTACCACGACGCGCTCGTGCGCGGGGAGACGGTCGACTGGCCGGAACCGCGGCCATACCGGGATTACATCGCGTGGCTGGAAACGCTCGATCAGCACCGGGCCGAGGCGTTCTGGCGCGAACAGCTCCGGGGACTTGCCAGTCCGACCCTCCTGCCACTTCCGGCGCCGGACGTGGACGCGCGATCCGAGGGGCCGGGCGAACTGGCGTTCCGGCTTTCCGAAGCGGAAACCCGCCGACTGCGGGCGGCGGCCGAACGTCACGGGGTCACGCTGAACACGATGCTGCAGGCGGCCTGGGCCGTCGTGCTCAGTCGGTACACGGGGGAGGATGACATTGTGTTCGGGGCCGTCCGCGCGTGCCGCCACATCCCGGTCGAAGGCGCCGCGGCGATGGTGGGCCTTCTCATCAACACCGTGCCGGTGCGCGTGCGGCTCGCTCCGGCCGCCAGCATCGGGCACTGGGTGCGTGCGCTGCGCGAGCAATGGCTCGCCATCCGCGATTTTGAGCCGACGCCGCTTGCGCGCATCCAGCAATGCACCGATCTCCCGGCCGGCCGACCGCTCTTCGACACGCTCTTCAATTTCCAGGAGCCGTCCTGGATGCACGCGTTGAACCGTCTCGGCGGGCGCTGGACCCAGCGCGAGTTCGACATCCGCAGCCAGCCCAATTATCCGCTCGCGCTCGACATCTACGGCGACCCCGAACTGCTCGTGCGCGCATTCTATAATGCGCGGCAGTTCGATGCGGCGGCGGTCGGCCGGTTGCTCGGCCATTACCGGGCGGCGATCCAGTCGCTGATGGATCCGCAGGTCGACACCCTGGCCGAGGTGACGCTGCTGGATGCGCCCGAACGAGACCTCGTGATTCGCCAGTGGAACCGCACGGCGGCCGAGGACCCGCTCGACGTTTGCGTCCATGAGCTCTTTGAGCGGCAGGCGGTCGAGCAAGCGGATCGGATCGCGATCGCGGATTCACGCGACGCCCTCAGCTACGCCGAGCTCAACCGGCGGGCGAACGCGCTCGCGCGCCGGCTGCGGGCGCTCGGCGTCCAGTCGGACACGCTGGTGGCCGTCTGCCTGCCGCGTTCCATCGAGCTGATTGTCGCCTGGCTCGGCGTGCTCAAATCGGGCGGCGCGTTCGTTTCGCTCGATCCCGCGTATCCGCGGGAGCGGCTCGATTTCCAGATCCGCGATTCCGCGGCCCGGGTGGTGATCACCGCGCCCGCGTCGGGGAGC
>DASZYH010000221.1:0-3430 GCA_035545515.1 Opitutaceae bacterium
GTCGTCGCCGCTATCGACCACCTGGAAGGGGGCGAGCTTGATCGCGTCGGCGTTCTCTGCATCCGCGACGCTGGACGGTTCGGCCACGGTCTGCGCGCGGGCGGAACCTAGGGCGGCGAGCACGACGAGCGTGGCGAGCCACCGCGGTGGTGATTTGATTCTAGTCAATGGCTGGCTGGACATGGGTGGGGTGTTCATTTCTGGCATCTCGTGGGTTTCTTGGGTTAGGCGAAACGTCCGCGGATCCCTGGGCGGGGGCGGACGTCAGGGTGGTTGAATTCGCCGGCCCGCGTGCGGTGGGCGGACACGGGCGGCGAAGAAAACGGGCGGGCGGGCGGGCCGGGGCGGAGCACCCCGGGCGGCGGAGCAATTGCCCTCGCTGGGGCAGGCAATTCCTGATCACGGCCGCGGGAATTTGCGAGTGACGCGCGGCAACGCAATAGCCCGCGCATTCCATAATTATGGGAGGTCTTCCGCCTCGATATACATGCATCGTATTGCGCGTTTTGTGACGATCAGGTGACGACGGTCCGCGTCGCGCGGTGTGGCGCGCGCTCCCGCATCCGGTCTCGGGCTTCGATTCCGATTATAAAGTGGAGGAGGCGAGGTTCCGGGCGTCCATGCTCTCGAGGGTCTTCCCCTTGGTTTCGGGCATCAGCTTCCACGCGAACGCGAGCTGGATCACCATCATCGCCGCGAAGAACCCGAACGCCCCCGCCCCGGACCACGCGGCGATCATGGGGAACGTCCCGCTGACGATCGCCGCCATCATCCAGTGCGTGAAGCTGCCCAGCGCCTGTCCCTTCGCGCGGACCGCATTCGGAAAGATCTCGGAGAGGAAGACCCAGATCACGGCGCCCTGCCCCAGCGCGTGCGAGGCCTGGAACACCAGCAGGCTGACGAGCACGATCACGCTGCCCGCTCCGGTGAAGTGGTCCTGGTAGCGGTGGAATGCCCAGGCGACGGCCGTGAGGCTGGCGATGTACCCGTACGAGCCCCAGATGATCAGTTTTCGCCGGCCGGAGAAATCGATCAGGCTCATGCCGACGAGCGTGAACACCAGGTTCGTGCCGCCGACGGCCACGCTCTGGAGCAGGGCCGACCCTTCGCCGGCGCCCGCCATCTCGAAGATCCGGGGCGCGTAGTACATCAGCGCATTGATGCCCGACAGCTGGTTGAACATCGCGATCGCGATGGCGAGGAAGATGGGAAACGCGTACCGGCGCTGGAAAAGCCGATCCTCCGCCCCGCGGAGCGAGTTCAGGATCTCCGTCACCTTCGCCGCCGCGTCGGTGTGCCCCAGGTCCTGGAGCACCGCCTTCGCCTGTTCGACCGATCCGGCCTTCACCAGCCAGCGCGGGCTTTCCACGACGCCGAACAGCAGGACGAAAAATGCGACCGAGGGAACGGCCACCACCCCCAGCATCCACCGCCACGCGCTGTCGCCCGCGACGTGGCGCGCGATCAGATAGTTGGCGACGAACGAGAGCAGGATCCCGACGACGATGTTCAGCTGGTTGACCGCGACGAGCCGGCCCCGGACCTGCGGCGGCGAGATTTCCGCGATGTACATCGGAGCCACCACCGAGCAGCCGCCGATGGCAATTCCCCCGATGAACCGGGCGACGACGAGCACGATCCACGCGTTCGCCAGCGCGCATCCGACCGCCGAGACGAAATAGAGGATCGCGAGCAACAGCAGCGTCGGCTTCCGTCCCCACGCGTCGGCGGGCTTCTCGATCACGACCGAACCGAGGATCGTGCCGATCAGCGCGGTGGCCACGGTGAAGCCGATGCCGAACGAATCGAGGTGAAACAGCCGTTGCAGCGCCTGCTCGGCGCCGGAGATCACGGCGGTGTCGTAGCCGAACAGCAGGCCGCCGAGGGCGGCGACGACGGCGGAGCGAAAGACCAGCGGGGTGGAGGGGCGGGAGGGCATGGGGGGGTGCGTCAGAAGGACGGGCGATGGGCGGGCCGGTCTGGCCCGACCTGGTGGCGGAAATGATTATCGCTCGAGCAGCGAAACGGCTTCGGCCTCGAACTGGCCGGCGGAGCCCGGCCGAAGGAGCAGGCTCTTGATCTGGAAGGGGGCCAGGGGCATCGCGTGCCTCAGCCCGAGCACCGCGCTGGCGACGACCGCCTCCGTCGCCACCGGTCGCCCGTTTCGCACCCGCACGATCGTGCCCGTCCCGGCCTCCGCGCGCTTGATGGCCAGGACCTCGACTCCCGCCGGGGACACCTCGAAGAAGGACTTCTCCCAGCCCGCGTGGCCGCGGTGGGCCGAATCCATCACGTACTCCGCCGGCGTCTGGAGCTCGTCGGCGGCGCGGTCGAAGTCCTGGTCCGCGCAAACGCCGCGGCGGGCGAGCAGCCGGAACACGCGCTCCTGCCGGCCCTGGTCCTGCCAGGCGTTGTTGTCGTCGGGCGGCACCTCGGCGGGCATGTGCCGCGCGAAGGGGGCCGACCGGATCAGGACTGTCCGCAGGAGCCCGTCGAGACAGTCATAGCTGTAGGTGCCCTGGTTCAGCAGCCCCAGCGTATAGTCGCGGCCCGCCACCGTGCCCTCGACGGCAACCCAGTCCTGGCACGGCTCCTCCGCGCCGTTCGGCGAACGCCGCAGCGTCGCGCCCGGGACCTTGGCGAACACCTTCGGCGCGGACAGCGCCGACGGCAGCTCGAGCTTGAGAATTTGTTCGTGCTCCCGCCAGTCGATGACGAAGCGCAGCTCGATGACGTCGAGCTCGGCGAAGCGCGAGATATCCAGCACGATTTCCGAATCGCGCCAGCGGGCACGCTGGCGGACGACCCGGGTGATCGGACCGTCCTCGACGAGCTCCGATGAGACGAACGCCGGCCGGCCGATTTCCTCGCGATATTCCGTGACGCCGTGGCCCCACGTGTCGCTGGTGTCCTTGATCACGACCAGCCCGAGCGCTCGCGCCAGCAGGTCGGTGCCGTCGTCGGCCCGCAGCGACCGCACGCCGAACGCGTCTCCCGCGATCGCACAGTTCTCGACATAGCGGCCCGGCGCCGGCGGCTCCCCGTGCGCCAGCTCGAGCACCTTGTAGCCACAGGCGGGCAGTTCCACCCAGGCGGTCAGCCGGGGATACTGCGGCGTCATGCTGTCGGAGGGCCGCCACTGGATCGGCAGCGCCCGGCCCTCCTGCGTCTTCAGGTGGGTGATGGGGTCGTGGTTCTTGTTGGGATCCTGCTTGCCGTGGATCTCAACCAGCGCCTTTCGCCGCCACGGCAGCGGATTGAACAGGAAGACCGCGCTTTCCGGCACACCCCGCGTGTCCACCGTCTTCGCGACCGCCTCGAGCGCCTCGATCTTCGACGTTTGCGCCGTCTCGCACGCCCAGCCCACGCCGTCCCGCAGGTCCTCGTAGTCGGAATACAAGGCCGTGCCGGCGAGCAGGTCGTGGAACTG
>DASZYH010000222.1:0-8264 GCA_035545515.1 Opitutaceae bacterium
GACAAATCCGATCGACGTAGGCCGCGAGCTTGCTCGCGCCCGATTGGGAATGGCGCCCGCAAGCGGGCAGCCTACGGCAGAGTTGATGCGCCCGCCATGCCTCGCGCGGTGAGGGCACCGCGCCTACAACAACCCGCGTGAGACACTTAGGCGCGGAAGGGACCCTCCTTCGCTGAAGCTACGGAGGGCAGGCCCCGCGCCCTACCTCAAGTGAACCTAATATCCGTGGTAGGGCGGCCAGTCCCTTGGCCGCCTCGCGTCCCGCGAATCTATATCCGCATCGTGCAACCTGCATGGGCGCGACTTTGCTCGACTGTTCGACCGGAGTTGACCGGGGCTCGAATTGACCGGACGTTGGGCGTCCCCCAGAACCTGCGCCGTCGCGTCCGATTTCCCCATGGCGTTCCCTTCGTCCCCTGTCTGTCTCGCCCTGTTGTTCGCGCTCCTGCCGGTGACCGCGTCGGCCCAGGCCTCGGTCGCCGTCAATGCGGCGCAGACCGGCCGCACCGTCGACGACCGCGTGTTCGGCGTGAACGCCGTGATGTGGGACCCGCAGCTCGCGACGTCGCAGACCATCAGCCTCGTCAACGCGGCCGGGCTGCGGTTCATCCGGATCCCCGGCGGCTCGGTGTCGGACGAGTACCACTGGCGGGTGAACCGTTCGCTCAACAACACCTGGTCCTGGTCGTCGGGCATGGACGCCTTCGCCGCGGTGATCACCGGCACGAACGCCCAGGCGACCGCCGTCGTGAACTACGGCACCGGCACGCCCGAGGAGGCCGCCGCGTGGGTCGCGTACGCCAACGCGCCGGCGAACCTCCAGGGCACGACGGCCGACGTGGCGCTCGGCGTCGACAGCAACGGCACCGACTGGCACACCGCCGGGTACTGGTCGGCGCTGCGGGCCGCCGCCAAGCTCGCGACCGACGACGGCAGCAATTTCCTGCGGCTGGGGCGCAGCGCGCCGATCGGGATCAAGTACTGGGAAATCGGCAACGAGTGCTACGGCACGTGGGAAACCGACCAGCAGGCGGTGCCGCACGATCCGTACACGTACGCCAACCGCGCCAAGACCTACATCGCCAAGATGAAGGCGGTGGACCCGACGATCAAAATCGGCGCGGTCGCGGTTACCGGCGAGGATAGTGACGCGAACAACACGAACCACCCGGCGACCAACCCGCGCACCGGGGTCGTGCACAACGGGTGGACGCCCGTGATGCTGGCCACGTTCAAGTCGCTCGGCGTCACGCCCGATTTCCTGATCTACCACCGGTACGACCAGACGCCCGGCCAGGAAACCGACGCCGGTCTCCTCCAGGCCCCGCGCACGTGGCCGCAGGACGCCGCCAGCCTCCGGCAGCAGCTCACCGACTACCTCGGCGCGGCCGGCGCCCCCGTGGAGCTGATCGTGACCGAGAACAACTCCGTGTTCTCGAATCCCGGCAAGCAGTCGACGAGCGTGGTCAACGGGCTGTTCTACGCCGACGACGTCGGCGAAATCCTCCAGACCGAGTTCGCCGGCTACATGTGGTGGGCGCTGCGGAACGGCACGCCGACCTCGAACGGCGCCGTCAGCGGAAACGTCAGCGCGTCGCTCTACGGCTGGCGGCAATACGGCGACTACGGAATCATCTCCACGCCGCTCGGCACGGGCATCACCGGCAGCGGCAACCCGAGCTATTACGATCCGTACCCGGTGTACTACATGATGAAGCTGCTGAGCCACTTCGCGCGGGGCGGCGACACCGTCGTGTCCGCGACGAGCAGCACGTCGCTGCTGACGGCCTACGCGGTCAAACGGACGGACGGCACGCTGACGCTGTTGCTGATCAACAAGAGCCCGACTGCGGACACGCCGGCGGCGATCACGTTTTCCGGGTTCGTGCCGGGGCCGGTCGCCACGGTGTACACCTACGGCACGGCGCAGGACGACGCGGAGCGAACGGGCTCCGGCACCAACGACGTGGCGACGAGCACGACCGCCGTCGCCCTGCCGACGTTCTCCTATACCGTGCCGCATTACTCGGCCGTGGTGATGTCCTTCACGCGCTCCGCCCCGCAGATCATCGTGCCGCCGGCGGCGGTCTCGACCGGCACGGGCGCCCGGGTCGTGTTTTCGGTCGTGTCGACCGGCGCCGGCACGAACACCTACCAGTGGATGAAGGACGGAAATGCGATCGCCGGCGCCACCTCCGCCACGCTGGCGCTGGCCGCGGTCACGCCCGCGGACGCCGGCAATTATGCGGTGGTGATCCAGGACGCCACCGGCACGGCAATCACGTCATCGTCGGCGGCGCTGACGGTGTCGGCCGCGGCCTACGTCCCGCCGGCGGCGACGCTGTTCAACATTTCCAGCCGCGCGGAGGTGGGCACGAGCAGCAACGTGATGGTGGCCGGGTTCACGATCGGCGGGCAGGGCGCCAAGACCGTTCTGATCCGCGCGGTCGGGCCGGGTCTCGCGCAATACGGATTGGGCGGCACGCTGGTCGACCCCGAGCTGAGCGTCACGACGCTGACCGGCGAGCCGATCGCGGCGAACAACGACTGGGGGACGTGGAACGACCCCGCGACAATCGCGGCGGCGGCAAGTTCGGTCGGCGCGTTTGCGCTCCAGTCGGGGAGCAAGGACTCGGCGCTGATCGTGACCCTGCCGCCCGGCAGCTACACCGCGACGGTGCAGGGCGCGAATGGGACGACCGGCATCGCGCTGATCGAGGTGTACGATCTCGATCCGACCTCGACGGCGCGACTGACGAACGTCTCGACGCGCGCCGTGGTGGGGACCGACGACCAGCAGCTCATCGCCGGCTTCGTGGTCCGCGGCGGATCGGAGAAGCTCCTCGTCCGGGCGGTGGGACCGGGGCTGGCGCAGTACGGCGTGGGCGGCACGCTCATCGATCCGCAACTGGCGATCAAGAAACTCGACGGCACGGTGCTGCTGACGAACGACAATTGGGAGGACGCGAACGGCGGACCGACGGTCGTGGCCGAATCCAAGGCGGTGGGGGCGTTTGACCTTCAGCCGGGCAGCACGGATGCAGCCGTGGTGACGTCGCTGCCCGCCGCGAACTACACGCCGGCCGTGACCGGCGCCGGCAAAGGCACCGGCGTCGCCCTCGTCGAAGTCTACGAGGCGCCGTAGCGGGACGTCGGATCCGGTGGAACGCGATGTCCTCATCGCGTTGGTTTGGGACGGGCCGTTACGAAATGACATCCACTCGCTCACGCTCGCGGCCACGTCGGATCAGGTGAAACGCGATGTCCTCACCGCGTTCCTTGAGCCACTCAGCCCTGTAGGCGCGGTGACCCCACCGCGCCAGGCATGGCGGACGTATCAACCCTGTCGTAGGCTGCCCGCTTGCGGGCGCCCGTTTTCCAATCTGGCGCGAGCAAGCTCGCAGCCTACGGTAATCGGATTCGTGTGTTGTGGGCGCCATGAGACTTAGGCGCGGAAGGGACCCTCCTTCGCCCGAGCGCTTCCGCCTTCGCACAACGCTACGGTGGACGAGACGGAGGGCAGGCTCCGCGCCCTACCCCAATCCAATGCGGGGTGCGATCAGCGGTGCGATCGAGGGTCGCCCCAACTCACCCCGCAAAAAATCGCGGAGCCAAGCCGACTGCGGGCCGTCATGCTCCCACTCCCATGCGACCCCATTCGATTCTCCCCTTCACCTCGGTCGGCGTCTTTCTCGCCGCGGCGGCGACTGCGTTTGCCCAACCGGACCCGCGCGAAATCCCGGTGCCGCCGATCCCGACGGCGCTCGGGCATCTTCCCGGCGTCGGAGACCTGCCGGCGCGGCCGGACCTGCCTGATGTGCTGACGATGGCGGATGGCACCCGCGTGACGACCCCGGCCCAGTGGTCGGCGCGGCGCACGGAGATGCGCCGGATTCTCGAGTACTACGCGATCGGCCAGATGCCCCCCGCGCCCGGCAATGTCAAAGGCCGCGAGCTCAAGTCCGAGACCGTCCTCCATGGCACGGTGCGCTACCGGCTCATCCACCTCACCTTCGGCCCGGAGGAAAAGCTGGCGCTCGACATCGGCGTGTTCACGCCGGCCGACGGCGGACCGTTCCCCGCCATCCTCTATCCGGGAGGCACGCCGCCCGGAGGGACCGTGCTGCCGCGGCTGCCGCAGGGCCCCGGGCAGGGGCACGGGCTCGATGCCCTGCTTCCCGTCGCGGAGATCGAGCGCCAACTGGCCGCGTCCGAGTCGGCACGGCGGCCGGATCACGCCCCGGGCGCCGTCGTGCCGAGCTTTCCCGGCCAGGAGGGCGCCGGACCGGCCGCCCATGTGCGGACCGCGGTGCAGCGCGGCGGTCGCGCGATGTTCGGCGCGCCGCTGACCGCCGAAATGCTCGCGGAGCGGCATGCCGATGTCTTCCGCCGCGGCTACGCGCTCGTGATGTTCAACAACAACGATTGCGCGGAGGACACGACGCTGCGGATGCCGGACGGCTCGTGGGCGTTTCGGACCACGCGGTTCTATCCCGCCTATCCCGGCTACGACTGGGGCGTGCTCGCCGGCTGGGCGTGGGGCACGTCGCGGATCGCGGACTATCTGGAGACGGATCCGGCGATCGACCCGAAGAAGCTCATCATCACCGGCGCCTCGCGCGCCGGAAAGTCGGCGATGATCGCGGCGGCGTTCGACGACCGGCTGATGGGCGCCCCGGTCGTGACGGGCGGAGGCGGCATCGGCGCCTACCGGTTCGCGGGCGCGCGGCACAGCGAGACGCTGGAAATCATGGAGAAGAAGTACCCCAACTGGTTTTCACCGCACCTGCACGAGTTCTGGGGGCACCGGGAAAAGCTGCCGTTCGACGAACACTGGTTCCTCGCGCTGTGCGCGCCGCGGCCCTTCCTCGCGCTGGAGGGATTGCAGGACACGATTTCGCTGCCGGAGGCGGTGAAGGCGTCATTCGACGCCGCCCGCCCGGCGTACGCGCTCTTCCATGCGGAAGACCGGCTGGGGGTGAACTACGCGCACCATGCGCATGCGTTCACGGAAGAGGACTGGACGGCGCTGATGGATTTCGCCGACCTGCACCTGCGCGGACGGAAGGTCGACCGGACCTTCGACCATTTCGCGGTGAAGGACTGACCGCGATTTCCCGCCCGCGTGATCCGTTGTGGGCGGTGACCGCCCACGGTCGTGTTGTAGGCGCGGTGCCTGCCCGCCGACTTGTCCGCCGAAGCCTTGGCGAAGGAGGAAGCCTCGTGCGAAGGTGGGACCTGACCGCGCGAGGCATGGCGAACGCATCGACCCTGTCGTAGGCTGCCCGCTTGCGGGCGCGATTGTTTCGATCGGGGCGCGAGCAAGCTCGCGGCCTACGGTAATCGGATTCGTGCGTTGTAGGCGCGGTGCCTGCCCGTCAAAGCCTCGTGCGAAGGTGGGACCTCACCGCGCGAGGCATGGCGAACGCATCGACCCTGTCGTAGGCTGCCCGCTTGCGGGCGCGATTGTTTCGATCGGGGCGCGAGCAAGCTCGCGGCCTACGCCGATCGGGTTCGTTTGTTGCGGGTGGGGCCCGATGTCCCCATCGGGCTAAACTCAATCGAATTGTCCCGGGCAACGCGATGAGGACATCGCGTTCCACCAGGTCTGTTCGTCGGAAGCGCCGGGGCGAAGGAGGAGCCTGCCCTCCGTAGCGCCGGAGCGAAGGAGGGGCCCTTCCGCGCCACGCTCACGACACCGGAAGTTCGAGCGTGAAGGCCGCGCCCCGGCCGATGCCGGCGCTTTCGACCGTCAGCGAGCCGCCCATCTCCTTGGCCGAAAGCGCGCCGCTGTGCAGCCCGAAGCCGTGACCGTTCTTCCGCGTGGTGAACCCGTGGGAAAAGATCCGGACCAGGTTGTCCGCCGCGATGCCCACGCCGTTGTCCGCGACCGTGATCCGGACCCGCTGCGGATCCGCGGCGATCGACACCGTCAGCCGCCGGTTTTCGAGCGGGCCGTCGTCGCAGGCGTATTTCGCGTTGCTGATCAGGTTGACGAGAATCTGGAGGACCTTGTGGCGTTCGATCGTGATCACCGGATTGGCGCGCAGGTCGCGGTCGACCGCGACCCGGTGGCGCAGCAGGCCGTCCTGGTTGATCCGCAGCGCGTCCTCGATGATCTCCTGGATGGCCACCTCCTCCGTCACACCGACAACCCGGGCGTAGCTTTGCTGCATCGCCACGATTTCCTTGATGTGTTCGACGTTGCGCTGGAGGTTCCGAAGCTCGTCGAGGACGTGGGCCTGTTCGGCCCGGAGCTGTTCCGACAGCGCCCGCAGGTAGTCGGGAACCCGCTGCGCCCGCGGATCCTCGGCGAAGAACTTCCCGAGATTCTCGCGATTCTGGTCGAGAAGGTTGATCAGCAGGCCGAGCCGCTCGCTCTTCGACCGGGCGACCGATTCCGCCACGAGCGAGGCGGAGATGTTCAGGCTGTTCAGGACGTTGCCGACATTGTGCAGCACCCCCGTCGCCACCTCGGCCATGCCGGCCTGGCGGGAGGTTTCGAGCACCTGCCGGTGGAGGGTTTCGCGCTCCGCTTCCGCCTCCCGGCGCGCGGTGATGTCCTGGACGATCGCGATCAGGCCCGTGACCCGGCCGTCGGCGCCGCGGAGCGGCACCTTCGTGGTCGAGTGCCAGCAGGCCTCGCCGCCCTGGGGGAAACGCTCCTCGTGCATCAGCAGCGCCTCGCCGCGCTCCATGAGCTCCCGGTCGCGGCGGGCGCAGTCCGCGGCGAACTCGCGCGGCCAGAAATCGGCTTCGGTCTTCCCGTTGACCTCCGCGCAGGCCGCCGCGCCGAGCAGCCGGGCGTGGGGCAGGTTGTCGATCACGAAACGGCCGTCGGCGTCCTTGACATACAAATACACCGGCAGGTTGTCGATCAGGGTCCGCAGGAGCATGCGGTCCTCCGCCAGTGCCTGTTCGGATTGCCGGCGCTGCTCCACCTCCGCCTGGAGGTCCCGGGTGCGGGCGGCGACCCGCTCCTCCAACTCCTCGTTGGCCTGCTTGAGCCCGCGCTCGGCGGCGCGCAACTGCCGGTTCTTCCGGGAGAGCGTCAGGGCCCAGCTGATCGTGAGCACGACCACCGTGAGCAGGACCGCCGCCACCCAGAGCACGCGCCGCGCCGTCCACCACGCGGGCCGGTGGAGGACGACGACGTCGGCCGGCGAACGCAGGTCGATGCTGATGCCGCGGGGCCGGTGATACTCGTCGAGCTGGAGCCGGTACACGCCGGTGACCTGGACGTCGGAGCTGTATTCGATCGGCAGGTCGGAGCGGCCCGCTCCGGCGAGCCGGGCGGTGAAGATCGTGGTTCCGCGCTGGAGCTGCAAGCGGAGCCCGTCGGACGCGACTTCGCGGCTGAGCAGCCGTCCCCGCAGGCGCACCAGGTGGGTGTCGAAGGTCGGATTGGGCTTGAGGCCCGGGTTGGCGGGCGGTGGGACGGCGCCGTGGCCCAGGCGGCGGTAGACGGCGTCCCGCATGATCAGCCGGCCGCCCTCCTGGCCGGCAATGCCGACGGCCGCGATGCGGTCGCCAGCCTGCAGGGGAGTCGTCTGGCGGCTGAGCAGCGTCAGCGTGTCGGAGCCGTCCTGCACAAACACCAGTTCGCCCGGCCGCTGGAGCAGCACGACGCCCTCGACATGGACGCGCCGGATCAGCGACGTGGCCGAGTTGTACCGGAGCAGGTTGCCGATCGACTCGACCGGCGTCGCGAACGGGTCGGACGGCGCGGCCTCGAGGACGCGCACATCCTGGCTGCCGTCCACCAGGAGCCGGATGCCCGTGAGCTGGCGCCGCTGATTCGTGATCACATCACACACGCCGGTGACCTCGGCGATCGCACCCGCCAGGTTCGGATCGAGTTCGCCCGGGACGATGGCGGAGAATTCGCCGGCGGCGGTGGTCAGCGTCAGCCGCGTCACCCCTCCGGTCCGTTCGACACTCTCGACATAGCCCTTCATCGCGACCCAGTTTCCGTACGACGCGCCGGTCATCGCCTCCTCCCACGAGGTGACATTGGGCTCGGGCAGGGCGATGTTGTCGCCGGGGCGGAGGTCGGTGGCGGCGATCTCGGGCGCGAAATCGCCGGGCTCGACGCGGCCGAGCACCGTGATGCCGGTGCCGACCTTCGGCGGCGCCGCGGACCCGGGCGGGAGCTGGACCTTCACGCCGCCGCTCGCGTCGGCAACGAAGAGGTAGGCGCGATCGGGGGCGGACCAGGCGACCACGCCGGAGATCCGGGCGAGATTGCCGCGCGCCGCCTCGGC
>DASZYH010000223.1:0-15002 GCA_035545515.1 Opitutaceae bacterium
TGCCTCGCGCGGTGAGGTCACCGCGCCCACAAAAAACGCCGTCTCCAGGTTTTGGAGACGGCGTGGTCAATCCGACAAACAACGCTGAGGTGTCGTCGATCCGATCAGCGGATCGTGTTCTTCAATTCGTTGGCCCGCTCCAGGTGGCGCTGGAGCGCCGGCAGGGCGTTTTGGGCGAATTGAACGATCCCGGGTTCGCCGCCGTCACGGACCTCGTGCGTGTACAGTTTGATCGCGTCCTTGTGGTCCGAGATCATCTGCTTGAGGTAATCGCGGTCGAGATCCTTGGGATCCTTCTTCTTCCATTTGTCAAAATCCCGCGGACTTGGGAGTTGGAGGTTATGCGACTCGGCCAGCGCGGCGAGTTCACCATTCGCCTTGCCGTGATCAGACGCGATCTCGCGGGCAAGCCTCCGCACGTCCTCGTTCGAAGTCTCCTGCGCGACGATGGTGGAAATCGCGGCATCTTCGTCGCCGGCTTTCGCCGCTTTTTCGACGAAGCGCTGGTCGGCGTGCTTGAGCTCGACACGCTGCACCGACCCGTTGAGCGCGCTGTTTTCGGGCACGGTGCCGGGTTGGGCGTGGGCCGAGGAGACGGCGAGACCGAGGCAAATGCCAGCGAGGAGGGGAAACGATCTGGGGTTGGTTTTCATACCCTCCCATCGTGGCGAAAAGCGCGCGGAGGTTCCGCGTTCGGGAGCGTCACGCCCCCTGCCGGAGGGATGCGGAGCAACAGCCGCACTGTAGCAAGAGTGGCGGGACGAGGCCGGGGCGTTACCGGCAATGGAAGACCGCGGTGAATTAGGACCCGGCTTTGCCTGTCGGCGCCTTGCGCTGCGACAACAGACGAGCCTCGTACTCGTTTACGGGCGGATGCCCTTGTGCATACCACCACTGTGCGATCAAACCAAGATATCCGCCTTGAGTCTCTTCAATGAGCCGAGCGCGCTCATTAATAAGTTCATGGAGGGTATCGGGAACCCGAGCGTTGATCTGTTTCTTCTGACCCATGATTGCCTCGAAGGAAAGAAAGGGTGCTGCCGTAAAACGCACCTGCTTTTTTGCTACTCATGCGTAGCCAAACGTCTCCGTAATTCCTTTCCGGTATATCATGGCCAAGTGCAGTGCCGATGGTACGGGAAGAAGGACCGCACGCGGCACGCGCAGTTCTGAAAAACGGCGCCGAATCCTAGCGCCCGCCCGCCCCTGTCATGTTCTGCCAACGTCGTTTGCCACCGTAAGACTTTTTCCCATGTCGAAACCGGGAAGTTCGTTCCTCGACACCTGGCGCCACCGGCGTGAGAACGAACGCCCGTTCTCCAGCTGCGGCGGGTTTCTCGCCGTCACGGCAGGACGCGGACTCGTCTCCACATGTCCCCACCGTCGCCACGCCCACCGGTCGTCATGCTCGTCGAAGACTCGGAAGACGACGCCTTCTTCTTTCGCTGGACCCTGCGCAAGACCGGCGCGGCGTGCGACCTCGTCCATTTTCGCAACGGGGCGGATGCCATCGGCCACCTCCGGCTGGTGCTCGCCGGCGACGCGCCCGCACCCGATCTCGTTTTCCTGGACCTCAAGCTGCCCGTCACGAACGGCTTTGAAATACTGGAATGGATACGCGCGCAGCCGGCATCCCTGGCCGGCCGGATCGTCATCCTCAGCGGGTCGGATCACGACTCCGACGTGAAACGGGCGCAAGCGCTCGGAGTGTCGGGTTATCAGGTGAAACCGCTGTCGCCCCTCCAGCTCTCGCAGGAGCTCCAGCTCGCCGCGGCCGCCTCCGGGTCGGATCGAATCGCCGCCGCCCACGGATCATGAGTTCCGGCGACGCAACGGAGCTCCGGGGCGAGCTCCTGGACGACTTCTACACCGAGAGCGACGAGCACCTCGGGACGATTCGGCGCGAACTCCTCGCGCTCGAGCAGCCGGCGGCGCCATCCGAACACGCGGCCGCATTGGACCGTTGTTTTCGGAGCATGCACACGATGAAAGGCAATGCGGCGATCATCGGCCTGCATTCCGCCGAGGCGCTGACGCATGCCGCGGAGGACCTGTTTCGCCTTCTCCTCCGTCAGCCGGTCGGACCCGACGCGGACGCCCTGCAACTGCTGGGGCGGGTCGCCGGATCACTCGAGGCGATCGTCGCGGCGCATCGCCGCGAACAGCCGATCCCCGAAGCGGACACGTTGATCAAGGAACTGCGCGAATTCGTTGCCGGCCTGACCAATCATCCGCCCGCAGCCGACGGCGCTCCCGCCTCCGGCCCCGCCGCGCCGGTCTCAGCCGTTGCGCGCTGGGTCTGCGTGTTCTCCCCAACCCAGGAGCTCGACCGCCGCGGGGTGAACATCAATAGCGTCCGCGCCCGGCTCGGTGAGCTCGGAGAGATCGTCTCGGCCGTGCCATCGGTCCAGCCGAAGGGCGCCATGCAGTTTGAATTTACGGTTGCGGTTCGGCAGCCGCCCGCGGATCCCGGCGCGTGGGCGGCGGACGGAATGGTTTTCCGACCCGCGTTGGCCGATGTCGTCGAACCCGAGCGGAGGACGGCCGGTCCCTCCCCGGCCCCGAGCTCCAGCCTCTACATTGCGCCATCGCATGTGGTGCGGGTGGATCTGGCCCGGCTCGACGAGCTGATGCGCATCACCGGCGAAATGGTGATCCACCGTTCGAGGCTGGCCGACCGGATCGCGCGCAGTCCTGACGACCATGCCGCCCTGCAGGAGGTGAACCTGGCGCTCGGGCGCTCGTTGCGCGAATTGCGGGATGCGATCACCCGGGTCCGCCTGGTTCCGGTGGGAGAAGTCTTCAACCGCATGCCGTTCGTGGTGCGCGATCTGGCCCGGGACACCGGCAAGCAGGTCCGGCTGGTCGTCGACGGCGAGCACACCGAGATCGACAAGTACGTTGTCGAACGGCTCAAGGAACCGCTGCTGCATCTCGTCCGCAACGCGGTCAGCCACGGCGTCGAGCTGCCATCCGTGCGGGTCGCGGCGGGGAAGCCTCCGGAGGCGGTGCTGCGGCTCAGTGCCTCCACGGTGGGAAGCTCGGTGGTCATCCGCATCTGCGACGACGGCGCCGGGATTGATCGCACGGCGATTGTGGCCCGCGCGCAGACGCTGGGCATCAGCGCGCCCCCCGATCCGTCGGACGAGGACATCCTCGACGTGCTCTGCCGCGCTGGATTCTCCACGCGTGACGAAGCGGACCGCGCCGCCGGCCGAGGCGTCGGCATGGCCGTGGTTCGCACCACGATCCGTGAACTCGGCGGATCGCTGTCCTTCGCAGCGGAACGCGGGGTTCGGACGCAGTTCAACCTCCGCCTGCCGCTCACGCTGTCGATCGCCGAGACGTTCCTCGTCACGGCGGGCGAGCATACGTGCGCCCTCCCGCAGGAGTTCGTCCGCGAAATCCTACCGGTCACCCCCGCCGACCTGCTTCAGATCCAGCATGCCGAGGTGCTCTCGTGTCGCGGCGAGATCCTGCCCGTGCTGCGGTTGCGCGGACTGTTCGGGCTTTCTTCGCCCCCGGGCGCGCCGATGACGGCGCTGGTCCTGAACACCGACAACGGCCAGGTCGCGCTCGTCGTCGATCGGGTGCACGGCCGGCGCGAGGTCGTGGTCCGCGCCCTGAAGGATCCCCTGGTCCAGGTTCCAGGCATCACCGGCGCCACCGAGCTTGGTGACGGCCGCCCCGTGCTGATCCTCGATGCCGCCGCCCTGGCTGGACGGCGGGTCGCGCCAACCGCCCGCATGGCCGAGCGAATTTCCGCATGAGCAACACCGAGTCGTACATCCTCTTCGAACTCGCCGGGACTGCCTATGCGGTCCGCAGCCGCGACGTGCTCCACATCGAGATGCTGGAACACATCACGCCGGTCCCGAACAGCGCCCCATGGGTCGAGGGAGTCGTCTTTTCCCGCGGCCAGGTGATTCCCGCGATCAATCTGCGCGTGCGGTTCGGCTTGCCGAACGAAGCCCGCACCGCGCGCACCCGGCTGGTCTTCATCCGGCACGAGGAGAGGACGATCGCCCTGATTGTCGACTCGGCCCGCGAGTTCCGCTCGATCGCCACCGAGTCCATCCGCCCGCTCGGCGAGACCGCGCTCGGGATCAGCGGCCACCATGTCGCCGGGGTCGCGACGCTGAACCAACAACTTGTGCTCGTGCTCGACCTCCCCTCGGTGCTGCGCACGGCGCAGGCCGAATCCGCTCCGCTCGTCGCGCCCTTGAGTAACTGAATTCCTCCGTTCCCGCCATGCCCAAGACAAATTCCAACGGCCACGCCGCTCCCAGACTGCCGGTCACCTCGATCGATCCAACCCTGCCCCCCGCTTCGGGGCCGCGGTCATCCCCGTCGGAACTGTCTTTCGGCGCGGCGAACGCCGCGAGCATGGTCGCGTCGCTCCGGGAAACGGCGGTGCAGGCCGACTCCCTGGCCGATTCCAGCGACGGGCTCGCCTCCTCGGTCAGCGAGATCGCCGCATCGATCGAGCAGGTTTCCGCCGGCGCGGTGCAGGTCGCCGCCGCCGCCAGCCAGACGAGCACGGCGATCCGGCAGATCTCGCAGGCGACGCAAAGCGTCACGGTCACGACGCAGGAAATGGCCACGTCCGCCCAGGAGCTCACGACGTCGATCAGCGAGGTTTCCGCCTCGATCCGCAACGTCAGCCGGGACACGGAAAACCTCTCCTCCTCGGTGAGCCAGACCAGCGCGGCCATCGAGCAGATGGGGCGGTCGATCCAGGGCGTCTCGCGCAACGCCGACGACCTCACGGCTGCCGCCGAGGAGACGCTTTCCTCGATGAACGAAATGGCCGCCTCGATCGAGGAGGTCGGCGCGATGTCGGAAAGCCTCCTGACGTCGGTCGAGGAGACGTCAGCCTCGATCGAGCAGATGGCCCGTTCGATCCAGTCCGTCGCGCAGAATGGCGAGCGGATCTCGGATGCGACCTCCGCCGCCGCGGCCAGCTCGACCCAGCTCGACCGCACCACCCGGTCGGTCGCCGAGCTGGTGAAACGCGCGCAGGACATCACGCGGCGGGTTTCGGAGCAGGCAAACGACGGCGGCCGGGTGATCGAGAAGTCGATCGACGGAATCAGCCGGGTGGCGCGGGCGATGACGAATTCGACCGGGGTGATGCGCGAACTCAACAAGCAGACGGGAGAGATTTCCACGATCGTCGACACGATCAGCGTCATCGCCGAACGCACCAATCTCCTGTCGCTCAACGCCTCGATCGAGGCGGCGCGAGCGGGCGAGGCGGGCCGCGGTTTCGCGGTCGTTGCCGAGGAAATCCGGAATCTCGCCGACCGTTGCGCGAAGGCGACCGCCGACATCGCCCAGATCGTGCGCGGGCTCCAAAACGTCACCCGCGATGCCACGGACGCATCCAACGAGGGCGCCCGGCTCGCGGAGGAATGCAGCCGCCAGTCCGAGGCGGGCCTCGCCGGGTTGAAACAGATCCTGGGTGGCGTGAGTGAATCGACCTCCGTCGTGGCGGAGATCAACCGCGCCACGGAGGAACAGCTCGTCGCCGGCCGCCACGTGGTCGAGGCAATCACCGCGGCGACCACGCAGGCGCGTCAAATCGCCGTGTCGACCAGCGAACAGGCGAAAAACGCCACGAGCATCACCCAGGCATCCGGACAGATGCGCAAGGTCTCGAAGGAAGTCGCGCAGGCGATGAACGAACACGGCCGGGCCTCCCGCGAGGTCATCAAGGCGGCGCAGATCACCAACACGATTGCGGCGCAGCTGCGAAAGGCGATGGCCGAACAGGCCTCCGGAAGCACGCAGATCGTGCAGGCCGTCGAGACGATGCGCCAGGGCGCCGCGTCGACCACCCGCGCGGTGGCGGAACAGGCCACCGCGATCGAGCAGGTCTCGAAGGAGTCCGACCGTCTTGCCCGCCTCGTGGCGAGCGTGAGCCGCGCCATGGCCGAACAGGCCACGGCCTCGACCCAGATCGCGACAACCAGCGACAACCTCAAGGCCCAGTCCGAACAGACGGCGCGCGCCATGAACGAGCAGACGCGGGCCGTCCGGGATCTCACGTCGTCCTCCCAGAACATCGCGCGTCAGATCAAGTTCATCACCGAGGCCAACCTCCGGCACTCCCAGACGGCGGCGACGGTGATCTCCGACTTTGCGGAGCGCGACTCCGGAGTGCACGTCGCCGACCGCCCGCGACGCAACGGCCACGGCAATGGGAATGGTTCCTCGCCCCGGGCCGGTCGCACCGCCCCGGTCAAACCGCGCAACCGATGACCCAGCTTGCATTCGCGCCGGTCATTCCGGCGCCCGAGGGAGTATCCGTACTCCTGCGGGACATCGTCCATGAACATACCGGCGTCTACTTCGAGAACGACCGGCTCGACTCCCTGCTCGACAAGCTGGGCGAGCGCGCGACGTTCCACGGCTGCCGGTCGTTCCTGGACTACTACTACATCCTCAAATACGAGGAACGGGGCCCCGAGGAGTGGTTGCGGGTGATGGATGCGTTTTCGGTCCAGGAAACCTACTTCTGGCGCGAGGAGAGCCAGCTCGAGGCGCTGACCGCGAAGGTCGTCCCGGATTGGTTCCGCCGTCGTCGCGATCCGCTCCGCATCTGGAGCGCCGCCTGCGCCTCCGGCGAGGAGCCCTACAGCATCGTGCTCTCGCTGCTGGAAGCCGGCCTCGGCGACCTCCCGATCGAGATCGTGGCCAGCGACGCCAGCGAGGCGGCGCTCGCCAAGGCGCGCGCGGCCCTGTACCGCGAACGCTCGTTCCGAGCGCTCGCCGAGCCGCTCCGGCAAAAATACTTCCGCCGCGAACCCGACGGCTGGCGGCTCGACCCCGCCGTCGCCGCCCGGGTGAGATTTCGCCGGGCCAATTTGGTGGACGGTTCCGAAATCGCGCCGCTGGCCGGCGCCTCAGTCGTGTTCTGCCGCAATGTGTTCATCTATTTTTCGGCCGATGCCATCCGTCGCACCCTGACCCAGCTGGCCGCCCGGATGCCGCCCGGGGCCCACTTGTTTGTCGGATCATCGGAATCGCTGCTGCGACTGACCCAGGATTTCGAACTGACGGAAACGGGCGATGCGTTCGTCTACGTCCGGAAACCGGTGCCCGCCTCACCATGAACCCGGCGATCCGCACGGTAGTCGTCGATGATTCCGCCTTCGTCCGGAAGACGGTCCGCGCCATGCTGGCCGAACATCCGGGAATCCAGGTGGTGGGCGTCGCCCGGGACGGAGAGGAAGCGCTCGAACTTGTCGAGCAGCTTCGACCCGACGTCGTCACCTGTGACCTGACCATGCCCCGGCTCGATGGCGTCGGCTTTGTCCGCCGTCAAATGGAGCGCCGTCCCGTCCCGATTTTGATCCTGACCGCGTCGCCGGACGATGGTGAACCGGCGATGGACGCGCTGAGTGCGGGGGCGGTCGACCTGGTGCGCAAGCCGACCGCACTCGCGACCGACGAACTGCTGGTGATCCGCGACCAGCTCGTCGACAAGCTCCGCGCCGCGGCCCGGGTCCCGGTGTCGCAACTCCGACCCACGTCGTTCGCCCGGCCGGTCGCGCTGCCGGTGGTGGCAAATCGCAAGGTCGACATCGTGGTGATCGGGGTTTCCACGGGCGGCCCGCAGGCCTTGCGCCGGCTGATTCCGGAATTCCCCGCCAATTTTCCGGTGCCCATCGCGATGGTGCTGCACATGCCGGTCGGCTACACCGCGCTGTTCGCCGAGAAACTGAACGAAATCTCCGCGCTGTCGGTCCTCGAAGCCAAGGACGGCGAGGTGCTGCGTCCGGGCGTGGCGCTGCTCGCCTCCGCCGGCCGTCATCTGGTGCTGCAAAGGGAACGCCCGGGCAGGGTGGTCGGACGGCTCGCGCTGCAACCGCTCGACAAGAATCACCGTCCGTCGGTCGACGTCCTGTTCCAATCCGCCGCCGAAATCTACGGTAATCGGGTGCTCGGCGTCGTCATGACCGGCATGGGCGACGACGGGCGCCAGGGCGCGGCGTGGATCAAGGCCCAGGGCGGCACCATCCTGACGGAGGACGAAAAGTCCTGCATCATCTACGGAATGCCCAGGTCGGTCGTGGAATCAGGCCTGAGCGACCGGTCTGTTCCCCTGTCCGAACTCGCAACCTCGATCATTCAATCATTATGAACGCAAAGGTACTCGTAGTGGACGACTCCTCGCTCGCCCGGCGCACCACGCGCCACGTGCTGGAGCAGCTCGGTCTTGAAGTCGAAGAGGCAACGGACGGCGCGCAGGCGCTGGAGCGTTACTATATCAACCGCCACGATCTCGTGATTCTGGACATGGTGATGACCGGCATGTACGGGATGGACGTCCTGGTAAAAATGCGGGAGCTGAATCCGGACGTGCGCGTGATCGTCGCCACGGCGGACATCCAGAATTCGACCCGCGACCACGCCCGCGCGGCGGGTGCGGTCGGTTTCCTGAACAAACCGCTGAATCGCGACCAGCTCGGCCAGGTGGTGACGACGGCGCTGGAGGGAGGTCTGACGTGGATTTGACCATCAACCAACGCGACGCCCTCTCGGAGCTGATCAACATCGGGTACGGACGCGCCGCCGGCGCACTGTCGGAACTGACGGGCTACCGCATCACGCTCGAGGTGCCGCAGCTGGCGATGTATACGATCGATGAGATCGGTCCGATCCTGGCGAAGACGATTCCCGGCGAAGTCGCCAGCGTGAACCAGATCTTTGCCGGGCCGGTGTCGGGCAACGCCCTCCTGTTGCTGGATGAAAAGGCCGCCCTGGTCCTGACGGAGCTGCTGACCGACGAGCGCACGGCCTCGGAGGCCTTCGACGCGAACACCCGCGAGGTCATCACGGAGGTCGGCAATATCCTCCTGAATGCCTGCCTCGGAGTGTTCGGCAATCTCCTCCAGATTCAGGTCTCGTTCGCGGTTCCGCGCATGCAGGTTGAAGGCATCGACGGCGTCCTGCGCTCCATCACGATCGCAGCGGAAGAACTGCGCTACGCGCTGATGATCCACACCCGCTTTCACCTGCGGGCGAGCAATATCACGGGGTACCTGGTGATCATTCTCGGAATCACCTCGCTGGACCGGCTCCTCTCGGAGGTGGAGCGTTGGGAACAACGGGAGCAGCAATGACAATGACAGTGCCTTCACCCTCCGATCGGCAGGAATCGGGAAATGTCTCGTCGAGCCCCGAAGGTGCGATGCTGAATTGGATCAAGGAGATCGCGCCGTACGGGATCCTCACGACCGACCGCGAATTGCGGATCCATAGCTGGAACGAATGGCTGGCGGGTGCCAGCGGCCTGGATTCGGGGGAGGTCCTCGGGCGGTCCCTTTTCGAGGTCTTCCCCGAACTGAAAAGCCGCCGGCTGGACGAAACCTACCAGCGGGCACTGGCCGGCGAGGTCTGCGTGCTCTCGGCGGCCCTCCACCGTTATCTACTGCCGATACCTCCGACCGTCCGTGATGGCGGATACTTCCACATGCAGCAGACCGCGCGGATCGCGCCCTTGGTGGCGGGCGGCGCCATCATCGGCACGATCACGATCATCGAGGACGTCACCCAGCGCGAAGCGCACGCGGCGACTCTCCGCCGGCAGCACGACCACGATCTCCTGCTTTCATCGGCGTTGGGACACCTGCTGAAATCGACCGAACCGATCGCGGCGATCGCCGAACTCTTTCCCCGGATCGCGACCGCCCTCGAACTCGATTTCTATTCGCATTACATCCTCGGCCAGGAGGCGCCGACGTTGAACCTGGCGGCCTGTGGCACCAAGGTGACACCCGACGTCCTGCCGGCCTCCATTCACGTCGGCGAGGGACTGTGTGGGCGATCGGCGCACGAGCGCTCCCCGGTGATCATCCAGCGGATCCAGGCCAGCGACGACGAGGGCACCCGGCTGGCGAAACAACTTGGTCTCCGCGCGTTCGCGGCGTTTCCCCTGCTCGTCGGCGAACAGCTCCTCGGCACCGTGGCCTTCGCAACGTCGGCGCGGGATGTCATCACGCGCCCCGAACTCGATTTTCTTTCGACGCTCGCGCAATACTTCGCAATCGCCCTCGAACGCGGGCGCCGCGAGGTCGCGCTCCAGGATGCGCAGGACGCCCTCAGCCGCCACGCGGGGACGCTCGAGGCGAAAATCGCGGAAAGGACCGCGGCGTTAAATGAGACGATCGCGCAACTGGAGAGCTTCTCCTACACCGTCGCCCACGACTTGCGCGCTCCGATCCGGTCCCTGATGGGCTACAGCGAGATCCTGCTCGCCGAATACAGCGAGCAGATGCCGGCCGATGCCCGCTTCATTCTCCACAAGCTTTCCCGGGCGGGATGCCGGCTCGATGCGCTGACGCGCGACCTCCTCCGCTTCAGCCGCGTGTCCCGCGACGATTTCGAACTCCAGACGGTCGACCTCGACGCCCTGGTGGCGGAAATGATCCTGCTGACTCCCTCGCTGCAGGGCAACGTGCTGGTGGTGCAGCGGCCGCTGGGTCGCGTATGGGCACAACGCACGCTGATCGAGCAGTGCTTCGCCAACCTCTTTGAGAACGCGCTGAAGTTCACGCGGCCGGGCGTGGCGCCCCGAATCGACGTCCAGTCCGAGCACAACGCCGTGCCGGACGCCAGTCCGGTTGACATTCCCCCGGCATCCATCGGATCCACCCCGCCCATGGCCGTCGCAATCGGTCCCTGGATCCGCGTCACCATCAGCGACAATGGAATCGGGATCGCCGCAGAGGCACAGCGGAAAATCTTCGGGATGTTTGAGCGGGGAACCGGGGCGGAGAAAATCGAGGGTACCGGCATCGGACTCGCGATCGTCGACCGGGCCACCCGACGGATGGGAGGGCGATGCGGGGTCCATTCAACCCTCGGAAATGGCAGCCGATTCTGGCTCGAGCTGGTTTCGGCCGATGGCCCCCGGCCGGTGACCACGAATCTCAAACGCGGCTGATCGGTTACGGCGATCATCGCGCTCGCGGGCAGCACGGCCGCCCCGGCATCGAAATGCGGTCGGTACCGCTGGTCGGGGTCGCCCGACCCCGCCTGAAAGTCGTGAACTTGGTGCGGAGGCGCGCCGCTCGCGGCCGAATGCGCGCCGGACCGGATGGCGGTTCCATCCGATCGGGGCGACAATCCCGGCTGACGGTGCCTCGCCGGCCTCGGTTCTGGCAGACGGCACTCCGCGCTTGATTTCCCGGCGGTCAGCCGGACACTTGCGCGTTTCCCACCAACCGAGTCACCGTCGTGAGCAAGAAACCGAGTGCCACTGCCGAAAAGAACACCGAAGCCGTGAAGGGCTCCGACCATCACCGTGCTCCCGTCAACAGCCGGCTCACCGCCGAGGATAAGATCGAGCTGTATCGGAAGATGATGAGGATCCGGCGCTTCGAGGAGCGCAGCTTGCGGGCGTACCAGGCCAAAAAGATCGGAGGGTTTCTCCACCTTTACATTGGCCAGGAGGCGGTGGCGGTCGGCTGCTGCTCCCTGATGACGCCGAATGATCACGTGATCACGGCGTATCGGGACCACGGTCACGCGATCGCGGTGGGAATGGAGACGAAGCCGCTGATGGCCGAGCTTTACGGCAAGGCGACCGGCTGCTCGAAGGGCAAGGGCGGCTCGATGCATTACTTCGATCCGAGCCGGAACTTCTGGGGCGGCCACGGCATCGTGGGCGGTCAGATCCCCCTCGGCGTGGGCCTCGCCTACGCCTTGAAGTACAAGGGCATCAAGGGCGCCGCGATGGCCTTCATGGGCGACGGCGCGGTCAACCAGGGGGCGGTGCACGAGGCCTACAACCTGGCGTCGCTGTGGAATCTGCCGGTCGTGTTCGTGATCGAGAACAACGGCTATTCGATGGGCACGAGCCAGGCCCGCTCTTCGGCCGGCGAACTCGCGCAGCGTGCCGCCGGGTATGACATGGAGTGGGGTCAATGTCAGGGCCACGACATCTACGAGGTGCGGGCCATGATGGACAAGTACCTCACCCTGGCGCGGGAGAAATCCCGCCCCAGCACCGTCGAGATCGACACGTACCGGTATCGCGGCCACTCCGTCGCGGACCCCGACAATACGTACCGCAGCAAGGCGGAAATCGAGGAATACCGCCGCACGAAGGACCCGATCCAGCTCTTCCAAAACCAGCTCGTCGGTGAAAAACTGCTCAGCGAAAGTCTGATCGAGAAGATCGACGGCGAAGCGCGCGCTGAAGCCGAGAGCGCCGCGGATTTCGCCGAGGCCAGCCCGTTCCCCAGCGTGGAGGACATCCAGCGCGATGTCTACTGGGAAGCCGACAATCCATCGGAGCGAAAGTCACAGGGCCGCCTGTTCTTCGACTGATCGCCCCCGCCCACTTTTCAATTTCACCGCTCACCGTCCCGGCCCATGCCCGTCATCACCTACCGCGAAGCCGTCCGCCATGCCCTCGCCGAGGAACTGCAGCGCGACCCCAATGTGGTCGTGCTCGGCGAAGAAGTCGGCCAGTTCAACGGCGCGTACAAAGTCACCGAAGGCCTCCTCGCCAAATTCGGCCCGCAGCGGATCGTGGACACCCCGATCAGCGAAGCCGCGTTCATCGGGCTCGGCATCGGCGCGTCGATGCTCGGCGTCCGACCCGTGATGGAACTGATGTTCTGGTCCTTCTATTCCGTCGCGTTTGACCAGATCCTCAACAACGCCGCGAACGTGCGCTACATGAGCGGCGGCCAGATCGCCTGCCCGATCGTGATCCGCGGTCCCGCCAACGGCGGAACGAACGTGGGCGCCACGCACTCGCACACTCCGGAGAACATCCTCGCCAATCACCCGGGCGTGAAGGTCGTCGTTCCCGCGACGCCCTACGACGCCAAGGGCCTGTTGAAATCGGCGATTCGCGACAACGATCCGGTCTTCTTCCTCGAAAACACGCTGCTGTACGGCGAAAAAGGCGAAGTCCCAGAGGAGGAATACGTCGTGCCGCTCGGTCAGGCCGACGTGAAGCGGTCGGGCGATGCCCTGACGATCGTGACCTACGGACGCTCCGTTCTCCACTCGCTGGCCGCCGCCGAAGTGCTCCAGAAGGAGCACGGGATCTCCGCCGAGGTGGTCGATCTGCGCACGATCCGTCCGCTGGACATCGATACCGTCCTGGCGTCCGTCGCGAAGACCCACCGTGTGCTCGTGGTCGAGGAACAGAAGCCCTTCTGCTCGGTCGGCTCGCAACTGGCGTACATGATCCAGCGCGAGGCGTTCGACGAGTTGGATGCCCCGATTCAGAAGCTGGCCACCGTCGACGCCCCGGCGATCTACAGCCCGCCCGTCGAGGTCGAGCAGCTCCCGAACCCCCATCGCGTCCTGAAGGCGGCCCTGGCCGTTCTGGAATGAAGCCCCGACGTTTCACCGCGGGAGATCGGCGGCGGCATCCGACGGCGCCGCGGTTCACCTGTTCCTGATCCGACGTCCGCCGCCAACGCACGCACCTGGTTCAACCGTCAATCGCAACTCTCATGGCCAACATCATCGAAATGCCAAAGCTCAGCGACACCATGACCGTGGGGACGCTGGTGAAATGGTTGAAGAAGGAAGGCGACGTCGTGAAGACCGGCGACATGCTCGCCGAAGTCGAGACGGACAAGGCGACGATGGAGCTGGAGTGCTTCTTTGATGGCACGCTGCTGAAGATCTTTGCCAATGCGGGTGCGCAGGTCGCCATCGGCTCCGCGCTGTGCGCCATTGGAAAACCCGGGGAGAAGGTCGAGGCGCCCGCGCCCAAGACGCCTCCTTCCGCCGCACCGGCCGCGCCGCAACCGGCCGGCACCGCGACGGCTCCGATGCAACGCCCGGAGCAAACGGCCGCGTCCGCCGCCGGCGCCTCGACGACGGCGAAGAATGAAGCCGAAGCGCGCCCGACTGCGTCTGCGCCCACGCCCTCGGCCACGCGCGAGGCGGCAGCCGCCAAGGGCACCTCGCAAAGGGTCCGAATTTCGCCGCTCGCGCGGAAGCTGGCGGAGGAAAAGGGAATTGATCCGGCGCGCGTGACCGGTTCGGGCCCCGGCGGCCGGATTGTCCGGGCCGACATCCTCGCAGCCGAAAAATCGGGCGGAGCTTCGGCCAAGGCCGCCGCGTCCGGAACTTTCGCCGGTGAAGCGCCGCTGCGCGGCGGACCGGTGCAGGAGGAGCGGGTCGTCGCCGTCTCCAATATGCGCGGCGCGATCGCCCGCCGTCTGGTCGAGTCCAAGACCCAGCTCCCCCACTTCTATGTCGAGATCGAGATCGACGCCGCGCCGCTGCTGGCGATTCGCGAGCAGCTCAACGCCGGCCTCGAGGCGGAGGGCGTGAAGCTCTCCGTCAACGACTTCATCCTCAAGGCCAGCGCGGAGGCGCTCCGCCGCGTTCCGCAGGTGAACGCCTCCTGGGAGGGCACGCAGATCCATTACTTTCCCGCGGCGCACGTCTCGTTCGCCGTGGCGATGGAAGACGGGCTGATCACACCGGTCATCCGCGATGCCCATATGAAGAGCGTTTTCCAGATCAGCACCGAGGCAAAGTCGCTCGGCAAGCTGGCCCGGGACAAGAAGCTGAAGCCGGAGCAGTTCACCGGCGGAACGTTCTGCGTCTCGAACCTGGGCATGATGGGCATTCCGCGGTTTTCCGCCATCATCAATCCCCCGAACGCGGCCATCCTCGCCGTGGGCACGACGATCAAGAAGCCGGTCGTGCGGAATGATGAGATCGTCGTCGGACAGACGATGACCCTGACGCTTTCGTGTGACCATCGCGTGGTGGATGGTGCTGTCGGCGCCCAATACCTGAACGCGCTGAAGACGCTCCTGGAATCCCCCGCGCTGCTGCTGGTGTAGAGCGATTCACTTGAATTGTATCTGCCGGTAGGGCGCGGAATCTCTTCCGCGCCAGGGATGGAGCGAAGTGGCAGTGGCAGCCCAACTACCCGCAGGCATCGCGCCGGCGATCGGCTACGTCTTTGTTTGAACCGCCCCAGCAATCGTCCGGCCGGGTTCGTC
>DASZYH010000224.1:0-22180 GCA_035545515.1 Opitutaceae bacterium
TGCCAGTCCAATCCGAACTTAATAGTCACTGCCGCGCTAACGGCAGCACGTCCAAGCTCTAGCTCAGATGTGTTTGTATTCATGTCAGCCGACAGGTTGGCACATCACGTGCCTCCTGTCGGCCTCATGTCATCTACATCGGCCGTCCGTTCATGTTTTGTTTATGCGGCTCCTCGGGATTTAAACATTCTGTTTATCCGCGCTGGTACGGGGGCTGCGAAACGCAGGGCGTTGCACCCATCCACGGCGCGCGTGCGCCATCAGCTCTCATCCACACCATTATGACGACTCGCCATTCCTGCATGCGTTGGTTGCGGGCGCCGCTCCTGGCGCTCGCGTTGATCTACAGCCTGTCCGGCCCGCTGATGCGGGCCGACGATCCCACACCCGATCCGGGCGGCACGGCCACGGGCACGGCGTCCGACGTGCCGAACTTCGTCGTCAGCGCCCCGGCCGACCTGAGCGCCGACGACAAGAAGGACGCGGACAAGGTGAAGGCCTACGCCGACGCCAAGAAGGCGGCCGACGAGTACGCCGCCCAGGCCAAGCAGGAGCCGCTGGCGGTCAAGCTCGCCGACAACGTCGGCCACAATCGCGTCGCGATCAACTTCATGTGGACGCTGGTCACGGGCTTCCTGGTCATGTTCATGCAGGCGGGTTTCGCCCTCGTGGAAACCGGACTGTGTCGGGCCAAGAACTCCAGCCACACGATGGCGATGAATTTCATGATCTATCCGATGGGCATGCTTGGGTTCTACCTCTGCGGATTCGCCTTCATGTTCGGCGGCCTGGGGGCCATCGGCACGATGGGCGGCTACGGAGGGCTGAACCACGAGATCACGTGGACGCTCTTCGGCAAACCCTTCGGCATCCTGGGCTGGAAGGGATTCCTGCTCCAGGGCGCCGGCTACGACACGGCCGCCTTCGCCCTCTTCCTCTTCCAGATGGTGTTCATGGACACGACCGCCACGATTCCAACCGGCGCCGCCGCCGAGCGCTGGAAATTCTCCGCGTTCATGATCTACGGCTGCTTCATCGGTACGATCATGTACCCGCTCTTCGGCAACTGGGTGTGGGGTGGCGGCTGGCTGGCGCAACTCGGCACCAACTTCGGTCTCGGCCACGGCCACGTCGACTTTGCCGGTTCCTCGGTCGTTCACATGCAGGGCGGCGTGATCGCGTTGATCTTCGCGTGGCTCATCGGGCCCCGGCACGGCAAGTACGACAAGAATGGCAAACTCGTTCATCCGATCATGCCGCACAGCATCCCGATGGTGATGCTCGGCACGTTCATCCTCGCGTTCGGCTGGTTCGGCTTCAATCCCGGCTCGACGCTTGCCGGCACGGACCTCCGCATCGCGGTCGTCTCGGTGAACACGATGCTGGCCTCCGCGACCGCGGCCCTCGCGTCGACCCTGTATATGTGGTGGTTCAAGACGAAGAAGCCTGATCCCTCCATGATGTGCAACGGCATGCTGGCCGGCCTCGTGGCCATCACGGCGCCCTGCGCGTTTGTGAGCGCGGGCGGCGCGTCGATCATCGGCATCATCGCCGGAATCCTGGTGGTCGAGTCCGTGTTCTTCTTCGACAAGATGCGGATCGACGACGCGGTGGGAGCGATTTCGGTCCACGGCGTCAACGGCGCCTGGGGCTGCCTCTCGATCGGGTTGTTTGCCGACGGCACTTATGGCGACGGCTGGAACGGTGTCGCCGGCACTGTCCGCGGACTGTTCTATGGTGGCGGCATGGGGCAGTTCTGGGCCGAACTCATCGGCGTCACCACGTGCTTCGTCACGCTGTCGGTGCTCTCGATCATCGTGTACAAGTTCGTCGAGGTCACGGTCGGCAACCGCGTGTCGCTCGAGGTCGAGATCGAAGGCCTCGACATCCCGGAAATGGGTGTCACCGGCTATGCCGGCATGGTGATGGACAAACAGGCCGAGACGCCGATGGCCAAATAATCCGCAACCGCGGACAATACCATGACACTCTCCTTCCTCGCCCTCCTCCGCGACTTCGCCGGCATCGCCGGCGGCGTCCTGATCGGCCTCGCTTTCGGCACGCTCCAGCAGGTTGCGCTGCGACGGAACGAAGCCCGCCAGCGCGAAGGTCGTTTCAACAACGGTTGGTCGCTCATACCGGGCTCCGGTACCCGCGTGGCCTACCTGCTGATCGCGCTCGTCCTGGTCCAACTGATCTGCCCGCTCTTGTTCGCCGACGGTACGCAGTGGCTGGTTTCGGGCGGGCTGCTCGCCGGCTACGGCTGGACCCTCTTCACCCAGCTGCGTTTTCGGCTGAAAACCGGCGCGCGCTGACCACCGAGCCCTGCAACACCCACAAAAGCCAAATCTGTTCGCTTCAATGAAACTCATCATTGCCATCATCAAGCCGTTCAAGCTGGAGGAAGTGAAAGCCGCCCTCGCCGAGGCCGGCGTGGAGGGAATGACGGTCACCGAGGTCAAGGGCTTCGGCCGCCAGAAAGGCCACACCGAAGTCTACCGGGGCAGCGAGTACACGGTGGATTTCCTGCCGAAGGTCAAAATCGAGGTCGCCGTCGCCGACGAGACCGCCGCCAAGGCAATCGCCGCGATCGTCGCCTCGGCCAAGACCGGCAAGATCGGCGACGGCAAGGTCTTTGTCGTCCCACTCGACGAGGTCGTCCGGATCCGCACCGGCGAGACGGCCGACGCCGCCATCTAGGATCTGACACCCGCGCCCGTCGCGGCCAACCCGGCCGCGGCGGGCGATTTCTTCCATGGATCCCGCTGCGTGGGGCCACCCGGCGATTCCCGCCGTGCTCCTGGTCCCCTTTGCCCTGTTGCTGCTGCTGATCGCGGTCATGCCGCTGGCGGCGCCGTCGATCAAACGGTATTGGGACGGCTACTACGCGCACGTGTCGCTCGGGCTCGGCGCCCTGGTGGCCGCCTATTACCTGTGGCGAATACCCGAGGGCGGCACGGCGGTGCTCCAGACGTGCGGCGATTACGCCGCGTTCATCTGCCTGGTCGGCTCGCTCTTCGTGGTCGCCGGCGGCATCCACATCGGCGTGAAGGGCGAGGCGACGCCGCTGGCCAACGTCTGCTTTCTCGCGGTGGGCGCGGTGCTCGCCAATTTCATCGGCACCACCGGTGCATCGATGGTGCTGATCCGGCCGTGGATCCGGATGAACAAGATCCGCGTCAGCCCGTACCACGTGGTGTTTTTCATCTTCATCGTCTCGAACGTCGGCGGCGCGCTGACGCCCGTCGGCGATCCACCGCTGTTCCTTGGCTACCTGCGCGGCGTGCCGTTCTTCTGGCTCGTGCAGCATGTGATGCTCCAGTGGGTCGTCACGGTCGGCGCGATCCTGGCCGCCTTCTACTGGTTCGACCGGCGCGGATTTGACCGCATGCCACCGCGGCTGCAGGACGACGTGGCGGGAAGCGGGGAAACGTGGCGGTTCGACGGCGGACTCAATGTGCTGCTGCTGCTCGTGATCATCGGCGCGGTGTTCCTGCCGGACCGGCATTTCACCCGGGAAACCGTCATGCTCGCGGCGGCCGCGGCGAGCTGGTGGCTGACGTCGGCCGAGGTGCATCGCCAGAACAACTTCAGCTTCGGTCCGATCAAGGAGGTCGCGCTGCTGTTCGCGGGCATTTTCCTGACGATGCTGCCGGCGCTGGGATATCTCGCGGAGCACGGTCCGGCGCTGGGTTTCATCCGGCCGCTGCATTACTATTTCGCGAGCGGGGCGCTGTCCTCGGTGCTGGACAATGCCCCGACGTACGCGAACTTTCTCCAGCTCGCCCAGGCGACGGCGCACGCGCAGGCGCCGGCGGCCTTCGCCGGACTGCACGCCGATGCGGCCGGCGCGACGCGGGTGCTGCTGGTGCAGCAGCCCTTGTTCGTGATCGGCGTCAGCCTCGGATCGGTGTTCTTCGGCGCGATGACGTATATCGGCAATGGGCCGAATTTCATGGTGAAGGCCATCGCGCATGAGCACGGCGTCCACTGCCCCACCTTCTTCCGCTACATCTTCAGCTACAGCGTCCCGGTCCTGCTGCCGATCCTCGCCCTCGCCGGCTGGCTGTTCCTCTGAGCCGGCGTGCCGCGGCGGCCGCCAGGCCGCGACGGTCAGAGCTCGGCTGGTCGGATTCCAACCGCGGGTGCGCCCGCCGTCGGCCAGCGCGCCAGCCAGAAGTGCGGCGCGGGCGCGCCGTCGCTCAGGACCCGGCCGTTCTCGACGAGCTCGTCGAGCAGATACCGGAGCTGGGCGTCTCCTTTCGGCAGGTTTAATGCCTCCGCCAATTGCTCGGTGGTCGCGCCGGTCGGGGACTGTTCCAGCGCCACGAGCACATCTTCCACCTTTGGGGTAACCATACGCCTCATTCTGTCGCGGCACGCTCCGGCGCGCTATTTGTTTAGCGACGTCGGTCACGGTATAAATTTCGGCTTCATATTCCCAGAGCCCGGCCTACTAGCGAAACGGCTCAGGGACTTTTCCACCTCTCGCGATCAGCCGCTCTCCGCCAATGGCCAACCAGTGCCACGGGCCCGGGTGCCAATGATGCCCTTCGATCCCTCCGTACCCGCCACGCCTCGCCGGGCAGATTGTCGGGTGACGCGAGGGACCAACAAACCGGCCGGACCAGGCGGGGCGCGACACCGAAAGGGACGGCGGAGCGCGGCGAGATGACGCTGGGGACGGTCGCCAGGGGAGGCTCGCACAATGGCGTCGGATCGGATCGCGCCTCGCGCCGCCGGCGTTCGTGGCCATCGCCCTGCTCGCGAGGGCCCCCGCGGGATGGCGGTATTCGCGGGCCTCGGTTGCTGAACGGCCGGCGTTTCGTTTTGGGAGCGCCGCGTGTCTCGTGTTGTTTTCATCGCCCAGATCATCGCACTTTTCGCCGCCCGCCGTAACGGACACGCTCCCGCCCCGGACAGGCGTGGTGGCCGCGTGTCCGGCCAATGGGAGGCAGACGATTCTCCCGGCGGGACCGGGTTTTCCATTGATGCCGTTTTGATGCGGGCGCGGCCCATGTTGATTACCCGGCGCCAGTCGTCGCGGGTAACATGGCCCCATGCACTTTAACCCACGTTCCCACGGAGGACACCACGATGAGTGACGTCGTCTCCGTTGCCCTGACGATCGCCTTCTTCGTGGTCGCCGCGCTGTACGTGGCGTTCTGCGACCGGGTTCGCTGACGCCCCCCACAACCATGGAAACCGCCGTCATCAGCCTCATCGCACTCGGCTGCCTCATCTACCTGATCGTCGCCGTCCTGCGGCCCGAAAAATTCTGACCGCCCGTCATGAACCATCCCCACGCCTGGCTGCAATTCGCGCTGTATATCGGTGTCCTGCTGCTGATCACCAAGCCGCTCGGCCTCTATCTCGTCCGCGTCCTCGACGTCGACGGGCGCACCTGGCTCGACCCGGTGGTCCGGCCATTCGAGCGACTGACCTACCGGCTGTGCGGGATCGATCCGCGCCGCGAGCAGTCCTGGCGCGGCTACACCTTCGCGATGCTCGCGTTCAGTTTCGTCGGGATGCTCTTCACGTATTTCATCCTGCGCTATCAGGACCATCTGCCGCTGAACCCGCAGCACTTGCCGGGACTGTCGCCGGCACTGGCGTTCAACACCGCGGCGAGCTTCACGACCAACACCAACTGGCAGAACTACGGCGGTGAAAACACGATGTCGTATTTCTCCCAGATGGTGGCGCTCACCATCCACAATTTCACCTCCGCCGCGGTGGGGATCGCGATCGCCGCCGCCCTGGTCCGCGGGATCGCGCGGCACACCGCCCAGACGATCGGCAACTTCTGGTCGGATGTCGTGCGCGTCACGTACTATGTCCTGGTCCCGATCTGCATCGTGTTCGCGCTTGCGCTCGTGTCGCAGGGTATGATCCAGAACTTCCGGCCGTACGTGACGGCGAAGACGATCGAACCGTACACGATCCAGGTGCCGAAGACCGACGCGAACGGTCAGCCGGTCAATGGTCCCGATGGCAAGCCGGTCCTGGTCGACCAGAAGGTCGACACGCAGACGATCCCGCAGGGTCCTGTCGCCTCGCAGGTCGCAATCAAGATGCTCGGGACAAACGGCGGCGGCTATTTCAATGCCAACGCGGCGCACCCATACGAGAACCCGACGCCGCTCTCGAATTTTCTCCAGATCCTCTCGATCTTCGCGATCCCCAGCGCCCTGACCTATTACCTCGGCCGCGTGGTCAAGAACCAGCGTCACGGCTGGGCCGTCTGGGCCGCGATGGCCGTGATGTTCGTGGTCGGTACGCTCGTCGCCTGGAAATACGAGGCCGCCGGCAATCCGATCCACCAACGGCTCGGCGTGGCGGCCACGGACGGCAACATGGAGGGCAAGGAGGTGCGGTTCGGCATCTTCAACTCGGCGTTGTTCGCGACGGTCACGACCGATGCGTCCTGCGGCGCGGTGAACGCGATGCACGACTCGTTCACGCCGCTCGGCGGGCTGGTGCCGCTCTTCAACATCGAGACCGGCGAGGTGATCTTCGGCGGTGTCGGCGCCGGGCTCTACGGCATGCTCATCTTCGTCGTCCTCGCCGTGTTCATCGCCGGACTGATGGTCGGCCGCACGCCGGAGTACCTCGGCAAGAAGATCGAGGCCTACGACGTGAAACTCGTCATGCTCGTCCTGATCGTGCTGGCGGCGACGATCCTGGGCGGCACCGCCTGGGCCGCCGTTTCGAAATGGGGCCAGGCCGGCCTCAACAACGCCGGTCCGCACGGGTTCAGCGAGATCCTTTATCTTTACAGCTCGAGCGTCGGCAACAACGGGTCGGCCTTCGCCGGCCTGACCGGCAATCCCGCGAACGGCGACTGGCACTACAACGTCACCGGCGCGATCGCGATGCTGATTGGCCGGTTCCTGATGATCGTCCCGATTGTCGCGCTGGCGGGCAACCTGGCCTCGAAGAAGCTGGTCCCGGCCAGCGCCGGAACGTTCCGCACCGAAGGCGCCACGTTTGTGATCCTCCTGATCGGGACGGTCGTGCTGGTCGGCGCGCTGACCTTCCTGCCCGCCCTGGCGATCGGCCCGATCGTCGAGCACTTCCTGATGCGAGCCGGCACGATGTTTTGAGAACCAGAAACGCGGCAAATTGGAAAATTGCAAAAACGTGACGCCCGGAACCGCAGGAACGGCCGGGTGAAGCGACGGAACATCGGGGACCGGCGACGCCGCGACCAGGATCCGCCGGTCACCAATTACCAAATACCAACGACCAAATACTCGCGGCGACTCACGCCGTGCCTCCCATGTCCAAAGCCATTTCCCTCTTCGACCGCACGATCATGACGCAGGCCATCGCGGATGCGTTCAAGAAGCTGAATCCTCGGGCGCAGCTCAAGAACCCGGTGATGTTCGTCACCCTGATCGGCGCGCTCCTGACGTTCGAGCAGCTTTGCACCTCGAAGGACCCCACCGGGTACGTCCTCCAGGTCGCGCTCTGGCTGCTCTTCACCGTCGTCTTCGCCAATTTCGCGGAAGCCGTCGCCGAGGGCCGCGGCAAGGCGCAGGCCCGGGCGCTGCGCGCCTCGCGGAAGCAGCTCGTCGCGAAAGTCCGGCGCCGGAATGGCGCGCTCGAGTCCGTGGATGCGAGCCAGCTGAAGAAGGGTGATCTTGTCGTCGTCACCGCCGGCGAGCAGATCCCGGGCGACGGCGAGGTGATCGAGGGCGCGGCGTCGGTCGACGAGTCGGCGATCACCGGTGAATCGGCGCCCGTCATCCGGGAGGCCGGCGGCGACCGCAGCGCGGTGACCGGCGGCACCACCGTGCTGTCCGATTCGATCGTCATCCGCGTCACGGCCAATCCGGGCGAGGGCTTTCTCGACCACATGATCAGCCTGGTGGAGGGCGCCACCCGGCAGAAGACGCCGAACGAGCTCGCGCTCACGATCCTGCTGTCGGCGCTCACGGTCATCTTCCTCCTCGTGATCCTCGCCCTGAAGCCGTTCGGCATCTACTCCGGCGTGGCATTCTCGATCACCACCCTGATCGCGCTGCTGGTCTGCCTTATTCCGACCACGATCGGCGGGCTGCTGAGCGCGATCGGCATCGCCGGCATGGACCGCCTGCTCCAGCGCAACGTGCTCGCCATGTCGGGGCGCGCGGTCGAGGCGGCCGGCGACATCGACGTGCTCCTGCTGGACAAGACCGGCACGATCACGCTCGGGAACCGGCAGGCCGCGGATTTCATCCCGGCGCCGGCCGTCACCCGGGAGCGCCTCGCCGAGGCCGCGCAACTGGCGTCGCTCGCCGACGAGACGCCGGAGGGGCGCAGCATCGTCGTGCTGGCCAAGGAAAAGTTCAACCTGCGCGGACGCGAGGTCAGCGGGCCGCACACGTTTGTTCCGTTCACCGCGCAGACCCGGATGAGCGGGATCGACATCGTCTCGGGCGGATCGGCGCAGGGCGCACGGGTGATCCGCAAGGGCGCGGCCGCCGCCGTCAGGACCTGGGTGGAGTCGCAGGGCGGCTCGTTTCCGGCGGCCGTCGCCGAGGAAGTGGACAACATCTCCCGGCAGGGCGGCACGCCGCTGGTCGTCGCCGAAAACACGTCCGTCCTCGGCGTGATTTTCCTGAAGGACGTGGTCAAGGGGGGCATCAAGGAGCGTTTCGCGCATCTGCGGGCGATGGGCATTCGCACCGTGATGATCACGGGGGACAACCCGCTCACCGCGGCCGCGATTGCCGCCGAGGCGGGAGTGGACGATTTCCTGGCGCAGGCGACGCCCGAGATGAAGCTCGCGCGCATCCGCGAGGAGCAGGCGGCCGGGCACCTCGTCGCGATGACCGGCGACGGCACGAATGACGCGCCGGCGCTCGCCCAGGCCGACGTCGGCGTGGCGATGAACACCGGCACGCAGGCCGCCAAGGAGGCCGGCAACATGGTCGACCTCGACTCCAACCCGACGAAACTGATCGAGATCGTCGAAATCGGGAAGCAGATGCTGATCACGCGCGGCGCGCTGACGACGTTCTCGATCGCCAACGACGTGGCGAAGTACTTCGCGATCATCCCGGCGATGCTGGTCGGCGCGTTTCCGGCGATCGCTCCGCTCAACGTCATGCACCTCGCGTCACCCCTGAGCGCCATTCTGAGCGCCGTGATCTTCAACGCCCTTGTCATCATCGCGCTGATCCCGCTGGCGCTCCGCGGCGTCGCCTACCGGCCGGTGGGCGCGGACGCGATGCTCCGGCGCAACCTGCTGATTTACGGCGCGGGCGGCGTGATCATCCCGTTCATCGGGATCAAGCTCATCGACGTGCTCATCAACGCGGCGCACCTGGTGTGAAACGATCGATGCAGGGCGGGGTCGCCGACCCCGCCGATCTCGCCCCGGGCGAAACGTTATCAGGCGGGGTCAGGCGACCCCGCCCTACATCAAACCAAGATGTCATTCGAGATCTCCCATGAAAACCTTGATCGCTGAACTCAAAACCTCGGTCCTCACCACGCTCGTGCTCGCCGTGCTGTTGTGCGGCGCCTATCCGCTGGTCGTCTGGGCCGGGGCACAACTGCTCTTCCCCCGCCGGGCGAACGGAAGTCTCGTCGTCGATCGAAACGGCCAGGTCGTGGGATCCGCGCTCCTGGCCCAGAGTTTCACCGGGAAAAAGTACTTCCATCCGCGTCCCTCCGCCGCGGGCACCGGGTACGACGCCACGAGTTCGAGCGGGACGAACCTCGGGCCCACCAGCCGGAAACTGGCCGATGCCGTCCAGGCGGCCGTGGCCGCCTATCGGACCGAGAATGGCCTCGCCGCGAACGCCGCGGTGCCGGCCGATGCGGTGACCTCGTCGGGCAGCGGTCTCGACCCCGACATCACCGTTGCCAACGCGACGCTCCAGGCGAACCGGGTGTCCCGCGCCCGGGGCCTGTCGCTCGAGAAGGTGCGGGCGCTGATTGCCGCCCACACCCGGGACCGCGACTGGGACGTCTTCGGCGAACCGCGCGTCAACGTCCTTTCCCTCAATCTCGCCCTCGATCGCACGCCGCCCGGGCCGACGCGATGACAGTCCGGAGGATCGCGGGATCGTCGACAATTGCCGGAAGCCGGACATTCTAGTCCGGCGACACGTTCATGGCCGACCAGCGCCCCAATCCCGATGTGCTCCTGGCCTCCCTGCAACGGGAAGAGCAGAAGGCGCGGCGTGGACGGCTGAAGGTGTTCTTCGGGATGTGTCCGGGCGTCGGGAAAACCTACGCGATGCTGCGCGCGGCGCAGCAGGAGCTGCTCGATCACGTCGATGTCGTCGTGGGCGTGGTCGAGACGCACGGCCGGGCCGAGACCGAGGCGCTGCTGACGGGGCTGACGGTCATTCCGCGCCAGTCGATCGACTACCGCGGTTCGGTGCTCACGGAGATGGACCTGGAGGCGATTCTCGCCCGTCGGCCACGGCTCGTGCTGGTGGACGAGTTCGCGCACACCAACGCGCCCGGCTCGCGTCACCCGAAACGGTATCAGGACGTGATCGAGCTGCTCGATGCCGGCCTCGACGTGTTCACGACCCTGAATGTCCAGCACCTCGAAAGCCGGGCGGATGCGGTGCGGCAGATCACCGGCGTGACGGTCCGGGAAACGGTGCCCGACTCCGCCCTCGAGCTCGCCGACGAGATCGAGCTGATCGACCTGACGCCGGAGCGGCTGCGCGAGCGCCTCGCGGAGGGAAAGGTCTACGTGGCGGAGCGGGCGGCGAACGCCGCCGAGAACTTTTTCAAGGACACGAACCTCACGGCGCTGCGCGAGCTCGCGTTGCGATTCGTGGCGGAACGCGTCGAGAAGCGGCTGCGGGAGCTGCGGGCCGCCGGACCGACCAAGACGGTCTGGCGCTCCGGCGAACGGCTGCTCGTCGCGGTCGGTCCCAGCCCGTTTTCCACCCAGCTCGTGCGCTGGACCCGCCGGATGGCCGCGGCCCAGGGCGCGTCGTGGATCGCGGTCAGCGTGGAATCGGCCCGGACCCTGACGCCGGACGCGCAACGCCGGCTTGATCAAAACCTTGCCCTGGCGCGCGAGCTTGGCGCGGAGGTCGTGGTCACGCACGACGAGAACGTCGCGGACGCGCTCGTCCGGGTGGCGCTCCAGAACAACGCGACGCAGATCGTGGTCGGCAAGTCGCGCAGCCCGCGCGTCCTCGACCTGCTGCGTGGGGGCAGCCTGGTGGACCGGCTGCTGCGGATCAGCGGCCCGATCGACATCTACGTCGTGCCGGCCGAAAGGGCCGCGGAACGCACGGGCGCGTGGCTGGCGTGGTCGCCGCGCACGCTGTCGCCGAGCCGCGAATACATCGAGGTCGGTGCGGTTCTCGCGGCGGTCACGGCAGTGAACCTGCTGGCGGCGCGGCTGACGGGGTACCAGACGATCGGATTGTTCTATCTGCTGACGGTCATCGTGCTGAGCCTGCGCGTCGGCCGCGGCCCGATGCTGCTCGCGGGCACGCTCAGCGCGCTCGCCTGGGACTTTCTGTTCATTCCGCCGATCTTCACGTTCTACATCGGCCGGCTGGAGGACGGGATGCTTTGCAGCGCGTATTTCCTGGTCGCGATCATCGCGGGCCAGTTGACGAGCCGCGTTCGCGCCCAACAGCGCCACGAACGGCTGCGCGAGGAGCGGGCAACCGCCCTCTTCCACCTCACGCGCGCCCTGAGCGCCGCCGCCACGCTCGACGAGGGCGTGTTCGCCGCGCTGCGCCAGGCCGACCGGCTGTTTGGCGGCGAAACGGCGCTGCTGGTGCCGCAACCGGGCACCGATGCGCTGGTGGCGCATTTCGCCGGATCCTTCCAGGTGTCGGAAAAGGAGCGGAGCGTGGCGGACTGGGTGTGGCGCAACGGGAAGGAAGCCGGCCGCTTCACCGACACCCTGCCCTCGGCCGCGGGTTTCCACGTGCCGTTGAAGCGGGAGGACAAATGTCTCGGCGTGCTCGTGGTCGGCGTGCCGCCCAAAGTCTCCCTCTCGCTGGCGCAACGCGACCTGGTGGAGGGGTTCGCCACCCAGCTGGCGCTGCTCCTCGAGCGGGAGGAACTCCAGGCGGCCAGCGAGCGCGAGAAGCTCCTGGCGGAATCGGAAAAGCTCCATCGCACGCTGCTCGACGGCGTGTCCCACGAGCTCAAGACGCCACTGGCAGTCCTCCGGGGCGCCGCCGAACGCCTGCCGGACGACAACACGGAGGTCGGCGGCATCGGCCGGGAAATGCGCACCGCCACCCGGCGGTTGAACCGGCTCGTCAGCAACCTCCTGGACCAGACCCGGCTGGAAAGCGGCACCCTTCGACCCAAGCTCGACTGGTGCGACGGACACGACCTGATCAACGCCGCGCTCGACGGCACGCGCGACTCGCTGGGCGAGCACCCGTTCGACATGAACGTGCCGGAAGACATGCCGCTTTTCCGCGCCGACGCCGCCCTGATGGAGCAGGTCATCGCCAATCTGCTGCTCAACGCCGCCCTGCACACGCCGGCGGGCACGCCGGTCTTCCTCGCCGCCGGGGTCGACCACCCCCGGGAGCGGGTGTTCTTCACCGTCGCCGACCGCGGCCCGGGTTTTCCGGCCGAGATGCGGGAACGACTTTTCCAGAAGTTCCAGCGCGGGGACGCGGCGCGCGCCGGCGGGCTCGGCCTCGGGCTGTCGATCATCCGCGGCTTCGTGGCCGCGCAGGGCGGCGAAGTCGTCGCCGGTGAAAATCCTGGCGGCGGATCCGTTTTCACGGTCTATCTCCCGTACACGCCGCACGGCGCCGTTCCCGTCGAATGAAATCCGACCAAGCTGCCAAACCGGACGTCCTCGTGATCGACGACGAGATCCAGATCCGTCGGCTGCTGCGCGCGACGCTGGAAGGCGCCGGCTATGCGATGCGCGAAGCGGCCACCGGCCAGCTCGGGCTCAGTGAAATCGCGTTTCGCCGTCCCGATGCCGTGGTGCTCGACCTGGGCCTGCCCGATCTCTCCGGACTCGACGTGCTGAAGCGCGTCCGCGAATGGACGGAGGTCCCGGTCCTGATCCTGTCGGTCCTCGGCCAGGAGGAGAACAAGGTCGCGGCACTCGATGCCGGGGCCGACGACTACCTCACGAAGCCCTTTGGCGGCGCGGAATTTCTCGCGCGGATCCGCGTCATGCTCCGGCGCAACAAGGCGGACGACGGTCTGACGGTCGTGAAGTTCGGCGACATCGAGATCGACCTGGCCCGGCGCGTGGTCGGCAAGGCGGGCGACGAGGTTGCATTGACCGCCAAGGAGTACGCCCTGCTGCGCCTTCTGGTCCTGCATCGCGGCAAGGTTCTCACGCATCGGCAGCTCCTCCGCGAGGTCTGGGGCCCGCAGGCGGAGGAACAAACGCATTACCTGCGCGTGTACGTCGACCGGCTGCGGCGAAAGCTGGAGGACGACCCGACGCGTCCAAAACACCTGCTGACCGCACTGGGTGTTGGCTACCGGTTGGTGGCGGAGTGAGGGCGGTGGAGGCGGGGGAGTTGGGAGTTTGTAGTTAGTAGTTGGAAGTTGGGAGTTGGGCACGGGGGTGCGGGAGTGGTGTGGGCGACCTTATGATTTGTCCGCCAACTCGTCGCACTTCGTGCGGGGGCGGAACGCGATCCCTCCGCCGAATTTTCCTCAGCGCGCCGACTCCGAGGCCCACGACGAGAGCGGTTGAAACAAAGATGCAGCCGATCTCCGGCGCGATGCCTCAGGTGGGTGGGCTGGGACTGTCCCTTCCGCGCCAGGGTTGGATGTTGGTGGCGCCTGTCCCCGCCTGTACGTCGTAGCGGCTGACAGAAATCCCTTTCTCTCGAAGGCTTCGAAGGAGAAAAAGGACGGAGTCTGCTCCGGGGTATGGTTCGATGTAGGGCGGGGTCGCCGAATCCCGCCTTGATACGTTCCGAAAACTCGGCGGGGTCAGGCGAGGGGTCAGGCGACGCCGCCCGACATCAAACCGCCTCCGCCAAAATCTCACGATTTCGGCTACACTGGATCGGGCTCTCCGCGTCCTCCGCGTCTCCGCGTGAACCCGGCTTCCGCGTTTCACGTTTTTCGATTTTCCGATTTTCCGCCCTCCCGCCTTCCGCGTTTCTCCCTTCTCCTTTCGAACGTTTCCTCTTTTCCGATCAGCATCAGGGCAAATCCCCACCATACCCCGGGGTCCAGACCCCCGGAACGACCGCGGCGCGGAGCCATCAAGACGCCCGGCGCAACTCCCGACCTCTGCCCAATGCCTTTTCGCTGCCCGCCTCGCTGCTGGTCTCCGACCGGATTTTGTTTGGCGGCCGCCGCCGCGACCGCGCTCTTCCTTGCGGGCTGCTCCGGCGTCCCGAATGCCGCCTTCCTGAAACGCCGCTACTCGCACGAGTCGGTCCAGTTCCGCAGCGCCTGGGGTCCGATTCCCCAGCAGACGAGCAAGGCGATCCTCGCGGAACTGAAACAGGAGTCCGGCGCCGACGGCATCGTCCAGCGGCAGACCGCGATCGAACAGGTGGTCGCCGGCCACCCGCTCGTCACCGGCAACCGCGTGCAGCTCCTCCTCGACGGACCGGCGACGTACCAGGCGATGTTTGCCGCGCTGCGCCAGGCGAAGCAGACGATCAACGTCGAAAGCTACATCATCGACGATCGGGAGCTCGGCCAAAAATTCGCGGCGATCCTGCTCGAACGCCGCGCCGCCGGCGTCGAGGTCAACGTCATCTACGATTACATCGGCTCGCTCAAAACGAAGAACGAATTCTTCGACCGGCTCCGCGCCGGCGGCATCCACGTGCTGGTGTTCAACCCCGTCAAGCTCCGGACCGCGACGCGGCCGTGGAAGCTCAATCACCGCGATCACCGCAAGCTGACCGTGATCGACGGCCGGATCGCCTTCCTCGGCGGAATCAACATCGACGAGGTGTACGCCCACAGCTCCACCAGCAGCGGTGGGGGCAGTTCGGGAAGCGGCGGGAGTGGCGGCAGCAGTAGCAGCAGCAAGGAGGCCGAGATCCGCAGCGGCTGGCGGGACACCGATGTGGAGATCGAGGGGCCCGTCGTGGCGGACTTTCAGCGCCTCTTCCTGAAGAACTGGAAGGAACACGACGGTACTCCGCTCGATGAGGCGAAATACCTTCCGCTGCTGGCGCCGGTCGGAACCGACATCGTCCGCGCCATCGGCAGTTCGCCGAAGGACGCGTATAGCGTGATCTATCTGTCGCTGATGGCGGCGATCATCAACGCGCAGCATTCCGTCTACATCACAAACGCCTACTTCGTCCCCGATCCGCAGTTCATCCAGGCGCTGGTCGACGCGGCCCACCGCGGCGTGGACGTCCGGCTCGTCCTTCCCAGCACGACGGACTCCAAATCGGCGGCGTATGCCGCGCATTCCTATTACGCGAAACTGCTGAACGGCGGCGTGAAGATCTACGAACGCCAGTCCGCGCTGCTCCACGCGAAGACCGCCGTGATCGATGGCGTTTGGTCGATGGTCGGCTCGGCGAACCTCGACTGGCGCAGTGCGGTGGACAACGACGAGTTGGACGCGGTGATCCTCAGTCAGGATTTCGCGAAGAAGATGATCCGCACGTACGCCTTCGACGAAAGCCAGTCCGACCTGATCGATCCCGCCCAGTGGAAGCACCGCCCCTTCCGCGACCGCGTGAAGGAAACCGTCTTCCGCCTCGTCGGCCGGCTGCTGTGAAACGGCCGATGTAGGGCGGGGTCGCCTGACCCCGCCGGTTCGTCGGAGCAGCGAGGAGACAATCCCGTTGGTCTCGCGAAGGGCTCGAAGGAAAAGAAGGCGAGCCGATCCGAGTCTGGTTTAGCAGAACCACAGCTGGACAGGTATGAACATATATGACCAAGCCGCCTGGTTGGCCTCGTCTGTATTTGCGTCCATTCGCGTTCATTCGCGGTGCAAGTCTCTGCCTCAACTCCTCGTCCGAATATGTGTCGATCTGTGGTTCTGTGATTCTCTCCTTCAGATCCTTCGCGCCCTTCGCGAGACAACCTGCCTTTCGATCAGAAACCGATCAGCCCGATGAGGACATCGGGCTCCACCTGAATTTCCATTCGCGTTCACCCAGCCTCCGCTCCGTCACTCGTTGGACCAGAACAAGGTTTGTCCCCACCCGCATTAACCCGTCAGCCTTTCGTCCTCCGACATTCACCCCTCCGCCGTCTGCCGTCCGCCGTCCATCCTCGGTCCTGCCCGTTTCTTCTTTCTCCTTTCGAACGTTTCTTCTTTTCCTCCTCCGCCTCGTGTTTCTCCTTTCTTCTTTCTCCCGTTTCTTCTTTTCCGTGCTCGTCTGCGCCGGCCTGTTCACCACCGGCCACGTCCGCGGCGCCACGCCGGAAATTCTCACCCCACCGGCGCCCGCGACCCCACGGATCAACGGCCCCGCAGTCTTCGGCGTCCGCCCGGGCGCGCCGTTCCTCTACGCCATCCCGGCCACCGGCGACCGGCCCATGACCTTCGCGGCCGACGCACTGCCGGCCGGACTCGCCCTCGACGCCGCCACCGGCCGGATCACCGGGACGCTTTCAGCCGCCGGCGACTTCGACGTGACCCTGCACGCGAAGAATGCCCGGGGCGAAGCCGAGCGGAAGTTTCGGATCGTCGTCGGCGACCGGATCGCGCTCACGCCGCCGATGGGCTGGAGCAGTTGGAACTGCTGGGGTGATGCCGTGAGCCAGGACAAGGTGCTGAGCTCCGCGCGGGCAATGGTGGCCAAGGGACTGCGCGACCATGGCTGGACCTATGTCAACATCGACGACGGCTGGCAGGGACCGCGTGGCGGCGAATTCAACGCGATCCAGCCGAACAGGAAGTTCGCCGACATGAAAGCGCTCGCCGACGAGGTCCACGCGCTCGGGCTCAAGTTCGGCATCTATTCGAGCCCGTGGCGCGGGACGTATGCCGGCTACGTCGGCGGCTCCTCCGACAACGCCGACGGCACGTATCCGTGGGTCGTGTCCGGTGACGTCAACGGCTACTACCGGCTGAACAAGGATCCGAAGGCGCCTGGCGCGAAACCCAACTGGGTCAACTGGACCTTCGGCCGCCACTCGTTTGCCGTGAACGATGCCCGCCAGTGGGCGCAGTGGGGCGTCGATTACCTGAAGTACGACTGGTTCCCGAACGATCCGCCGCACGTCGCCGAGATGGCCCGCGCCCTGTGCGCCACCGGTCGTGACATCGTGTTCAGCCTCTCGAACACCGGACTCTACGACAACGCTCCCGATTATCGGCGGCTCGCGAACGCCTGGCGGACCACCGGCGACATCGTTGACACCTGGGAGAGCGTCAGTCGCAACGGTTTTTCCCAGGACCGCTGGGCGGCCTACACCGGACCGGGACACTGGAGCGATCCCGACATGCTCGTGCTCGGGAAAGTCGGCTGGGGACCGAACCTGCATCCGACGCGGCTCACGCCCGACGAGCAGTACTCGCACATGAGCCTGTGGTGCCTGCTGTCGTCGCCGCTGATCCTCGGCTGTGATCTCGCGCAGATCGACGACTTCACGCTCGGGCTGCTCACGAACGACGAGGTGCTCGCGATCGACCAGGACGCGCTCGGCAAGCAGGCGACGCAGATCAGCAATCACGACAACCAGGTCGTCTACGCGAAAACGCTCGCGGACGGCTCGATCGCCGTCGGACTTTTCAACCGCGGCGAAACCGAGGCGACCGTCGGCGTGAAATGGGGCCCATGGGGCACTCTCCCGACGCCGCACGTCGGCACGACCTTCCGCGTCCGCGACCTCTGGCGCCAGCGCGACCTCGGCGATTTCAAAGACCATTTCGAAACGAAAGTCGCCCCGCACGGCGTGGTCCTCATCCGACTTATCCCGCAGGCTGGCGAATGAATCGCCTTGGGGTGGGCGCGGGCTCCACTCCGCGCCATGGTTCGATGTAGGGCGGGATCGCCGAACCCCGCCTTGAGACGTTCCGAAAACTCGGCGGGGTCAGGCGACCCCGCCCGACATCAAACCGCCTCCGCCAAAATCTCACGATTTCGGCTACACTGGATCGGGCTCTCCGCGTTCTCCGCGTTTCCGCGTGAGCCCTTCCGTTTTTCTCGGTGAACCCTTCGCGCACCTCGCGGCGCTCCTCAGGGATGCGCCGAACTTTTCCCCAGGAATTTATTCACCTCGAGCCAGTGGATGAACACCGGGAACCAGCCGTTGGCGGTGCGATTGGGATAGCCGAGACCGAACCCATGCCCGCCATTCTGGTAAAGGTGGAATTCGACGGGGCGCTTCGCATCCCACCACGACTTGATCAGTCCGAAATCGCCGTGGAACATGAGCGGATCATCGCTGGCGACGACGAAGAACAGCGGCGGGGCATCCTTCGGCACCTCGACAGCGCGCAGGCTGCCATAGATGGGCGCGATGAACGCCAGCTTCATCGTCTTCGAGTGGAGGGCGGACTCCATCGTCAGTCCCGCGCCAGCCGAAAACCCGACCATGCCGAGCCGCGCGGGGTCGACGTGCCATTCGGCGGCTCGCTTCAAGATGAGCGCATAGGCCGCCTCGGCATCCTGGAGTTGATTGGTCAGGTCCCAGTTCGGCATCCGTGGGTGCGCCTCGCCGGCCGCGGCGCCCGCCTTCGCCGGAGGCGCAAAGTTGTGACTCATGCCGTCCCTGAACTCATCGAGCGATGCCGGCGTGGGAATCAGCCGGTACTTCACTCGTGACACGACTCCCCCTAAGGTTTGTCACGATCATCGTGCCAGCCATACCCCTGAAGCGGATTTTGTCACGAGTGACACGTGTCAGTCGTGACACGCAATCCCGAGGGTTCTGTCACGATCGTGACATTTGTCACTCGTGACACGGGCCCCTCCCGGGGGTTGTCACGATCATCCTGCCAGCCGCACCCCGGAGCGGATTTTGTCACGAGTGACACGTGCCAGTCGTGACACGCGATTCCCGAGGGGTTTGTCACGATCGTGACATGTCACTCGTGACACGCCCTCCCGGGGGTTTGTCACGATCGTGACAACTGTCACTCGTGACATGTATGCCCGAGCGGACCACCTGCCTCGCGCGGTGAGGGCACCGCGCCCACAGCCAATCCTCGGCGTGTTGCGTATCAGGATAAGCGTCCGGCCGGGGTCCCTGGTCGGGTGTATTGATGGCCACCAATGGTGGCTCATGGTGACCATGGGCATGGGCCAATGGTCACCCTTTGCCTTACGTGGGCTGCCCGATTGCCGGCAGCAACGGCGTATCGAGCCGTAAGGGTCTGTCCCCCTTTCAGGGCTCCTACCCCTCCAATCGACGTTCCGGTCCTCTGGACTTCGGGTCTTCCGGACCTCCGCCTTCCGCGTTTCGCGTTTCGCTTTTCTGCCGTTTTCCGCTTTTCCGATTTCGCGCCCTTTCGCGTTTCAGCCCCGCTGTTCGCGGGTTCGGATGCGGCACTGTCATGGCCGGGGCACATTGGCGGTTGCGAGTCGGTGCCGTTCACAGTTCGGTCCATTTCATGTCGCCCACCGAACTCAGTCAGCTCGTCCAATCGAAGTCCGTGGCGGAGCTGGCCGGAGACGCGGTGTTCTGGGCGCGGCTCGCCGACGAATACGAGCGCGACGACAGCTTCATCCCGCTCAACTACGGGTACTACCATCCGGCCTTGCGCGCGGTGCTCGAGGCCGAGATTGCGGCCGCCCGCGAGATCAACCGCCGCGGCTCGCAGTTCAAATGGCTCGACTCGGCCCCGCTGCTCGAGGCGACGCGCACCGAGCTAGCCGCCGTCGCCGGGGCCGATCCGTCCGAGGTGGTCATCACGCGCAATGCGTCGGAGGCGCTGAACATCGTGATCGGCGGGGTGCGGCTGAAGGCCGGCGACGAAATCATCGCCTCGGACCAGGACTACACCGCCGCGACCCAGGCGCTCGAACAGCGGATGCGGGAGGATGGTGTCGTCGTTCGGCAGGCGCGGATCCCATTGGACCCGGCCACGGACGACGAGGTGGTGGAGGCGTTTGCGGCGGAGATGTCGGCGCGCACGCGGCTGGTTCTCGTCACGCACGCGATCCACGTCACCGGTCACCTCCTGCCGGCGCGAAAGATCTGTGCGCTGGCGCGCGAACGCGGAATCCCGACCCTGGTCGACGCGGCGCACTCCTTCGCGCAGGTGGAGTTTTCGGTCCGTGATCTCGGGTGCGACTTCCTGGCCGCGAGCCTGCACAAATGGCTGGGCGGGCCGCTCGGCACGGGGCTCCTGTACGTGCGGCGGGAGCACATCCCGGAGTTGCGGCCGCTCTTTGCCGACACGGTGTGTGCGCGCGACGACGTCCGGCGTTTCGAGCGTTTCGGCAACCGCCCCGACAGTCTCCAAGCGGGATTGCGCGAGGCAATCCGGTGGCATCGCACGCTCGGCACCGGCACCAAGCGCGAGCGGCTGCGTGACCTCCACCGGCGCTGGGCGGAGCCGCTGCGGGCCGACGCGCGTTTCCGCGTGCTGTCTCCGCGGACAGCCGAACGCCAATCGGCGATCGGGCTGGTGACGCTCAACGGAATCCCGGCCGACGCGCTGCATGACCGGCTATACCGCGAGCATCGGGTGTTCACGACCGTGGCATCGCTCGGCGGAGAACCGGCTCTGCGCATCACGCCCGGCCTCCCGACCTCGGAGCGCGAGATTGACGCGCTGATCGAGGCTCTGCTGGCCGTGGCCGACGCCGTGGCAAAAACTAAATGAGGGTGTGAGAGCGAAGGGAAGTAAGCCGAAGTCCGGCCATAGCGAGCGAGAGCATGTCGATCGTAATCTGGTTGGGTAGAACCACCGATGAACAGGTATGCCCGCGTCGCGCGGTCCATCCCCGTCTCAATTTGTGTCGATTCGTCCATCCGTGGTTTCTTCACCTTCGGATCCTTCGCGCCCTTCGCGAGAAATCCATTTGTCTTGCGAAGGCTTCGAAGGAGACGAAGGAGAAGCCCGATGAGGACGTCGGGCCCCACCCGCTCACCGTTCTTGGGCGTGGCCGATGAGAGGCCTTCGGGGCCGCGGAGGTAGCAGAGTCGATGCACGTCCTCGTACTGGACCACGTCGCCCACGAGCTGCGCGCCGCGCCGGCCAAGCCGCTCGAGGGTGTCGTCGATGTCGTCCACCATGAACAAGGCGCGCAGATATCAAACCAAGCCCCGGCTGGCGGAACGTTCGACGCCCCGGGAAGGGACGCTCGGGGGCGTGGCCCCCCCACAGCGCGCGACGATCTGCCAACGACAAATTACCCACTGCCAAGTACTACCCCGCGACCACGTACTCCCCAAGCGATCGCGCCGTTTGAGCCGCCAGGCCGGCCAACCGTCCTCTGCGCCCCGACACATTTTCTGCTTCCGTTTTCGGAGCCCCGCCCTACGTTTTCGCGTCCTGCCCGTCGGAGCCCCGAGCGACGACGGGCCGGATGCTTCCGGAGAGGTGGCAGAGTGGTCTATCGCACCGCACTCGAAATGCGGAGTGTCGAAAGGCACCGTGGGTTCGAATCCCACCCTCTCCGCCATTTTTGCCGCAGGCAAAAATGGAGGGTTTCGCGAAGCGAAACGCATACGCGCAGCGGATGCAGAGGGCGGGATATGGGCAAATAGCCGTTTGCGGCTGTTTGGGCGCAGCCCCGAGCGTAGCGAGCCAATCCCACCCTCTCCGCCAGCTTAATACGCTGAGCTGAACGGGTTAAGAAAAGGCGACTCCGGATTTGCCAGTTGAAGTGGCAAATCGGTCATGAAAGAAGCCAGTCCGTTCGTTGTTTCGCAGTTCACCAACCCGTCAGGAGAAATCGTTTTTCGCGTCTATGGATGGCTCGACGGAAAACGCGTCCGCAAGAACTTCGCCACGCGCGCCGAAGCCAACGCCGAGCGCGATGCCCTCGAAGCCGAACGCATGCGCGCCGACACCGGCCTGCGTCGTGCGCTCACTCGCAGAGGCGTACGGCTCGGCGCCAGGAGTGCCTGCGCTGGTGCGTCTGTGGTTGGCCTGCGCCACGGCCGGGGTTGTCCGGAAGGAATTCGAGTCCGCTGTCCTTCAGGTGAACGACAGCGTTTTTGCCTTCGATCGCGACGCCGAGTCCGACGGAGACGATGTGTAACTTTGGACGCCACTCGTCCGAACGAGGTCAAATGCCACTGGCGACCAGCCGCCTCGCAAACAATGGCTGGGGAAAAATGGAGGCAGCATGCCGTCACTGAAACAAGCAGT
>DASZYH010000225.1:0-21741 GCA_035545515.1 Opitutaceae bacterium
AATAGTCACTGCCGCGCTAACGGCAGCACGTCCAAGCTCTAGCTCAGATGTGTTTGTATTCATGTCAGCCGACAGGTTGGCACATCACGTGCCTCCTGTCGGCCTCATGTCATCTACATCGAACCATGGCGCGGAAGGGACCCTCCTTCGCTGAAGCTACGGAGGGCGCTCCGCGCCCTACCAGCGGCTACGACAGAACCGCACTAGCGGCTCGCCGTGAGCGCCACGCAGCCGGCCACCGCCAGCACGCCGCCAAGGATCGCGCGACGGGGCGGGCGGTCGCCCTCCAGCCAGAACGCGATCGGAATCGAAAGCAGCGGCGCGGTGGCGGCGATGGGCAGGACGATGCCGCTCGGCGTGGTCGCGAGTGCCCACTGATAGCAGCCGACCGCCAGCACCGGCCCCGTCACGCCGTTGGCCAGCATCCAGGCCTTGGCGTGCCGGCGGTCGGACGCATCCGCCGGTGCGGCGGCGACCGGAGGCGGAAGCCGGTTGCAGGCCTTGAGGATGAGCATCCAGACGGCGAGGAAAACCAGCCCGGCGAGAATGCGCTGATAGGCGGCCGTGAGACCGAAGATTGCGTTGTGGGCCGATTCGCCGGCGGCGCTTGCCACCATCACGCCCTTGCGACTGACGAGGGCGCCCACCCCCTGGCCGGCCGCCGCGAGCAACCCGAAGAGAAAACCGATCGGGCGGACGCGCACCCGCGGAGGTCGAGCTTTGCTCGGCATGATCGCGACCGCGACCCCGGCCAGGATCAGCGCGCCCCACGCGATCTGCGCCAGCGTGAGCTTCGTGCCGAGCCAGAGCCATTCGCCCACGGCGGCGATGGGCGCCGCCAGGCACTGCGTCAGGAGAACCGTCAGCCGCGAACCGAGCAGGGGAAAGGCGCCGTACGTGCCGAGGTCGCCGATGCCCATGCCGATGATTCCGCTCAGGAAGAACCAGCCGACGCTGGCACTGTGGAAGCCGTTTCCGAGCGTGTGGCCGAACAGCGCGAGGGCGATCGTCGCGATGATCAGGCGGCCGAGATTGGCCCGCAGCGGTCCGTGCGCGCGCACGTTGTGCGTGCCGAACGTGGCGTTCAGCGCGAAGAACAGCGCGGCGAGGAAGGAGGCAAGCATCGGGGCACCCTCATTGGCGCCGAAATGGACGGCTTGGCGCAAGCTGGTTTGGCTCCCGCCGGAAGCACAGCCGCGGCCGATATGAGGACGAAGCTGAACGCCTCAGTTCGGTGGAGCCCGACGTCCCCTCGGGCTGCGGTCGCGAGCGAAGGTGCGAAGGCGGAAGCGCTCGCGCCAGGGAGGGTCCCTTCCGCGCCATGGTTCGATGTCGGGCGGGGTCGGCCTCCTTCGCCAAAGGCTACGGCGGCCAGGCCTGACCCCGCCACGGCTGGCAGCGGAGTCCCAGCCCTACCCGTTGAGGTATCGCGCTGGTGACGGCGCTGGGTTCCGGGACCGATGCCGTCAACTTCGGTTGCACCGCAGCCGGTCCCGGTGTTGGGTGGTCGTTCCCATGCCCAACTCCCTCGCCCGCGAGAAGTCGCCGTATCTGCTGCAACACGCCGCCAATCCCGTCGACTGGCTCGCGTGGGGCGAGACCGCCTTCGCCAAGTCGCGCGCCGAGAACAAGCCGATCTTCCTCAGCATCGGGTATTCGACCTGTCACTGGTGCCACGTCATGGCCCACGAATCATTCGAGAACCCGGCGATCGCGGCGCTGCTGAACGAGCATTTCGTGCCGGTCAAGGTGGACCGCGAGGAGCGTCCCGATGTGGATCGCGTGTACATGACGTACGTCCAGGCGATGACGGGCCACGGCGGCTGGCCCCTGAGCGCATGGCTCACGCCGGACCTCAAGCCGTTCTACGGCGGGACGTATTACCCGCCGGAGGACCGGAATGGGCGTCCCGGTTTCGGTTCGATTCTGCAGGTGATCGCGCGCGGCTGGAGCGACGATCGCACCAAACTCGTGGCCGAGGCGAACCGGGTGATCGACAACCTGCGCGAACACTATGCGGGCCGCGGACCGGCTGGGAGCGGCGACGGCGGCACGCCGGGCTCCGAGTCGCTGGTGGACGCCGGCAGCGCCGCGTTCGAACGCGGTTTTCAGTATTTCTACGAGGCGTTCGATTCGGCCAACGGCGGGTTTGGGGGAGCGCCGAAGTTTCCGCGCGCGGCGAATCTGGAGTTCCTCCTCCGCGTCGCGGCGCTGCAGGGCGTGGAAAGCGAACTCGGTCGCGAGGCGGTCGGCATGACCGTCGGCACGCTCCAGGCCATGGCGCGGGGCGGCATCCACGATCACGTCGGCGGCGGCTTCCATCGCTACTCGGTCGACGAGCGCTGGTTTGTCCCGCACTTCGAAAAAATGCTCTACGATCAGGCGCAGATCGCCGCGAATCTGCTCGCGGCGCGGCAGGCGACCGGTGACGAGCGCTTTGCGTGGACCGCGCGCGATGTCCTCGCGTACGCCGTCCGCGAGCTGCGCACCCCGGCCGGCGGCTTCCACACCGCCGAGGACGCGGACAGCGCGACGTCGGACGGAGGACACGCGGAAGGGGCGTTTTACGTCTGGACGCACGCGGAAATCGCGAGCGCCGTCGGTGCGGACGCGCCGTTGTTTTCCGCGCATTACGGGATCACCGAGGGCGGCAATGTTCCGCCCGAACTCGATCCCCAGGGCGAATTCCGCGGCCGGAACATCCTCGCGCAAACGCGTCCGCTCGCCGAGACCGCGCAGGCGTTCAACCTTCCGGTCCAGGAGGCGAACGACCGCCTGATGGCGGCCCTCGACCGGCTGCGGAGCGCGCGGGCGCGGCGCCCGCGTCCGCATCGCGACGACAAGATCCTGACGGCGACGAACGGACTGATGATCTCGGCGCTGGCGCGCGCGCATCAGGTGCTCGGCGCGGACGACCCGACCGGAATTCGCTGGCTCGAAACCGCGAACGGGGCGGCGTCGTTCATCCAGCGCGAGCTGTACGACGGCTTTCAGGGCGTGCTTTTCCGCGCATGGCGCGAGGGCCGCAGCGACATCCGCGGATTTGCGGAGGATTACGCCCTCCTCATCCAGGGGTTGCTCGATTTGTACGAGGCGGGGTTCGACCTGCGCTGGCTCCGCTGGGCCGGTCAGCTCCAGTCGAAGATGGACGAGCTGTTCTGGGACGAAGCCGCGGGCGGATATTTCAACTCGGCGGCGGACGATTCCTCGATCGTGCTGCGGCTGAAGGAGGATCATGACGGGGCCGAGCCGGCTCCCAGCAGCGTCGCCGCGATGAATCTGCTGCGGCTATCCGCCCTGCTCAACAGCGACGGACTGCGCGACCGTGCGCGGCGCACGCTGGCGGCGTTCCAACCGCAGTGGTCGCGCTCCCCGCAGGCGCTGCCGCAGATGCTGTGCGCACTCGAGCTTGCGCTCGAACCACCGCGGCACGCGGTCATCGCCGGCGATCCGGATACCGACGATTTTCGCGCGCTGATCGGCGTGCTGCACGAACGCATCGGGCCGCGTCGGTCCCTCCTTGCGCTGGACGGCGGCGCCGGACAGGCGTGGCTCGCGGCGCATGCGCCGTGGCTCGCCGAGATGAAGCCGACTGACGGCCGCGCCACCGTCTACCTCTGCGAGGAGTACGCGTGTCACGCGCCGACCTCTGATCCCGCGACCCTGCGCGAACTGCTGCGGAAGTGAACCCGACCGCCGGGTTGTCCGGCGGACCTTTTCCGGTTGCCTGGCTGTCGCCGAACCGACACTACCTTGTCACTTCCTTCCAGCGAACCGCCGTGAAAATTCTTGCCGTTGAAGACGACGCTGTTGCGCGGGCTGTCCTGCGCAAAGCCCTCCGCCGGTTGGGGCACGAGGTGATCGAGGCCGGTGACGGCAACGAAGCCTGGGAGCAGCTACAGACCGACCCCGTGCGCGTCGTGGTGAGCGACTGGACGATGCCGAACAGCGACGGGCTTGATCTCTGCCGGCGGATTCGCCGCCGGAACAGCGCGGACTACATTTACTTCATCCTCCTGACGGGCCGCGACGCGACATCGGAAAACCAGAAGGCCGCGGCCGATGCGGGCGTGGACGACTTTCTCACGAAGCCGCTCGATTTTTCCGAGTTGTGGATGCGACTGCGCGTGGCCGAGCGGATCCTTCGCTATACGACCCAGGTCCGCCAATTGGAGGAGATGCTCCCGATCTGCTCGTATTGTAAGAAAATCCGGGACGACAAAAATTACTGGCAGCAGATCGAAGGCTATATCAGCGAGCGGACCGGCAGCGATTTCAGCCATTCCGTCTGCCCCGATTGCTATCAGCGAGTCGTGGTGCCGGAGTTGGAAAAAATGAAAGCGGAGATGAGCCGCCCGCCGGCACCGACCGTTGAACGACGAAATTAGACGTCTCGAGGAGAAAGTCGCCTATCTCGAACGCCACGTCGTCGAACAGGACAAGGCGATGCTCGAGATGGCCGACGACATTGCGCGACTGCGCCGCGAGCTCACGGCCTTGCGCGATCGGACGGGCCGCACGAGCGGGACGACCGACGGCGAAGACCCGGCGGACGAGCGCCCGCCGCATTATTGATTGCGAAGTGCGGAGTGCGGAATTGGAAACGCACAGGTGCCGGTGTCTAAGCCGGAACCATGCAGTGGAGAAACCACGTACCGAGCGGAGCGACATCAGCCATGGACACCAATTGACACGAATACAGAGGGAACGCCGAAATCCCGACGAGTGGGGGACCAAGCCACTGTTCGGTGCGCAAATCAGCAACGTCGCGGCAACGATTCCCTATTCGTGTTCATTCGTGTCCCTTCGTGGTTCAACTGAATCGTCCCGGCAAAGTGGCGATTTGATTGATCGATTTGTTGTACACCGCCCGAGGGGCTACGCGGGCTGCCGCCTCGATTGCCACTCACTGTTCTGGCGGCCCGCACCCGCACCCTGGCGCTTGGGCCAAGACGGGTCGGGTGGCCGCTTCGAATCGGGGACTATGTGCGAAGGTCGCCGCGACTTCGGTGTCGTCCCGCGTCTGCTATTCCGAAATCCGCAATCCGCATTCCGCAATTAAGCAAAGGCGGCGGTGACCTCGTGTTGGTAACCGGGGTCGATCGTCAGCGTGCCGAGGGCCGAACACTCCTGTTCGTCGTTCTTGAACAGCTTGAACTGGACCGGCGCGCTGGCGTCGTTGGTTTCCCAGCGCCACTTGCCGATCGAAACGAATTGGAGCGGCGCGCCCTTGTCCCAGCTCAAACCTGGTCCGGCGCCACGGATGAAGAGACGATTTCCAATTCCGATATAGGCGGTCACCAGCAGCCGGGTGGCGCCATCCGACGTCAGGACCCGTTCAACCACGCCCGGGCTGTCGCCGGCGGATTCTCCGTTGCCGCCTTGCGGGGTGTCCTCCAGCGCGAGACCCAGGGCGGGCTGTTCGTCATCGGTTTTCCGGGCGCGTTTCCGGACGGGCTTCACTGCTTCTCCGACGGAAGCCGGGGCGGCCGGGACGACGGTTTCCGGCGCGTCGGGCGGGACAAAAGGTTCCTGGGTCGCAGGCGCAACGGGAGCGACCTCCGCGAATGCGGCGGCGGTGACGGGAGCCGGCTCGGCCGCCGCTGGCGCGGGCTCAGCCACAGATTCCGCAGCGGGTGGCGCCACGGGCTCGGGAGCCGCCGGTGAGCTGGTGGGAGATTCGGGCGCGGGTTCCTCGCGACGCGGCTTCCGAGTTCGTTTCGGCGCATGAGCCTCCTCCGATGGTGCCGCCGCGGCGGCTGGCGGCGCCTCTTCGGGCGCGTGGTGAGCCACGGGCGTCGATTCAGACGGAGTGACCGGCGCCGGCAGCGTGCTGGCGGCCGCCTGGAGCGTCTCGATCTTCTGCTGCAACTGCCCGACCATGTCTTTCAGCCGCACGATGTGGTCGTCGAACCGGCTCCCGAGGTCGCCGAGGGCGGCGGCCTTGGCTGCGTCGATCGACTTGACCGCCTGGCCGGCGGCCTCGCCGAGCCCGCGGGCCGCTTCCTGGCGGGCCTGGGACAGCGCCTGTTCCGCCGCCGCCTGCGCCTTCCCGATGGCGCCGGCGGTCCCAAATGCGAGTTTCGACAGCGCCTCGTTTGCCGCAGTCAGGTGTTGGTGGGTCGCCGCCTCCAGTTTGGCGAATTCCGCCGTGGTCCGGGCGATCTTGTCGGAGGCGGACTGCAGCCGCTCCGTCTCGCTCGAGCGAAGTTCCTCCAGTTCCTTTTCCAGCTCCTCCTTCTCGGTGTCGTTGACGTTCGTGAGCTGCGCCTGGAACTCGGCGATCTTCTCCTGGAGCTTGTGCGGCAGCTGTTCGGCGTGCCGGAGGTTTTTCTGCGAAAGCTCGGCAATCTCGTGCAGCCCGTTTGCCGCGATGCTGATCTGTTCCGCCGCGCTCGTGATCGTGCGGGCCAGCGCCTCGAGCGCGTTCTGCCGGTCGTCGAGCATCTCGTTCTTCCGGCGCTCGAAAAAGACCAGGACGGGGACCAACCCGATGCCGGCGCCGGCGACGAAGCAGACGACTACCGCGATGACAATCGTCTCCGACCAGGGACGGGGATGCTGGACGCCGATCATCGCGCCGAGCGCGATCAACAGGGCGTCGGTCGCGAAGAAGATCCAGAGCGGCAGTTTCGGAACGGGGCTGGGTGAGCTCATGGTAGGGTCCGCCATCCGCCTCCCCTCCTCGCCAACGCGTCCGGACGGCCGGAGCTTGGATTAGAGCGGCGCGACCAGCGGGTGTGGGTCTGTTTTTGCGACTGCCCGCCCTGCGGCTCAAGGAGAAAGGGCGCAAAATCGCAGTTGTGCGGGCATGCGACGTGGGGCATGGTCTCGGCGCGCGATGAATTTCCCCGATTTCCTGCGCATCGAGCGCGAACACCGCGACGGCTCCCGCCACTACGTGGTGCACACCCACGATCCGAAATTCTCGATGGAACTGGCGCCCGATGCCGCCGCGCCGGACAAGATTGGCGGCGGTGTGATCAAGCGGGTCTGCGTGCCGAATTCGTGGGCGGGAGATTATACGAAGTATTCCAAGTTCATCGGCGCGGCGCAGGAATTTTTCCGCGAGTCGTTCGCCGAACCCGCGCCGAAAAGCGAAGTCCGGCGGTTTGTCCGCTAGGAGGGGCGGACGGGTCGGATCGGCCGAAGTCAGGCCGGTCGGATCTCGCCGAAACGTCCGGCGATGGCGCGCCGCAGCCGCTCCCATTCGACCGGATTCAGGTCGGTCTTTCGTCCGGGTGACACCTGGCGGTGATCGGTCATCCGGTCGACGGTCCAGCCGCAGGGCCGCCAGCGCGGCTCGAGCCATTCAAGGGCGCTCTCGATCTGCGGCGACGTGAGCGGCGTCGCGTACGTGTCCCCGGCGAAGGCCGCGCCCAGCAGGAAGTCGTTGCATCGGGTTCGCTCCAGGAATCGCGAGGCCCCCGCGTGCCAGGCGACGTGGCCATCGTCGACCAACGTGCAGCGCGTGCCGTCGCGGGCGATCAGCACGTGGTAGCTCACCTTGCTTTCCGGCCGGAGCATCCGGGCGATCGTGGCCTCGAAAGGATCGATGCTGTCGTGAAACAGCACCCCCCGGCGTTCGTGCGCGGGCGCCAGATCGAAGTTCGGCGAGAGACGCCGGATTTCCGGGTACGGCGTGCTCACCGGTCAATGACGATGCCGCCACCAGAGCATGGCACAGAGCGAAAACAGCAGGCCGACGCGCACCGCACCCTCGATCGTCAGGATGACGAGCACCCACTTCAACGTCGTGCCGCGGCGGATTGCGAAACCGATCATGGAGACGGCAAACAGCACGATCCCGTACACGCGGCCGACGGGGCTGAAGACGATCAGGACCATCCAGATCCAGTACGCGAAGATGCTGACCGACCAGAGGAACGCGGTGAACTCCCCCAATCCCAGCGTCCGCGGATCGGCGCCACGGGCGATCTGTTTGATGCCGAGATAGCGTTCGCTGAGCACGAGCTGCCACACCTCGAAGACGAGGAACAGGGGGGCGAGCAGCGGCAGCGAATCCACGCGGCGCAATCAACCGCGTCCGCGCGCCGGTGGCAACCGGGGTTTTGCCGGCGGCCGGCGCTACGCGCTCATCGTCCGCTCCGCCGGTCGGACGCTGAATTGGCGAACCGGGTCGACTCCCACCGGCAGGGGCTGGGCGAACGCCGCGACCAGCCGCTTCCGCCAGTGGGTCGGGGTAAACGCGTGAAAGTGGCGGTACTCCCGGCAGAGATGGCTGGCGTTGGCGAACCCGCAGTGGCGCGCCACCGCGTCGAGCGTGTACGCCGAGCGGCTCATCAGTTCGTTCGCCTTGTCGATCCGGATCCGTTGGAACGCCGTCTTCGGACTCGTCCGTCGGACGAGCCAGAACAGCCGGCGCAGGTGGCTGGACGAAACATGCACGGAGTCGGCCACCTCGCGGACGGGAGGATTGCGGCTGAGATGCTCGGTGTACCAGCAGATCGCCTGCTCGACCTTCGAAACCGCGAGATCCGGCAGCGATGGGGGCTGGGCGGACGCGTGGTCGGCCAGCGCGAGCGCCGCGAGGTCCATCAGCCGGCCCTGAAACAGCAGCGGACTGAGCAGATTGGGGTGGACGTAGTGGGGTTCGAGTTCCGCCGCGATCTGCCGGATCCGGCGGATTTCGACATCGTCAAGCCGGCGTCCGAACCAACCCCGCTGGCGCACCACCTCGTCGAGCGGATAAGGCACGGTGGAGAAGTGGAACGCGATCCGGTGAAACGGCCGGCCGTCGTCCGCCCACCCGTGCGAGCATTCGGGGGCGAAGACCCAGAGCGTCTTCTCGATGATCACGGGCCGCTCGCCATCGTGGAAAATCGGGCCGCAGCGTCCCTCGATGACCGCGTAGAATTCCCAGTTCGTGCGCGTGTTGCACAGCACGCTCTGTTTCCAGCGAATCCGGCCGTTGGCGAGGTAGCGCAACATCGACGGCAGGCGGGGTATCACTCGATCGTGCATCGCGGGGCCTCCGGCTCAAATGGGGCGGTGCCTGCCAGTCAGCCAGCCAGGCACCGCCCGGTTCACCGATCAGAACTTGTAGGTGAACGAGGTCTTCCAGTTTCGTGGCGTGCCGACGACGAGCGAGGTCCGGCTGCCGGCCGCAAGGATGTAGTCCTCGTCGAGCGCATTCATCAGCGTGACCGAGGCGCTCCAGGTCTTCGTCCGGTAGCTGAGGCCCACGTTCACGAGCGTCCGGCCGTCGACGATGAACGACGGCTGCACGGGCACGAAGGGCGTCGCGCCCGGCAACGGCCGCGTCGTCGTGTAGCCGGTCGCATTCTCGCCGGCGACGTCACTCTTGTAGTCGAGTCCGACGTTGACGCCGAAGCCGGTGAGCGGGCCCGAGCTGAAGCGATAGTCGGCGTAAATGCCGTACGCCCGGTCGGGAACGCCGCGCAACCGGACGTCCGTCACGGGCTGGCGGATTTTCACGAACGTGCAGTTGGCCAGGATCGTGAGGTCCTTGATGGCGGAGCACGTGGCCTCGAACTCCCAGCCTTTCGAGTTGAGGTTCATGTACAGCGCCTGCGGCAGCGCGGCCGCCTCCGCGAGCCGGCCGGCGGCTACGAGCGAGTAATACTCGCTGTTCGTCACGGCATAATTCTGCTGCTGGATGTCGAAGTACGACGCCGACCCGGTGATCTTGCCGTCCAGGAAGTCAGCCTTGATCCCGTATTCCTTCTGGCCGCCCTGGGCCAGTTTCGCATTCGGGTCGGTGACGCCGGCATTGAGCGAGCCGGGGAGCGAACCGCCGGTCGTGTTCCGACTGTAGAACACCGAGACCTGCTTGATCGGCTTCACCACGACACCGAGCGAGGTCGCGTTCGTGGTCAGGTTGTAGGCCGGCGAATTCGGCAGGGAGGCGAGGATCGCGGTGCCGGTGTTGTCGGCGCGGCTGAGCACGCCGAAGAAGCGCGATACGCCGCCGGAGAGCTGGACGCGATCCTTCCAGAAACCGGCGGTCTCGTACACGAACGCCTGGAGGTCGTTCTGTTTGCCGATCCGGTCGGTGCCGCGGTTGTCGGTCGTGAGTCCGGGCAGGATCGGCGCGAAGTTGTAGGCGGGGTAGGTGATTGACGCGAGGTTGTTGGCGGGGACGGACGGCCGTGCCGCCGGCACCCACGAACGCCAGCGCACCTTCGAGGTGTTCGCGGCGTAGCCGAGGATCGTCGTCGATTTGACGTATTTGGTTTCGAACAGCGCGGCGTAGTCGTTCTTCAGGTGCGCCTCGGTGTACTGGAGGTCCACCTTGCCGTTGTTTCGCGTGTACACCCACGTCGACGGATCGGTCACGGGAACGGACGTGCCGGCCAGCGTGACGGTGCCGTCGGCATTGTAGGCCGAGGTGTTCCAGTTCACGCCCGGCTCGTAGTAGCCCGTGAACGGATTGCGACTGCCGCCGCCGGCCCCGCTGACGGCGGCGCTGGTGCCGCCGACGTCGATGCGGCGGACATAATCAGCGAGGACGAACAGCCGTGAGGTGACGTGCGTGCCGAGGGTCGACAGCAGTTCCGCGCTGCCGCGGGACGTGGCGCGGTGCCGCATGTCGGTCCGGTTGCCGAACTGCCAGTTCCGCGGCAGCCCGCGGGCGATGCGCGCCGGGGTGGTCCCGCCGACGCTCGGATCGAGCGGCAGCCCGCCGAGGTTGGTCTCGCGGTTCTGCACGAAATCACCCTTCAGCGTGAGCTTGTGCGCGGGCGAGAGCTGGTACGAGAACGAGGGCGAGATCTCGTAGCCGTTTCGCACCTGGTCCTTGATGTAGTAGTCGGTTTTCCAGACGGCGGCGACGAGCCGGAAGGCGGACTTGTCCTTCAGCAGGACGCGGTTCACGTCGAAGCTGAACGCGTTCGCGGCGTACTCGGCCACCTCGAGCGTGACCTCGCCCTGGTCCTGGTTGAGGGGCGACTTGGTGATCGGGTTCATCACGCCACCGGGGCTGCCGCCGGGCACGAGGATCGCGTTCGGTCCCTTGATGACCTCGATCCGCTCGATGTTATACGGGGCGAGCGACATGCTGTAGCCATCGGCGCCGGAGATGTTCGTGCCGTCGATGAATTCGGCGGACACCGTGAAGCCGCGGATCGTGTAGCGGTCGCCGCCGAACGGCAGCGTGTTCTCCTGGATTGGGGTGACGTATTTGGCGACGTCGAGCATCCGCATGCCCTGCGAGTCCTCGATCAATTCCTTCGGCACGACAGACAGGGTCTGCGGGATGTCCAGGATCGGCACGGCAATGCGCGAGGCCGACAGCGCCTGCCGGGACTGGTAGGGATTCGAGCGGGTCTCGGACACGGTGAACCGGGGGAGCGTGAGGACCTCGCCGGAGGGCGTGGTCGATTCGTCGGTTTGCGCAAGTCCGGACAACGGTGCGCACAGGATCAAGGCGGCGAGAGCCGCGAACGATCGATGGGGGTGATGCATGGCGGTTTTCATGTGCTGGGCTTTTCGGGTGGGCGACCGCCGCCCCCGCGCCCCCGTCCTGTCGCGCCCGTTTCCCCGCCGCACTCCCGCGACGCCTCACCGCGCGCCGGCGCGACGGGTAGTGGGGCGACGCTGGAGAAAACACGCGGGAGCGAAAAATCGCTCACCGACCCCCGCATCGACATCCGGACGCCCCTCGGACGTAAAGCCGGCGTGCCGCTCCGAAAATAGTACAAATCGCTCCCGCGTGGCGTGTGCCGGGAAATGGGCGATACGATTTAGACACTGCAGGGCGGGGGCGCCGACCCCGCCGCGGCCGGTTGCATCGAAACCACGAACCCGCCCGCGGCGGAGTCAGCGACCGTGCCCTGTATCGATCCCGTAGGCGGTGAGCTTGCTCACGCCACAGGGTAGGGCGAGGCGTCCTCGCCAAGCCGTCTCGGCGGGGTCAGGCGACCGCGCCCTACATCGAGCCATGGCGCGGAAGGAACTCCGCACCTGATTGTGCAGTGCGTCGTGGGCGCCACGTCCCCAAGCAAGCGGCGAAGGGACTCGCTGCCCTCCCCGTCGGATTCTCGCGAAGACCGCAAAGCGTTCGAAAACCGGGCCGCTCTTATTTGCCGCCATACCAGAATGCGCGGCGCCAGTTGTGCCGGCGCAGTTTGGTGACAAGCGCCTCGGGCATCGCCGGCAGATCGCTCACCGCGCAGTTCATCTCCGCCTGCGCGACGTTGCGGATGCCGGGGATCACCGTCGAGACGGCCGGATGGGCGAGCACCCATTTGATCGCCGCCTGCGGCAGCGTGTAGCCGCTGCCGGTGAGATCGCGGCGAATCTCCTCCACCCGCGCAATCGCCCGTCCGAGCCGGTCGCCCTCGAAGTAGCGGGCGCGGAAGTCGTCGGCGGCAAACCGCGTGTCGGGGGTGAACTTGCCCGTGAGCACGCCCTCGTCGAACACGACCCGGACGATGATGCCGACGCCGTGTTCGCGCGCGACGTCGAGCAGCTCGGCGGCGGGCTCCTGCTCGAACAGGTTGTAGATGACCTGGACGGAATCGACCCAGCCACCGCGCATGAGGTCGATGACGCTGTTCTGGTCGTGCTCGGGCGTGGAGATGCCGACGAGACCGACCCGGCCCTCACGCTGGAGCTGGCGCAGGATCTGGAACGGTTTCGGGTCGCGATTCCAGGCGCGTGTCCAGGTGTGCAATTGCAGCAGGTCCAGCTTCTCGACGCCGAGATTGGCGCAGCGCGTGGCGATGTTCTCGCGGAGATAGGCTTCCGGATACCGCTCCTCCGCGCGGTCGTACGGCGATGGCGGCCAGGTGCCGTCGGTCGGCGGGGTTTTCGTTGCCACGAACACCCGTTCGGTTTTGCCGCGCCCGGCCCGCTCCCGCAGGACCTGGCCGATCACCCGCTCCGACCGGCCGCTGCCGTAGCCGGCGGCCGTGTCGATGAAGGTGCAGCCCAGGTCAATCGCCCGGTTCAGCGCGGCAATCGAGTCGGCATCGGCCTGGGCGCCCCAGGAGCCGCCGATGGCCCAAGCCCCGAAGCCAATCTCCGAGCAGTTGAATCCCTGTCGTCCGAATGGGCGGTAATGCATGCGGGCCGAATTCGACACAGCCCCGGCGGTGAAGCAACCCCTGGCAACCGGCCGGACTTCGCCCGCAGGTTGCCAAACAACGGGCTGCGCCGCTTGGGAGAACCGCGCGGTGTGTCACGGGACCAAATACGATAATCGGACAGATATGGCATGTTACCATGGATAATATGCCATATCTGGCATGTTATGTCGCGTTGCGGTGGCTGCGCTTCGGAGACGTTCATGACCTCGACCTGCGGCTCCAGCCTCGCCGGACGCATTTGCCAACAGCCGCTGCGGCTCGCGTGGCGCCGACCCTATCCAACCGCGATGGGGACATCGCGTTCCACCTCGTTTCGGCAATCCCCAGGTTGATTTGCGGTAGGCGCACGCGAGTGGTGGCGCTCGCGGTCCCGTCGAGCTGGGTTGATCTCACGCGATCACCGGAGCAGCAGCCCCGTGACGCCGACGACCGCCAGGACGGCGCCGACGTAGTACCACGGACGTGGACGCTGGTGTTCGAGCCGGGCGGCGAGTGGGATCGTGAGCAGCGGGGCCGCCGCCACGATGGGTTGGACGATTCCGGCCGCGGTGGTCTGGAGCGCCCACTGATAGCACGTTACGCCCAGCACCGGGCCGGTGAGCGCGTTGGCGAGCACCCATGGCGGAGCTGAACGGCCGTCCCGAATCGGTTCGGCCCCGCGCCGCGCGACCAGCAGCAACGCGAGCGCGGCGACGACAAGTCCGCCGATCGCCCGCTGATACGCCGCCGTGCCGGGATCGATCACGACGTGAACAGAGGCGCTGACCGCAAAGGCCTTCCGGCTGAGCACGGCGCCCACGCCCTGGCCGGCGGCGGAGAGGAACGCCCACGCGAGTCCGCCGACCCATTGGCGCGGCGCAAACCGCGGGAGGCTCTGCGGTCGCAGGCCGATCGCGACGCCCGCGAGCGTGAGCGTGCCGCAGGCGATCTCGAGGGGCGTCAGCCGCGTGCCCAGCCAAAGCCACTCGACCATCGCCGCGACGACGGCCGCCACGCATTGCACGATCAGGTTCGACAACGTGGAACCCAGCCGCGGAAGCGACTCGAACATTGCCAGCCCGCCGATGCCGAATCCGACGACACCGCCGAGCACGAACCAGCCGACGGCGGGACCGGCGAAGCCTTCCCCGGCAAGGTGCGCCCAGCCGCCCAGCAGCAGCGCGGCGACGACGAGCCGCCAGAAATTGGCCCGCGTGCTGCCCAGCAGTCCCGCCGCGCGGTTCGCAAACACCGGTGTGGCGGCGAAGAACAGCGTCGTGACGACTGCGGCTAGCATGGGGCGAGGGACGGTTTCACAAACTCAACGTGATCGATACCCACCCGGAGCGGCCCGGTGCGGGCACGCGATCGCCCGGCCGCAGGTTCCCGCTGGCCGGAGCGAAGGGCGCGACCGGAGGCGTGAGATATTCGGTGTAGTGGCGATCGAGGAGGTTTTCGATGCCCGCCTCGAGTTTCACCCGGGGGCCAAGCGGAATTCCGGCGCGGATGTGCCACACCGAGAAGCCGCCGGTCGCGCCGAACAGCGGATTTTCCAGCGGGGCGGGATTGTTTCGGGCTCCGACCACCCGGCCGCGGAACTCGACCGCGCACGGCATGGTTCGCAAAGAGCCCCGGTAACGCACGGCGATCGTGCCTTCCCACGGCGGGATGTCGGACAATCCCACGCCGGTGTCGCGGTGTCGCCCCTCGGAGAGCGCGTACGTCACGGGAATCGACCAGCCCGCCGCGGGTCTGAAGGTCGCGCCGAGCTCCGTCCCGAAAAAATCGGCCGGGGTGTTCCGATAGCCAAACACGACCATCGGGGCCAGCGGCGGCTGCGTCGTGCCGACCGGTTCGCGCAGGATGAAATCGTCGACGCGGTAGTAGTAGGCGGTCGCTTCGAGATCGAGCCATGACCCGCGCCAGGTGCCGCCGCTCTCGAGCGCGACCTTGCGTTCCGGGTGGAGCGCCGGGTTGCCGAGCTCCACGGCATTTCCGCCGCGGCCGTCGCCGCCGAGCGCGTTGAGAAAGGCGCGATAGCGCTCCATCACCCCCGCCGGCTGCACGCTGTAGCCCGCGCCGACGAAGGCCGAGACCGTGTGGTTCCGGTTCCATTCGAGCAGCGCGTTCGCGGCACCCGCGTGATCGTGGCGCGCCACGGCGCCGGCCGCCGGGCCGTTGTACGCGACATACTGGTCGCGGATGGGACGGCCGAGCGCGAGGCGATCCGCGGCGCGCGCATCGCTCGCGACGTCGTCGCCGCGCGCCCCGAGCCGGAGCCGCCAGGCCGGGGTGAGCGAGCGTGTCCATTCGGCAAATACGCCCACGTCGGTGTACGTCGCGTCGGGCCAGATGTAGTCGTTTCCCGCGGCCGTGGTCCGGACCGCCCGGCGATCCTGTCCGGCGAAATCCGCGCCGGCGCGGAGCACGCCGAATCCCGCCGGCTGCCAGATCGTGGTCACGCCGCCGCCGCTCGAGCGGGCGGTCGCCTGGGCGAACGTGAGCGCCGGGGCTTTCCGAGCCTCGCTGGTGATGTACGGATCGGTGTACGCCGTCCCCGCCCGGACCTCGATCGCCTGCAACGCGCCGGCGTCGACGGACCAGCGGTCGTTGAAGGTGAGGACGTCCGATTCCGTGTTCCTGCCGTCGAGCGGGAGCGACACGGTCTCCTGGTCGCGCAGCCGGCGCTGGAGGAAGGCGATCCGCGCCTGGTGACCGCCGCCGCGCCACGCGAGCGCCGCCGATCCGCCGTAGTCGTCAAACCGCGCGGCGACCACGCGGCCATCCGCCGCGGTGTAGTCGCCCAGGTCGTTGCGAAAGAAGGTCGCGCCCGCGTTCCACGCGCCGGCTGCGGTGGCAAATCGCCCCTGCGCGACGAACCCATCGCGGGCGCCGTTGTACGTGGTGGTGAGCGTGGCCGTGGTCGATGGCGCGCCCGGCTGGGTCGCCGCGTCCCCGGTCTGGAGCGCAATCCGGCCGCCGGTCGTCACCAGGCCCTGCGTGACGGACGGAAGCGCTTTGGTGACGATCATCGCCGTGACGGCCGCGTCGCCGAGGATCACGACGGGAGAGTTCGTGCGTTCCGGCGACGCGTTGACGAGCGGGATGCCGTCGATCGTTGTCGCGACGCGGTCGAATCCCAGCCCGCGGATGCTCGGCTCCATCGCGTCCGCCGCGCGGGCATGTCCGTACACGCCTGGAATCGCGAGGAGTTCCGGGCCGAGGTTCGGTTCCGGCGGGCGCAGGTCGCCGCGCGGTACGGTCAGGTCGCGGGCGCCGACGCGTTCGCCCGGTACGAAGAACTCGGGCAACTGGACGGGAGCGGAGGCGTCATCAGGGACCGCACCCCGTGTCGGAAGCGACAGGATCACGAGCGCCGCGAGTGCGGCGAGCACCTGAATGCGGGGCGTAGGGCGGACCGGGCGCATGGGAAGGGAGCGAATTGTGTCGGAGCGCGCGGCGATCACCGCGGCAGCCGTTGGCCAATCGCGCGCATTTCTTGAGGAGAGCTTTTCCCCGGTGGAGCCCGATGTCCTCATCGGGCCGATCGCCTCAAACCAACGCGCTGAGGACAGCGCGTTCCACCGAAGGCGGCTCCCTCGTCGCGTCGGCACGCGTCGGGCGGCCAGTCTGCCCGGCCGCGGCCCCGGGCTTCACCAAGTGAGATTCGCACAACGGGATGACGCCGATCGGTAGGGCGGCCAGTCCCCTGGCCGCCTCGGCGCGGAACGGAGTCCGCACCCTACCATAGGCATGCCTTGGCGAAGCGCACCGAACGGAATCGCCGGGGCTCAGCGCTTGTAGATCGGGCGGGCAGTGTACCGCGTGTGCAGGAGCTCGTGGGCGCGCTGGCTGAGCGGCTTGCCGAGGAACTCGTTGTAGACGCGGATCACCTCCGGGTTTTCATGCGAGTAGCGGACCGCGCAGTCGCGGTCGTCCTGATACAGGCCCGCGATCCGCAGCTTCCGCCGCTCGTTGTCGACGCCGTACGGCTGGCCGCCGCCGCCGATGCACCCGCCCGGGCACGCCATGACCTCGATGAAGTGATAGGGCGTTTCCGTGCCGGCTTCGCGCGCCTGGCGCACGCGGTCGAGCACCTGTTCGACGTTGGCGAGCCCGTGGGCGACGGCGACGCGGACCGGGGAACCGGCCACCATGATCGTGCCCTCTTTCACGCCCTGGAGCCCGCGGACGGCCTCGAGCTCGATCTTCTCGAGCTTGTGGCCGGTCGCGTAATGGTAGGCCGTGCGGATCGCCGCCTCCATCACGCCGCCGGTCGCGCCGAAGATCGTCCCGGCGCCCGAGTAGTCGCCGAGCAGCGAGTCGGCCGCGCCGTCGGCGAGCTGGAGGAACTCGATGCCGGATTGCTTGAGCATCCGCGCGAGTTCCCGCGTGGTCAGTGAGACGTCGACGTCCTTGAAGCCCGACGCGTACATTTCCTCGGTGCGCGACAACTCGTACTTCTTCGCCGTGCACGGCATGATCGAGACGACGAACATCTTCGCCGGGTCGAGCCCGAGCTTCTGCGCGTAGTAGGTCTTCGCGAGGACGCCGAGCATCTGCTGCGGCGACTTCGCGGTGGAGAAGTTGTCGATGAAGTCGTAGTGCCGCTTCTCCATGAAGTCGGTCCACGACGGGCAGCACGAGGTGATCAGCGGCAGCGGTCCGCGCTTGTGGACGAACCGTTCGACGAACTCGCTGGCTTCCTCGACGATTGTGACGTCCGCCGAGAAGTTCGTATCGAACACGGCCTTGAACCCGAGTCGCCGGAGCGCGGCATAGAGTTTCTTCGTGAGGTTCGTGCCGGGCGGCAGACCGAACGCCTCGCCCACGGTCACGCGGACCGACGGCGCGATCTGCACGACGCAGATCTTTTCCGGGTCGTGCAGCGCCTCCCAGACGATCGGAGTCTCGTCGTTTTCGACGATGGCGCCGGTCGGGCAGTGGGCGGAGCACTGGCCGCATTTGACGCAGGGTGATTCGGCGAGAGTGATGTCGCCGGCGGGCGCCATGCGGGTGTTGATCCCGCGCTCAAGGAAAGAGAGCGCCCAGACGTTCTGGATTTCCTGGCAGACCTGGATGCACCGGCCGCATTTGATGCACTTCTGGAATTCCAGGATGATCGAGCCGGTGGAGCGGTCGGGCGGCGTGTCCTTCACGTACCGCTTGATCGACTCCATCGGGATGTTGAAGTCGGCCGCCAGCGACTGGAGTTCGCACTCGCCGTTCCGTCCGCAGGTGAGGCACGCCTGCGGGTGGTTGGAGAGGATCAGCTCGAGCGTCGAGCGGCGGACGTCGACGATCTCGCGATCGTGCGTCGTGATCTCCATGCCGTTTTCCAGCGGAGTGGAGCAGGCGCGGATCAGCTTGTTGCCGCCCTTGTTGCGCACGATGCAGATGCCGCAGGCGGCGGTGGGGAGAAGGTCCCGATGCTTGCAGAGCGTCGGAATCTTCACCTGCACCCGGCGGGCGGCGTCGAGGATGCTCGTGCCTTCGGCGACTTCGACGGGGAGTTGGTTGATGAGCGCCTTGATCATGATTCGGTCCCTCCCTTCGCCGCCGGCTCGGCGGGCGTGGCCGGCCGGGAGGCCGCGGGTGGCGGTGCACCGCCTCCGCCGCCACGGCTCATCTTGCGGGCGTAGCTCGGGCCGCCCTCGATGAAGGCCTGATATTCCGGCCCGAAGTACCGGAGCGTCGACAGCACCGGGTTGGGGGCGGTCTGGCCGAGGCCGCAAAGCGACGCCCGTTGCATCGCCTGGCAGATCCGCCGGATGAGGGGAAGGTCGTCGGCGGTCCCGCGCCCGCGGGAGATGCGGTCAAGGATCTGCAGGAGCTGGTAGCCGCCGATGCGGCAGGGGGCGCATTTGCCGCAGGATTCGTCGACGCAGAACCGCAGGTAGAATTTCGCGACGTCGACCATCGAGTCGGTCTTGTCCATCACGAGCATCCCGCCCGAGCCCATGATCGAGCCAAGCTGCTGGAGCGTTTCGTAGCTCACCGGCGTGTCGAGGTGCTCGGCGGGAATGACGCCGCCGGACGGGCCGCCGGTTTGGACGGCCTTGATGTCCTTGCCGTCGAGCACGCCGCCGCACACCTCGTAGATGATCTCCCGCAGGGTCGTGCCCATCGGCACCTCGACGAGCTGGGCGTTGCGGACCTTGCCGGTGACCGCGAAGACCTTCGTGCCCTTCGAAGTGGCGGTCCCGTAGGCGGAGTACCAGGCGCCGCCCTTGATCAGGATCGCCGGGACGCTGGCCAGCGTCTCGACGTTGTTGATCGCGGTCGGCATCCCCCAGAGCCCGCGGACGGACGGGTAGGGCGGGCGGGGACTCGGGCTGCCGCGCCGGCCCTCGATCGACGCGATGAGCGCCGTTTCCTCGCCGCAGACGAAGGCGCCGGCGCCGAGCCGGATCTTCGCGGTGAACGAGAAGTCGCTGCCGAGGATTTTCGTGCCGAGCAACCCGTGTTCGCGCGCCTGCTGGATCGCGCGTTCGACGCGCTCAACCGCCTTCGGGTATTCCGCGCGGATGTAGAAATAGCCCTTGGTGGATCCCATGGCGTAGGCCGCAATCATCATGCCCTCGAGCACCGCGTGCGGATCGCTCTCCAGGACGCTGCGGTCCATGAATGCGCCCGGGTCGCCTTCGTCGCCGTTGCAGATCACATAACGCTGCGCCGCCGGCTGGGCCCGCGTCAGCTGCCATTTCATCCACGTGGGGAAACCGGCGCCGCCGCGACCGCGTAGCGCGCTGGCCTTCAGCTCCGCGATGACCTGCTCCGGCGTAAGTTCAAAGAGCGCCCGCCGCAGCCCCTGGTAGCCCTCGGCGCGGTGGAGGTAGTCCTCGAGGCTGTCCGGATCGACACTGCCGCAGTGGCGCAAAACGACGCGCACCTGTTTGTCGGGTGTCTTCCAGAGGAGATCGTCGACGACGTGACCACCCTCCACCGATTCGCCGACGATCCGCGCCACGTCCGGCGCGAGCACGTTGGCGTAGGTTACGCCGTCCGGCAGGAGCTGGACGACGGCGCCTTCGTCATAAATGCCGATGTCCTCGGCCCGCACGACCTGCACCCGCTCGGCGAGGCCGCGACGCTTGAGCTCCTCTCGGAAGGAGAACTGGAAGAACTGGGTTTTGCTCGTCGACTCCGGACCGGTGTCGCGCACGAGGATGTGTGTGACCGGCGTGCTCAGGGAGATGGAGCGCCGGCGCGTCGCGATGATCGCATCGTCCAGGAGCCGGTGTCCGATGACGTGCTGCTCGATGATCTGCTGCGCCAGTTCCGCCGTGACGTGGCCGTAGTGCACGCGTGGCATTCCGGCGGTCTGGATTTCCACCACCGGGTCGGCAAAGGAGTATCCGATGGAGCCGGCGCGCAGCACCGGGATCGTGAGCCGGCGCTCGTCCCGCGCCTGCGTCAGCGCGCTCAGCACCGTCTCGGCACCGGCGGCGACGCCCCCGGTGTCGAGCTGGACGCGGATCCACTCCGGAGTCTCGGCCGGCGGGGTGCGAAGCGACTCGAGGTCCTGGCGGGTGAGCTTCTTCATTTGGCCGCCTCCGTTTTGGCGCCCTGGATCGCGGCAATGTGGCCGGCGATGTCGGACGGTTTGGCATGTCCGCAGGTTTTCCCGTCGACCACCATCGCCGGCGCCATTCCGCAGCAGCCGATGCAGCGGACCACGTCGAGGTGGAACTGGCGGTCCGCCGTGGTCTGGCCTTCCGCAATGCCGAGCTGGGACCGGAGCTCGTTCAGCAGCTCGGTCGCGCCCTTCAGGTAGCAGGCGGTGCCGTTGCAGACCGTGATGTTGTGCGCACCCGGGGCCTGGAGTTTGAAGTAATGATAGAAGGTGATGACCTCGTAGATCCGGGCGAGCTTCACCCCGAGCTCCCGCGCCAGCTCCATCGCCACCTCGCGCGGGACGTACCCGTGCTGGTTCTGGATGGCGTGGAGGATCATGATGAGGTTCCCCTCCTCGTCGCGCCATTTGGCGACGTGCTTCTGGACGTCGCGCCGGATGCCCGAATCGAGCTTCGATTGGATCCGCCGCAACCGCTCCAGCTTCACCTCCACCATCCGCGAGATCTCGTCCGAGACCTCGCGGGGGATGAATCCGTGCTTCTGCTGGAGCTGGTCGAGCAGGTCGATCAAGGCAGCTTCGTCGCGTTTGACGTAATCCGGGTTCGTCGGTGCCTCGTGACCCCGGGGTGTGGATTGGGTGGCGTTCATAACCTGGTCAACCGGGCACGCTGCCGGGCGGCTCCAGGCATAGCGATAAGCAACAATCATTCGGAGCAAGTGTAAGGTGAAATTATCTAATCAATGACCCCTCCGCATCCGGCGGTGCAAACGCTGCACGGATGGCGGCGATGCGGTGTGCTTCCCTTGGCGGCGCGGCCGGTGTGGGCGAGGGCAGCGGAGGCCTTTTCGCGGACACAACTGAGGGCGGCTGGAGCAGTTGAAACGAAGATGGAGCCGATCGTCGGTGCGATGCCTCAGGTGGGAGGGTTCAGGCTCCGCTCCCAGCCCGGGGCGGAAGGGACTCCGCGCCCGATCCCGCGGCTGCGACTCGAGTCACGCCGCTCGAGACGGCTCCTGCGCATCCGTTGTCGTGAATCTGAAGTCCATCGGACCAAATTCCGCGGAGCCGGCGCACCCTGGTTCTGGTAGGCTCACGGTCCCGGCCGTCCCG
>DASZYH010000226.1:0-4329 GCA_035545515.1 Opitutaceae bacterium
TGGAGAGCCTCGGTCCGCTCGCCGTGTCGGCGGTGGTGGCGACGCTGACGATCCGCGTGCTCACGGCCGCGCACGTCTTGTACAAGGTGCCCGTTTTCCAGCTGAATTCGGCGGTCGAGATGGTGCCGTATGTCGTCCTGGGGTTCGCGACCGGCATTCTCGCACCGCTGTTTCTGCTGTCGCTGAAGCACGCGGAGAAGTTCTTCGTCGCGCTCCGGATGCCGCCCATCCTGCGCCTCGCCGTTGGCGGCCTGGTGGTCGGCGCCCTTGCGATCAAGGTGCCGGAGGTCTGCGGCAACGGTTACTCGGTGATCCTCGACATTCTCAACGGGCGCCTGATCTGGCCGGCGATCGCGGGGATCTTCGCGTTCAAATGGATCGCGACGATGTCCTCGTTCGGCTCGGGCGCGCCGGGGGGCGTCTTCACGCCCTCGCTGTTCATGGGGGCGGGTTCGGGCCTGCTGTTCGGAACGTTCGCGCACCAGTTGTGGCCGGCGGCGGCGCACGATCCGAAGGCGTTCGCGCTCGTCGGCATGGGGGCGTTTCTCTCGGCCGCCACCCACGCACCCGTCATGGCCGTGATCATGCTCTTCGAGATCACGCTCAGCTACGACATCATCCTGCCGCTGATGCTGTGCAGCGTGATCGCCTATTACACCTCGAAGAGTCTTCGGGGCGCCTCGCTGTACAGCGAAGCCCTCCAGCGGAAGTCGGCCGCGGTTCCGGATCCCACGCTCGGCCAGACCCGCGTTGCCGACATGATGCGTCCGGATCCGCCGGTGGTGGCCCCCAACGCGCGCTTCGCCGCCATCGCGCGGATGTTCCTCAACGTGCGCGTCAACAACCTCTACGTGGTGGACGAAACGGGGCAGTTCCAGGGCGTCGTCTCGTTGCACGACATCAAGCCTTACCTCGGCGAACCAGAACTGGCGGACGTCGTCATCGCGCGCGATGTCCTGCGCGACGACTTCCCCCGGATCAGTTCCGACCAGACGCTGACGGATGCGCTCGCGAGCTTTCTCCGCATCCAGGCCGAGCGGGTGCCGGTCGTGGAACGCGACGGCACCCTGCGGGGCAGCCTGGCCAAGACCGACCTGCTGCTGGCGTTGGTCGAGCACCAGAAAAAGCCGCCGGAAGAGCGACGCTGAGGGGAAAACCGCTGCCGTCGTGAGTTTGGGATGGCCGGCGAGGGTGCCGGTGGCGCGAACGCGCCGGGCGGTCCGTTCGCGCCCGGCTTTGCCCAATCCTCTGGCGGCAAGGAAATTGAAGGCGGCCTGGCACGTTACGATCAGGTTACGGCCGGGGCATTTTGGGCCGCCCGCCGACGCGGCATTTTGCCCGAATTGTCACGCAGCCGACACACATTCGTAACATTCCGAGCCTAGAATGACGGCGGTGAATTCAGCCTCCAGTACGACGATAGCGACGGCCGTGCGACCCGCAGTGCGAAAACCGCGGCGCTGGCCCGATCGGGTATTCTTCGGCCTGACCCTGGCGGCCGCCCTGGCCGTGATCATCCTCATCGTGCTGGTCGGCTGGCAGCTCTACCACGGTTCGCGCCTGTCCCTGCACAAGTTCGGCTGGCACTTCCTGGTGAATTCGGACTGGGATCCGGCCAGCGACGACTACGGGGCACTCACCTTCATCTTCGGGACGTTCGTTTCCTCGGTGATTGCGCTGGTCATTGCGGTGCCTCTCAGCGTGGGGGCGGCGATTTACCTGACGGACCTCGCGCCGCAGTGGCTGCGGCAACCGCTGGCCTCGCTGATCGAGATGCTGGCGGCGGTGCCGAGCGTCATCTGGGGGCTTTGGGGCATCTTCGTGCTCGTGCCCTGGTTGCGCGTGACGGTTTATCCGGTCCTTCAGAAGGGACTCGGGTTCCTGCCGCTGTTCAGCGGCCCGATCTACGGCATCGGCATGCTCACCGGTGGCATCATCGTCGCGATCATGATCCTGCCGATCGTCACCTCGGTGTCGCGCGAGGTGCTGCGGTCGGTGCCGAACCTCCAGCGCGAGGCGGCCTACGGACTGGGGGCGACCCGCTGGGAAGTCACGCGGATTGCGGTGCTGAGTTATGCGCGACGGGGGTTGTTTGGCGCTGCGGTGCTCGGGCTGGGCCGCGCGCTCGGCGAGACCATGGCGGTTACGATGGTGATCGGCAACACGCCCCAGGTCGTCGCCTCGCTCTTTGCGCCCGGGTACACGCTCGCAAGCGTGGTGGCCAACGAGTTCACGGAAGCCACGACACCGCTCTATCTCAGCGCGCTCTTCGAAATCGGTCTCGTGCTCCTCGGCGTCACCATCCTGATCAACATTGTCGCGGTCGCCATGGTGCGGGCGATCACCTCGGCTGAAACCCGGCGCGTCGCCTGAGCCCATGAAGTTGAATCCGACCAATCACCGCCTCCGCCGGCTCAAGAACGCGGGGATGAACGTGCTGTTCGTCGCGTGCGCCATCCTGGTCGTCGCTCCGCTCGGGTTCGTGCTCGTGCACCTCGTCCGCCAGGGGCTGGTGGCGCTGAATACCGATTTCTTCACCCAGTTGCCGCGACCGGCCGGCCAGCCGCACGCTGGCATGGGCAACGCGATCACCGGCACCTTTAAATTGATGGCGCTGGCCTCGATGGTCGGCGTTCCGATCGGTGTGCTCGGGGGAATTTACCTGGCGGAGTATGGCGGTGACCGCATGAACGGCTGGATCCGGTTCGGCGCGGATGTCCTGAACGGAACACCCTCGATCGTCTGGGGCATGGTCGCCTACGCGCTGGTGGTCATCCCGATGAAGGGATTTTCGGCCTACGCGGGCGGCCTGGCGCTCGGGTTCATCATGATCCCGCTCGTGTTGCGGACGACGGAGGAGGTCCTGGTCCTGGTCCCACGCAGCTACCGCGAGGCGGCGCTGGCCCTGGGGCTGCAGCGCTGGAGGGTGATCGTGCAGATCGTGCTGCCGACCGCGTTCAAGGGCATCCTGGCGGGCGTGTTGCTGGCGATGGGCCGCGTCGCCGGCGAAACCGCGCCGCTGCTGTTCACCGCGTTCGGCAACATGCACTGGAGCCACCATCTCGACGAGCCGATCGCGGCGCTGCCGCTGCAGATCTTCTCCTATGCCATCTCGCCCTACGATGAGTGGCACCGGCAGGCCTGGGCGGGTGCGCTCGTCCTGGTTGTCCTCGTGTTTCTGCTCAGCGCCGGGGTCCGTCTCCTCTTTACCAACTGGAAGAAAGCGCCCGCGCACTGAACTCCCATGGTCATGACTTTGAACGAACCACGCCGCACCGCCTCGCCCACCGCCCCCGTGCCCGTTGCCGCGAGACCGCCGGCGCCGTCGCACACCACCGAGATCGCGTTCGACGTGAAGAACCTGAGCGTGTTCTACGGTGCGAACGAGGCGGTGAAGGGCGCCGACCTCCAGATCGGCGCACAGGCCGTCACCGCGATCATCGGGCCGAGCGGCTGCGGCAAGTCCACGTTTCTGCGGACGCTCAACCGGATGCACGAGCTGACGCCGGGCGCGCGTCACACCGGAAAGATCCTCCTGAAGGGCGAGGATCTCTACGCGGCGGATGTCGATCCGACCCTCGTGCGCCGTCGGGTGGGAATGGTGTTCCAGAAGTCGAATCCGTTTCCGACCATGTCGATCGCGGACAACGTGCTCGTCGGACTCCGGCTGAACGGGGTGCGCGACCGGGCGTTCCTCCAGCGCCGGCTCGAGGAATCGCTCCAGGCCGCCGCCCTCTGGGATGAGGTGAAGGACCGGCTCAAGCGGCCGGGGACGAGTCTTTCGGGCGGGCAGCAGCAGCGGTTGTGCATCGCGCGCGCGCTGGCGCCCGAGCCGGAGGTGCTCCTGATGGACGAGCCCTGCTCGGCGCTCGATCCGATCGCGACGGCCAAGATCGAGGACCTCATCCAGCAGTTGCGCGAGCATTTCACGGTCGTCATCGTCACGCACAACATGCAGCAGGCCGCCCGGGTGTCCGACCACACCGCCTTTTTCTACATGGGGAAACTCATCGAGTTCGCCGCGACGCGCGATATCTTCACCAATCCCGCGAATCCCCAGACCGAAGCGTACGTCTCCGGGCGGTTTGGCTGAACGTAGTGCCCGCAGCCTGACCAGGACGATCCAACCCAACCACGAATTGACACGAATGGGCCTAATGCGAGATGTGACAACGGAAAGGCTGAGAGAACGACGGGGTGAACCGTCGTCGGCCGCCGAACTCGTCGGATTGCCGGTTCTGCCGCCGCAGCGGGGCCGGTTCGTTTCCTTTCGTGGTTTTACCCCTTTCCTGCCGTGACCCACTATTCTGAAGAACTCGCGAAGCTCAA
>DASZYH010000227.1:0-7152 GCA_035545515.1 Opitutaceae bacterium
GGCTGGGATCGGAATCGCAGCCCTACCGCTACAAGCAGCGCATCTGCGAGCGGCGACGTCCTTGTTTGAACCGCCTTAGTGGTCGAGCCGCGAGATCATCGCGTAGACGATCAGTGCGAGCAGGATCAGCCCGGTGCCAAAGAAGAGAAAGCCGAAGGTCTTCGCGATATTCTTCCGGCCCTCCCAGTCGTCCGTCTTGACGCGATAGGTGTCGAGCTTGCCGGCGGCGAGCAGCCGGTCGTACCAGCGCTTCCGCTCGTGCAGCATCTCGGTCTTCGAGATCCGTCCCGAAAAGATCACGGTGTCCATCGGAAACTTCTCGATCCGGAAATGCGTGTTGAAGAAGTGGAATGAGAAGATGAAGCCGGCGGCGAGCAGGGCCTCGTCGGAGTGGACCACCAGCGCGATGTTGATGACCCAGCCGGGCATGAAGTGGGTGAAGAACTGCGGGAACCACATGATCAGCCCCGAGAACCCGATGATCGCCACGCCCCAGAACACCGCGAAGTAGTCAAACCGCTCCCAGTAGGTCCAGCGGTCGAATTGCGGACGCGGGCCCTTGCCGAAGAACCATTTCTGGTGGGCGATGAAGTCCCGCCAGTCCTGCAACGACGGCACCATCGAGTCGGGCCCGAAGATCGTGGACCAGATCCGACGCACCGTGACGCGGCCCGTGGCGGGATCACGCACCGCGCCGCGGTTCTTCCAGAAGCTAGCGAGCAGGCTGGTGACGTGGAGGAAGAAGTACGCGAAGGTGACGACGGCGGCGTAGTGGTGGAGCGTCCGCGCCACCTCGGCGTTGCCGAGCCAGTGGAACATCGTCTTCGCCCAGTCCGTGTAATAGAACTTGAGCGGCATGCCGGTGATCACGAGCGCAAGGAAGCTCGTCACCATCATGAGGTGCAGGAAGCGCTCGAACGGAGTGAACCGGGTGAAGGTGTCGTCATCGACGTGCGCCTGGGTCTTGGCCTCCCGGAACGACTTCGAGTCGTGCAGGTAGAGGTAGATCGAACGCACCAGCCAGAAGATCGTGTGCAGGCCGAAGAAGGCGAAGACGCCGATCAGCAGCGCCGTCATGAACAGGAATACCTTGTTCAGGATCGGATAGTGCTGCTTGTCCAGCGGGTTGGCGTGCGGCTGGTACTCGGTGAATCTGGCATTGGCGCCCGGATGGCACTGCTGACAGGTCGCCACGATCCGCTGCTTCGACAGCCGGGAGCGCGGGTCGCTGACCGGGAACACGTCGTGGTGGCCGTGGCAGTCGTAGCAGGCGGCGACATCGGGCGCGACGTTCGGCTGGCCGAGCGCCATCGCCTTCCCGTGATAGGTCTCGCGGTAGTGCTTGAGGCGGTCCTCGTGGCACTTGCCGCAGGTGAGGTCGCTCGCGGCCTTGAAGTGCGCGGTGTTCGGCTTCTCGATGTCATGCGCGGTGTGGCAGTCGGTGCAGACCGGTCCGCGCGGGTCGCCTTTCGCCAGCAGTTGGCCGTGGACGCTCTGCTGGTAGGTCTCCTCGATCCCGAGGTGACACTGGCCGCAGGTGCGGGCGATGTTGGCGTGATTGGTGTGCGAATCCTTGTCGACGCTCCGCTTGATGTCGTGGACGCCGTGGCAGTCGTTGCAGGACGGCGCGACGATCAGCCCCATCGTCACGAGCGCGCGGCCATGGATGCTGTCGAGGTAGTGGCCCGCCGCCTCGCTCTTGCCCATCCGATATTCCGACGTGAGCTTCGGGTTGTCGTGGCACTTGCCGCAGGTCTTGGCGAGGTTGAGCTTGAAGACCGGCGAGTCGATTTGCTTCACGGGCACGATGTCGTGGCTGCCGTGGCAATCGACGCAGGCGGCGGCATCGGAGGCGCCCATCTTGTGGCTCATCCCGTGGATGCTGGTCGCGTACTGCGCCGCCGCATTGGTGTGACACGATCCGCACTGCACGGCGGGAAGCTTGTCGTCGTGCGGCACATCCTTGATCGAGGTGTGACAGTCGACGCAGTTGAGCTTGCCGTGAACCGACTTCACGAACCGCTGCGACCGGATGCCGACCCAGACCGGCGGCTCCCCCTTCTTGAGGACCTTCTGTTCCGCCTCATGACAGTCCAGGCAGTCGCTGTTGGCGACCGCCGGCTTTGGCGGCGCGACGACGGCGGCTGCCGTGGCTGTCGCGTTGGATGCCGCAATTTTTGTCGGAGCAGCAGTTGGCGTTGCCGCACCCTGGTCGGACGTGGCGGCGGCGGACACCGGAGCCGGCGAAGCGGACGCCACTGGCTGCCCGGCGGCGGCTGGCTCGGCGGAATGGCCGGCTGCGGCCGCCAGGAGAAAAATTGCGACGGCCCGGCGGACTCCCGGGCAGGTAACCAAACGCCACGCGTTCATAACGGTATGTTTTAGTATGCGGCAAGAAATGAGCATACCGCTACGCACGCCTTGTGCGTTGCACCGCATCGGTTGGCCCGGGCGTGTCACCGCGCGGCGCGGCCGGCGCAACGTCGCCGGCGCGCTGCGTCAGCTCCATCCGCCCGATGAGGACATCGGGCGCCACCTGACTCGCCGCAGTCGACGCCCTTAGTTGGAACCATGCATTGGAAAAACCACGTACCGAGCGGAGCGACATCAGCCATGGACACCAATTGACCTAACGAATGCAGAGGGAGCGCCGACATTCCGACGAGTGGGGGACCAAGCCACTGTTCGGTGTGCAAATCAGCAAAGTCGCGGCAACGATTCCCTATTCGTTAGGTTCATTCGTGTCCCTTCGTGGTTCAACTGAATCGTCCCGGCTTAGTTGGTAGGGCGGTCAGTCCCTTGGCCGCCATGGCGCGGAAGAGACTCCGCGCCCTACCATCAGGCGATCGCTCGGACGAGGGGGGCTGGTCCGCCTTGGCGCGGAACGAAGCGCCCTACCCGCTGCAAATTCTCGCGACGATCGCTACGCGCGGGCGGCGGCCGGGCCCGAGAAGCTGCGCCACTTCGAGAGCGGCAGCGCGGCGAGCGCGATCACGGCGACCTGGCTGGCCACGAATCCGATCAGCCACCAGAAGGCCGACTCCATGAAGCCGTAGCTGTGCAGCCCGACGCCCAGCATGTTCACGCCGAACCAGCTCCAGGACGTGACGACGTTGCCGAAGATGGCCAGCATCGCGAGGCCGCGCTGCTTCACCAGCCCGCCCCAGCGGGCGTGCAGGATGATGGAATTCCAGATCACGAGGATGAGCGCGCCGTTTTCCTTCGGATCCCAGCCCCAGAACCGGCCCCACGACTGGTCCGCCCAGATCCCGCCCAGCACCGTCCCGACAAAGCTGAAGAACGTGGCGAAGCACACGATCCCGTAGATCATTCGCGTCAGCGAATCCGCCGTCACCTTGTCGAGCGTGCGCGTGCAGAGGCCGCGGAGGACGTAGATCAACGCGAGGAAGCCCGCGAGGAACGTGGCCGAATAGCCCACCGTGATCGTCACGACGTGCGTCGCCAGCCAGAAGTTCGAGTCGAGGACCGCGCGCATCATCTCCATCGTGTCGCCGCCCATCGCGAGGTGCTGCGCGATCACGAGCGAACCGAAGCCGATGAGTCCGGCGGCGGCGCTGCCGATGGCGTTGCGGTAGAAATACTCGAGGACGAGGCACAATCCGGCGGCGCCCCAGCCGACGAACAGGGCCGACGAGTACAGGTTCGTCACCGGCGGCCGGCCTTCCAGCCACATCCGCGTGCCGATCCCGACGGTGGCGACCACAAACGCGACGGCCACCACCGAGAGCGCGGCCGAGCCCAGCGCCTCCGGCCACTTGAGCCACGAGAACACGGCGAGCAGGAACGCCAGGACGTAAAGCGAGAGGCTGGTGTAGAAGGGCTGGGCGAAATTGAACCGGTCCTCCACGTTGCAGCGCTGGAGCAACGCGGGCATGCCGGCCTCGAGCCGGGTCCGATACTCGCTGATCGCGCGGTTGAACACCTCGGGCTGCTGCAGCCGCCATGCGCGACCGAGCTCCACGTAGGTCAGGGCGGCGGGATTGAACCGGCCGGAGGCGACCGCGGCATTGAGCGCGCCGCCTTCCGACTGCCAGTGCATCACGTCCGTCATGGCCGTTTCCGGCGGCACGGGACGGAGGTAGCCGTCGCTTTCCATCACCGAGAATGCGCTGCTCAGGTCGAGCACGAGTTTCGCGGCGGCCGGATCGGCCGGACGCGCCATGCCGGGCGCCTTCGGGCCGGCGACCGCGGCGGGCAGTTGCCCCATCGCGTCGAAGTAGTTGTCGACCCCCACGGGCATGAGGCTCACCTGGAGGCGCTGGTAGAGGATGAGGCTGTCGCGGAGCTGGATCACCGCGCGCTGGAAGCTCGAACGCGCGCTGTCGTCGACGGCATCCGCGAGCTTCGCCTGGCGATCGAGTTCGGCCAGACCCTTCGAGAGCTGCAGGGCGGAGAACCGCTTGCCGCCGGCACCGTCGGCCGTCGTGAGGTCGAACAGCGCGAGGACTTCCGGGTGGTCGATTTTGAAGACCGGGTAGGTGTTCGCCATCTCCGGGTGATAGAGGACGTCCAGCAGCCACTCCGCCGGCAGCAGCGTGCGACCGTCGGCGGTGGTCACGCGCTGGCGGCCCTGGAGGACGAGCAGGGTGGTCCGCGCGACCGTGTCCAGCGGCTTGATCCGGCCGTTGACCAGGGTCGGCAGGCGTCCGAAGCCGACGACGTCGTACGGGCCCGGGTTGTGTGGCGGGAGGACGGTGACGCCGACACCGACGAGGACGGCGAGCAGGGCGAGGAGCGGAAAGGATTTTTTCATGAGAGGGTCGCTGGTGGGTTGCGTCGGCGGACTCAGGCGGTGGCGGGAACGGCCGCGCGGCGGCGCCGCCGGCCCGCGAAGGCGACCAGGTGGATCCCGAACTGGACGAGCAGCCCGAGCGCCATCAGGGAGCATGAGATGTACGGCATCAGCCACGACGGGTTGCGGACGACCTGGAGCACCGTCGTGCGGTCGTTGTTCTCGAAGCCCGCCTGGTAGAACGTGAGCCCGGCGTAGCGCAGCGGGTTGTTCATGTAGATCAGCACGTCGCGATCGCCGCGGGCGTCGGGCGTGTTCAGCCGCAGCTTGCTCGAGAAGTTCTTCGGGATGTCGGTCCCCGCGTACCGGTCATGGCTGAATTTCAGCAGCGTGAGCGAGAACGGGTAATAGGCCCGTGCGGTGCGCAGCAGGATGCGGTAGCTGTGTCCGGCGTAGGTGAAGTCCTGCGGCATCACGAGCTGGGTGGAGACGAGATAGGTGCCGAGGGACTTGTCGGGCGCGACGAGCTCGACGAAGGCGCTCGGCATGTTCTGCTCGTCCTCGCGGTAGGTGACCGGGACGGGGAGGGCGAGGAGACTCGTACCGTAGCCGGTGGTGGCGAGCGTCGACGACGACGGGTCGGCCCGCCGTTGGAGCTGGGAGTTTGGATAATAGAGTTTTGGGACGATCCGGAACGGCAGGTTCGGGACCTGGATCGCGGTGTGACGGGCCAGCAGCGGCTCGGGAATGGCGACGACCGTGTCGGTTTTCGGATTCGTCGTGTCGATGACCGCCAGCTCGTTGTCGCGGAAGCTTTCGGCGTAGTTCTTGGTTTCTCCCTCGTTGAGCCGCATGGCGTAGTCCCGCTGCCAGAGTCCGCTGAGCAGCTCGCCGATCAGCAGGAGGATGAGCCCCGCGTGCGTCAGGAAAATGCCCGCCTTCCGCCACGTGAAACCGAACCGGTACAGGTGGCCGGCGATCAGGTTTACGAGCAGGAGCCCTCCGACGAGATAGCCGCCGGGGAGGATGGGAACGAGGAGGTCCCCGGCGCGCCCGTAGACGACGAACGACCGGAAGTACTTCGCCTGCACGGCCCACACGCCGAGATTCCGCTGGTCGATCGTCGCGATGAAGACGAGGACCATGCCGATCGCGAGGAGTGCGACGGTGAGCTTGAGCGAGACGAGAAAGTCGCGGATGGAACGAAGGGCCGGTTTCATGGCGTGGGAGCGGCGGGTTTCACGGTCTGGAGGAATTCGAGGAACGCCGGCTTCGCCTTCGCGACCGTGGCGTCCGGACCGGTGAGCTTGAAAAACCAGGTGGCGCCCTGGAACGGCACCATCGCGCCGACGAGGCGGGACGCATTGGCGCCCGGCGCGGCGACGACGTCGACGACGCCGATCTTCAGCCCGTGCGCCTCGAGGCGCTGGATGGAGGCGGAGGCCGCGGCGTCCGGCACCTCGGGCAGGCCGACCTGGCCGCGCCAGCGGTTGACATTTGCGACCTCGCCACCGACGTCGCCTGGAAATGCGGTGACGGCCAGCTCGGCGGGGGCGGCGCCGTTTTCGCCGGCGATCACGTAGGTGGCCTTCCGCATCATGCTGCCCTGTTTTGACTGCCACGCGGCCGGTGCCGTCCACGCCAGGTCCGCGCCCGACGCAGTCTGGAGCGCGTGCGGGTCGGTGGCGCCCCCGGTGGCACCCGGCATCGGCGGCATCGCCGGCATCCCGGGCGGCATGGCCGCCGGAGCGGGGGCCGCGGCGGCGGCGGACGCGGTGTCAGGCGAGGCGTTCGGAAGCGGCGCCTCCGATTCCTTCGGCACCTGATAAACGGCCACTTTCGGATTGCGGCAGCCGAACAACGCGAGCGGACCGGCCAGCAGCAGCACGAGGGAAAGGGGACTGCGGCGCGGCAGGGGAGTGGGCGACCGGGAGCCGGCCGGAGGGAAGGTGGGAGTAGGCTGCATCTTTTGCGGTGTGGATTAGAACGCTTTCTAATCTGCCACATCATGGGAGCCGGTCGCTCCGCAGTTCTTGCGCAGCTCTCCTCACGTCTTGTGAGGTCCCCTGCGAAACCGGCGCGGTCGCGCCGCGCCGGCAATTCGCCCTCCGGATCACGCCCGCCGGCTACACGGCGTGCGGCAGCGGGGCGGAGCCGTGAACGTCGGAACCGTCGTCCACCAGCGCGACGAACCGATCGCCCACCGGCGCGGTGTGCGGCGTGACGGCCTCGGGCTCCATGCCGCGGACGCGCAATGACGCGGGGGCGTCGTCCCGGATGGCGCGCACGAGCAGGACGAGTTGGTCCTCGAGGCCGACCGCCCGGACCAGTGCGCCGCCGGTGTCATGGCGGACCCAGCCGCGAAGCCCGAGCTTCCGGGCCACCCGGACAACAAAGGG
>DASZYH010000228.1:0-6894 GCA_035545515.1 Opitutaceae bacterium
ATCCCCAGGGTCTGGCGATCCTGAAGCAACGCGCCCGCGAAGCCGCCGCGGCCGGCGCCACGGTGGTGTACTCGACGCAGATCCTGGAAATCGCCGAACGGTTCTGCGACTTGCTCTGCGTCCTCGACCACGGCGAACTCCGCGAAACCTACACGCGTGAACAGCTCGCCGCCCTGCCGCCGCAGGGTCCCGAGAGCCTGGAATCGCGGCTCCGTCAGTTTCGCGAGTCGGCACCATGATTCGGCCGGACCAACGACTCGTCCGCCGCTGGCGCGGTCGCATCCGCACGGCGGTCGCGGCAAGTCCCCGGCTGCGAAAGGAACGGCGCCGGGCGAAGCGACGCTGGACGCAGGACCTCACCGCGCATCAATTCCTGCGTGCGTTCGCCCCCCTGCTGTTCCTAAGCGGCGCGCTGTCGACGCCGGCGGGCGGCGATGCCCTCGTGCCGGCGGTCGCCTGGTGGACGCTGGCACTGACATTGATCCGGGCGACCGACACGGCGAACGCGCTGATGTCTTCGCCCGCCCTCTGGGTGTTCTATCACCTGCCGGTCGAAAACGGGGCGGTGTTTCGGAACCAGATCGAACGGGTCAGCCGCACCACCGCGTGGCTGGTACTCGATTGGATCGGCTTCGCGATGGTCGCTGCGGGTCAGCACGGGACGGCGTCCGCGTGGCTGGCTGCGCCGTTTTTCGCGGTTGGCCAGGCGGTCATGGCGCTTTCCGTCGCCGTCCTGCTCGCGCGCTGGCGGCCACGGTTTGCCTACGGAGCCATCGGCGTGGTGATGGTCGTTTTGCTCTTTGTCCTGCTGGAACTCACGAAAAACAATGCGATCGGGCCGGCGTCAGCGGGGGAGCTGTTCAATGCGGTCATATGGGTCACACCCGCCGGCTGGCTGGGTCTTGCCTACCAGCGTGCCTTGTTGGGCGAACCGTCCGGCTGGGTGATTGGGCTGCTCCTTGTCGCCGGCGCGGTCGTCGGATTGCGGGCGGCGCTCCGCCGGATGCAGCGCGATTTCCGGCTGGAAACCGTGATGCAGTACGGTCAGCCCGACGAGGTGCTGCCGTCCTCGGCTGGAGCCGCGATCGACGAGGCCGATTCCGCCGATGACGAGCCCGTGGACTCGATCGCAGCGCCGCCTCGGCCCACGCCTGCGGCGGTTGTCTCCCTGGACGGGCTGCGCCGTTCGCTCGACGATGCCCTGACGGCCCCTCCCGGACTGGCGCTCTTCAATCGCGGCTGGCTGGAGTCCCTCGTGACCCGGCTCCTCAGCGTGCGGCAACGGATGCTCGTCGACTTCCTGCAGCCGCGGGGCCCGTCGTGGGGCAGAGCCTGGCTCATCACGGCGGGGTTGATCGCGTTGGCCGGACTGCTGCATGCCGCGGGGTTGGATCTCCAATGGATCGTGTGGCTGCCGGTGGTCGGGCTCGTGTTCTTTGCGCTGCCCGTGTTCGGCGGAGACTGGGCCGGGCTCAAGCCGGTCGCGAGTTCCGGCGGCCAAATGGGGGCGTATGCATTCCTGCCGGTCGGCTTCTTCCAGATCGTCGGCACCGTGTGCTATATCAACCTGCTGCGGTCCGTGCTTGCGTTCCCTCTGCTCGTGGTCGCGGCCCGATATGGTTATACGGTGGCGCCCATGCCGTGGCCTCAGGCATTGGGGGTCGGCGGGCGCTTGTTCGTGATCATCCTCACGGTGATGCCGGTCTGGACGGTGCTGGCGATTTCGAAGACCACGAACGACTCTTCGGCGCGATGGTGGTTTTCCGCGTTCGTGATCGGCGTGATCGCGATCGGTCTGCTCGCGGGCATTTCGGTCGGCGTCGTCCTGTTCTTCGTCGAGAGTCCCGGAGCGCTCGTGGCATGCATCGGCGGAATGCTCGCCGCCGTTTACGGCTTCGTGGCCCTGTACGGCTACATCTGGGGTCGCGCCGTCTTCGACCTCATCGGCAAACTGCCAACGCGGTGAAGGAGGCAGGTAAAGGGAACCTCTCTGACCTGCGCCAAGACCTGGCTCATATCCGACTGAACACAGCTCATCGCGCCGCCGCTGGGGAGGATTCTGTCAACAGTACAGTCGTGACCCCGTCCGGATTTGACTAAGGTGAAAGGTAAGGGATGACCCCTTCGTATCCGCCCTTCTCGCGCTCAATGCACAATTGGCCAGGCAGCAACTGTTGCACCGAATTTATGCGCGGTCTGATGAAACCATGGCACAATTGGTTCCATCGATTTTGAAACCGCGACTTACCTTTATCGTACGATTTCTTCTATCACGGGAGGGTTTTTAAGTGCCGGGTCGTTCGGATCAAGAGCCTTGAAATAGACCTCGGCAGCGGGTTCGCCTCCGAACTTTAGCCCGATTTCCACAGTCTTTGTCACCAGCAAAACCTTACCATGGCTTCTGCAATATTCATCTGCCTGTTTAAGTAATTCTGCCTTGATCGGCGAGGGGCCGGTAAATCCCCAAACATGCCTTGTAATCATGTAGCTATTGCCGCCCATTGGGGCAACCCCTGACGTGGCGCATCCAGAAAATAGCAAAGCTAAGGTTAGACAACAAAGGACAGATTTCATTTCAGGAACGACGCGCTCCGAGGACGACAATCTAGTTTGCAGAGAGTTGGTCGAGCGTCTCCAGGGCGACAGCCGCTTCTCGTTCCAAAGCGGACACAATTGCCTCGGCTCCCGCTGGCAAGCCAATCTCTTGCCGTGCGTGCACAATCAGTTCGCGGTAGTTTGCGCTCAAGTCACGAATAAGGTCGCGATACGTGGCACGGAAGCGTTCCCAAGCCTTTACGCTTGCCTCGAACATTCGCGGGTCAACGCCCTCAGACGCCGCTTCTAATTGCATGGCAGTGCGCTTTAGGGCTGTGAGCCGGACGACGCCTTCGTGATAAAGGGTGTTTCTGCGAATGACGCACTCCAATGCCTTATGATTGGCTAAGAGATGGAGACGATGTAATGCCTTGGGTGCCTCGGATGGAAGGACAATGGCATCGCGGTTCGCCCAGAAACGTCCCAATGCCGCGAGTTGAAGGGGGATTGCGGAAAAATAGTCGAAGTAGGCTTCGCGTCTAAGATCTAGCTCAGTCTTGCGTCGTTCATCCTTTAGATCTGCGAAATACTTCCACGCGACACTCCCTGCACCGACAATCGTAATCGCGATCCCGAGTGTTTTGATACCCAGATCGGCCAATTCTTTGTGTGCTTCAATCTGTGAAAGCCAATGCCACATTTTGCTGTAACTTTCTGTAACTAATAAATTTTGATTGTCGGATATACCATAAGGTGTTGTGAAAAGCCACCGCGTTACTAACGCCATAACCGCGCGATTGGCATTCGGCGGCGCGCCCGTGGCGGAAGCCCTGGTCGGCGCGCTGGACCGTCGAGATACGCGTTCACATCTTAGCGGCGCGGACCTCAATTGAGGTGACGGCGGGATCTGAGTCTTGGTTAATTCCAAGGGGGTTAATTCCAAGGGGGTCACGACTGTACTCTTGACAAGCCCAGCTGAAAGCCGTGGGGGCGTTCGCCACCGGCTCCACCCGCAATCGGCACCCAGCACTCCGCCGTCGAGGATGCTTCTGTCAAGAGTACAGGCGTGCCCCCTTCGGAATTGGCCCCCTCCCGGAATTGGCCCTACGTGAGCAAACATGTTGGACTGATGCACCGTGCGGACCACCCGTCGCATCCGCTCCTTCGCCGGCTTAAGGTGAAAGGTAAGGGATGACCCCTTCTGATCGCGGACAAAGCTAAGCGACACTGATCGGATCGCTTCCTCTGTCTTTCCTCGAAAAAACGACTCGCCCACTCCCAACCGTGACCCATCCTCGGTCGATCGGCGGAAGATGAATAGACCTGCGACACGCTTTATCCGGCGATCCCTAGTGGCCACAGTAGCTGGCTGGCTCATTCCTCCCGCGATCGTTTATTCCGTGGTAATGGGTCGCACGTTGATGACCGGTCCGACGCAATCGCTACAGGCGAATTCTGTCATCGCCCCTCTTGTCGGTTTCGTCTGGTTCTCCGGCGTAATGGGATTGTGGGTTTTCCCCGCTTGGCTGCTGGCGGTGCTGCCCCTGGCCTTGCTCGTCAGAGAAAACAGCCGCTTTTGGCACCCCCTAATTTGCGGGCCGGTGGGGTTGCTCGTGGGCGGCGGGATCTTCCTCGGATCGATCACCCTGCTCACCAGCGGCTCCGGGGAACTCCAGATTCGAAGTATCGAGCCGCTCGCAGCGATCGCGTGCGTGGCGGGACTTCTCACCGCTCTCGTGCTTGCATACCTATTTCGGACACAAAAACCGTTGAGCAAGTCGTTCGAGACGACGGGTGAGGTGTGATTCTGTAAACGGCCAACCCAATCGCCGGAAATGAGAGTCTTTCGAACGGATTTGATTGCAGAGATTTCGTGGCGAGAAGTCGGTCATTTTGCGGACGCCCTTACGTTGACGTGTATTGGTCTATGGGCGCTTTGGTTCTACTCGAGAGAGTCCGGGCGAAAGCCTGGCGGCGATTCAACCGAATCGGCTGGAAATGAGAGAAGGAAGCTGCGTCTGGGGATATGGTTCGGAGTCGTAATGCTGCTCATGGCCGCATATCGATTTGCCGAGCACCTATCTTGAGGCGTTCCGGCCGCGGATCACGCTCTGGGACTCGAAAGGGAATCTCGCCGCGACCAGTGATGTGGACACCGAGCAGACGGCCTTTCTCCGCGGGCTCCGCGCTCTCCGCGTGAGACTGAGTTTTCCGCCCGGCGGAAAACTAAAACGCTGAACTCGAACGTCGGTGGAATGCGATGTCCTCATTGCGTTGGTCGAGCTAGCCCGATGAGGACATCGGGCTCCACCGCGGAGCCTCCGGCGCTCAATCATCGGCTTGCTCTCGCTCGCCACTACGTTCGATCACAACATCCGCTCGCTGGCGCTCGCAGCTACGTTCGGAGACCTAGCCTTCGGTGCCTCGGGCCGTCCGGTCCTCTGGACCTCTGGCGGGCCGAGGAGGCGGCGAACGGAGTCGCGCGCCCTACCCAGCCCCCGCCGCGACGGCGGGCGCTCAGGTCCTCGGGTCTACCGGGCCTGGGTCGTCTGCCGTCCACCGTCCGTCCTCAGCCCTCCGGCGTGAACATCCGTAGGTGCTGCGTCGCCGGCGTTTCCGCGATCTGGACTCGCGGGTGAAGATGGCTAAATTAGACCTGTCGTGGATCAATTCCAGTTCGTCGGTGCGGGTATTTACAGTATCCCGGAGGCCTCGCGCCTCACGGACGTGAGCGCCGCGCGAATCCGCCGCTGGCTGAAGGGCTATGACTTCCAAGGCAAAAAAGAGCGGCGTCATTCCAATCCCGTGTGGACTGGGCAGCTCGATCCGGTCGATGGCAAAGTTGCCGTCGGCTTCCGCGACCTGATGGAGGTTCGGTACGTGGACCGGTTTCTGAAGGCCGGAGTGAGCTGGAAAACCATGCGGCTCGCCCACGAGGCGGCCAAGGTTAAGCTCGGATCCAATCACCCGTTTTGCACCCACCAGTTTGGCACCGACGGTCGCAAGATCCTTCTCGAGCAGGCCCAACGGGCCGGAGACCTTTGCCTGATCGACATCACGAACGACCAGGCCGAATTCGACAAAATCGTTCACCCTTTTCTGAAAGAGCTCGATTTCGACGGCGGCGTGACCCGCTGGTGGCCGCTCGGAAAACAGCGCCTTGTGGTCGTCGATCCCATCAAGAATCTGGGCCAGCCGACCGTCGCAACGTCAGGGATTCCCACCCGCGTACTCGCGCAGAGCGTAACGGCCAACAAATCAGCCGAGGTGGTTGCCCGATGGTACGAAGCCACCACCGAAGAGGTCCGTGACGCCTGCGAGTTCGAGAACTCGCTGGCGGCGTGAAGCTCTTTTTCGACAACAATCTTTCGCCGCGGCTGGCGCGCAGCCTGGACGAGCTGGTCAAGCCCGAACACCGTGTCGTGCATCTGAAGGAGTTGTTTCCACCGAGCACGCCCGACGAGGTTTGGATGTCGGAGCTTTCACGACAGGATGACTGGGTGATCGTCTCGGGGGACCTTCAGATCCGGAAGAATCCACACGAGATCCGGGCATGGGCGGCGGCCGGGCCCACCACATTTTTTCTGAAAAAAGGATGGATCGCGCTGCCGTTCTGGGACCAGGCATGGAAGTTCGCGAAGGTCTTCCCCGCACTGCTTGCCGCGGCCGCGACGGCGCCGCGAGGAAGCGCCTTCTTCATCACGCCAAACTCGAAGGTCGAGCAGGCCTGATATACGCCAGACTTCTTTTCGCGTTTCGCCTTTCGCGTTTCTGCCCGCGTTTCGCGTTTCTGCCGTTTCTACTTTCGAACGTCTCTTCTTTCTTCTTTTCCGCGGCTCACTCCACTTCGAACTCGTAGGCTTGCGGACCGCAGAGGGCGGCGTAGCGGCCGGGGACGAGCGGGCCGGGTGCGCGAAGGACAGTGACGGAGGAAAATGAAGAAACGGCGGAAACATTCGAAACATTGAAACGAGGGCTGCCACTCGCTTGGCCGGAGGCGGCCGCAGTGGGCAGCGTGATTGACACCACCTGCGCGTCGACGCGGAGCGGGCCGAAGCCGAGGAACTTCGGGGCGGCCTCCAGCAGCGGCGTGAAGCGCCAGCCGTTCGCCGCCGGGTGCAGCGCCGCGACCTCGATCAGCGGCTCGTTCTTCAACCCGGGATAACGCTGCAGGTCCGCCGCGCTCGGACCCTTCAGCGCGCCCACATACACGATCGTGAGGTCGGTGGTCCGCACCTTCGGCGGAGTGGCGGTGCCGTTGAAAATCAGCTCCGCGACCTCCGCCTTCTTCACGTCGGCCGTCAGTCCCGCGGCCGCCGCCTCGAAGCGCTCCAGGTTTCCCAGCAGGCTCGACAGTTT
>DASZYH010000229.1:0-13648 GCA_035545515.1 Opitutaceae bacterium
GCACCGGAGGGCCAAAATCTTACGATTTCGGCTACAATTTATGCGGGAGGCTGTGGGCCAAAATCTCACGATTTCGGCTACAATTTGTGAGCGGAGAGGCGGTCCGTGGCGTGATGCCGTATTCGTGTCGATTCGTGTCCCTTCGTGGTTTCCCCACTGTCTGGTTCCGGCTCAGCCGACTCGATCAGGCGGCGGCGGGAGATGCTGCTGTGGATGGGCGACGGCCGGCGCGGTAGCCGTAGACGCCGTAGAAGGCGATGTAGGCGAACGCCACCATCGGGACGATGAACGAGGTTTGGATGCCGTAGCGATCGGCAACGGCGCCTTGCAGCGGCGGCAGGATCGCGCCGCCGAGGATCGCCATGACAAGCAGCGACGAGCCCTGGCTCTTCAGCGGCCCGAGGCCCTCGATCGCCAGGGCAAAGATGTTCGACCACATGACCGAGCAGAACAGCCCGATGCCGAGGATGGCCCATTGCGCCGTGGTCCCGACCGTCAGCATGCCGGTCGCGAGCAGACCGATGATGACGACGCTGAACAGCGCCAGCATCCGGTTCGGGCTCGCCTCGCCGAGGAAGAAGGCGACCACGAGCACGATCAGCGGCACGCCGTAATGAAGCGCATTGCCGCTGTTCGAAACCAGCAGGATCACGACGAAGGCGACCACCGGCACGCCGATCACGAGCGAATGCTTCAGCCAGCCGCGGAGTTCGCTCAGCGCGAACGCGCCCATGAACCGTCCGATCATCAACCCGCCCCAGTAGAACGCGAGGTACTTGCTCGCCGCCTCGTGGGCGAGTCCGCCGAGCTGCGGCGTCCCGAGAAAATTGATGATGGCACTGCCGACCGTCACCTCGCCGCCGACGTACATGAAGATCGCGAGCATCCCCAGCACGGTGTGCGGCCGCTTGAGCGCGCCCAGCCCGTGCGGGACATGTTCCTTGTTCGTGAAACTCGGCAGGTGCGCAAACGTGAAACAGATCGCCAGCACGAGGAAGATCCCCGCGAAGCACAGGTACGGCACCTTCACGGATTCAGCGCCGTGCTGCCCCGCCCGGGTGAACACCGTGAAGATCAGCCAGCCGCCGATGATCGGCCCGATCGTCGTGCCGAACGAGTTGAACGCCTGCGACAGGTTCAGCCGGCTCGAGGCGGTGCGCTCGGGTCCGAGAATCGTCACGTACGGGTTCGCCGCGATCTGCAGCATCGTGAAACCCAGTCCGACGATGAACAGCGCGAGCAGGAAGAATGTGTACGACTCCGCCGTCGCCGCGGGATAGAACAGCGCGCTGCCGGTCGCCGCCATCAGCAGCCCGATGATCACGCCGCGCTTGTAGCCGATCCGGTTGATCGGGTCCCCCGACACCATCGAGACGAGATAGTACACCAGCGATCCCACCGCGTACGCGCCGAAGAACGCGAACTGCACCAGCATCGCGTGGAAATAGTCCAGCGTGAACGCCTCCTTGAACCGCGGGATCAGGATGTCGTTCCAGACCGTCATGAAGCCCCACATGAAGAAGAGCGTCGTCATGACCGCGAAGGGTCCGCGGTAGGTCTGCGTGTTCGCGGCGGCAGCGTCGGCCGACGGCGGGCGTTGTTCGATCGGTTGCATTCGGGGGGAGGGGCGTTCTTCCCGCGGGGGCGGCCATCCGTGTCGCTGTGTCAGCCGCTCGTCCCGGGGAGAGCGTCGGGATAAATAGCGGAACCGAACGCGAGTCCACTGGAATCCGTTTGGTTTCGAAAAAAGTGACGCCGTCGCCCGCAGCCGGAGCGGGACGCGGACGCCGCGCCGACGTCGGGTCACCGTGATTCCGCGGACACGCGTCCCGATCCGCTCCGCGCCGCGCGATACTGCGAGGGCGTCAGCTTTGTGCGTTCCTTGAAGCTGCGGCAGAAGTAGCTCGTGTCGTTGTACCCGCAGAGCGTCGCGATCTCGTCGAGCGCCTGGTGGTGCTGGAGCAGCAGGTGCTTGGCCCAGTTGATCCGGACGTAGCTGACGTAGGCGTTGAACGACACCATGCCCTCGTGCTTGAACACGCGGGAGATGTGATTCGGCGAGACCTTGAAATGGGCTGCGACCGAGTCGCGGCTGATGTCGGACTGGAAGTGCTCCTGCACGTACATGCAGATGCTCTCGTGCAGGTTGGCCGCGCGGCGGCGCGGTGCAGCCGGGGCGTCCGTCAGCGCGTCGAGAATCGACCGCAGCAACGCGTCCACCAGCGGCACCGCGGCGTTGCACGCCCCGTCGCGGACCGCGAGCAGCGCGTGCATGATGCTGCGCGGCGCATCCTCCGCGGCCGGCGGGATCGTCGCCTTTCCCACCGGCACGGCGTGCCGCTCCGTCTGGCGGACGAGGCTGAGGCCGATCTGCTTGCGGCCAAACAGGACGTTCAGCGCCAACGACGGCTCCCGACCGACCGGCCGGTTCCAGCAGTTGGCGGGCACCACGACGGCTTCGCCGGCGGACAGCCGCAGCAGCCGGGCCTCGCCGGCCTGTTCCAGCCACATCGCGTCGCGTCCCGCCAGCGCGACGTACAGCCGCGGAAAGTGGACGAAGTAGGCGAGCGGCTGCGGGGTCGTTCCGCCGTGCGCGGCAAAATGCACCCGCGTCAGCTTCGGCGTCCGGGCGAAGCGGCGCAGCGCGACGGCAATGGCATCCTCGGGGAGTTGGGCCTCGGCGGGCATGAGGTTACAAAAATCCAACGATTGGTAGGGCTTTCTAATTGGTGATCGAGCGGGCGGCGGCAATAGAAACGTCACGTTACTCCCATTCCCCTCCCGACTTCGTCCGCATGAAAGACGAGCTGTTGAAGATCAAGACGTACCTCCTGAGCGGGGTTTCCTTCGCCATTCCGCTCATTGCCAGCGGGGGCATCCTGATCGCCGCCGCCATCGCGCTGGCGCCGATGACCGCCCACGGACCGGATTTCAGCCAGCACCCGCGGCTGGCGATGATTCTCTCCATCGGCGCGACCGCGTTCGATCTCGTTCCCGCCGTCCTCGGCGCGTACATCGCCTATGCCATGGCGGGCAAACCCGGGCTCGTGCCCGGACTCGTCGGCGGTTTCCTGGCGTCGCATCTCGGTCACCTCGCCGACGGCAAGGTCGTGAGCGCCGGTTTCCTCGGCGGGATCGTCGCCGGGCTCTGTGCCGGCTGGCTCGTGATGTGGCTCAAGAAGCTCCCGGTGCCGCGCTGGATCCGGCCGGTGATGCCGATCCTCATCATTCCGATCCTGGCCACGCTCATCGTCGGCGTGCTCATGCTGAAGGTGATCGGCGTGCCGATTGCCGACGCGATGGGCGACATGCAGCAATGGCTCCAGACGATGAGCACCGGCAATGCCGTGCTGCTCGCGATGGTCCTCGGCGCCATGATCGCCTTCGACATGGGCGGTCCGGTCAACAAGGTGGCGTTCGGTTTCGCCGCCGCGCTCATCTCCCAGGGCAACGTCGCGATCATGGGCTGCGTCGCCGCCGCGATCTGCACGCCGCCGCTCGGCCTGGGCCTCGCCACGCTGGTCCGGCGCTCGGTCTGGACCGAGGAGGAGCGCGATGCCGGTGGCGCCGCGCTCGCGATGGGCTGCATCGGCATCACCGAGGGCGCGATTCCGTTCGCGGCGGCCGATCCGGTCCGGATCATCCCGTGCATCATGGTCGGCTCGTCCGTCGCCGCCGTCGTCGCGATGCTCGGCGGGGTGGGCGACCACGCGCCGCACGGCGGGCCCATCGTGCTCGCCGTCGTCGACCACCGGCTGATGTACGTGATCGCCATCCTGTGCGGGACGTTCGTGACGACGGCCGCCACCTTGATCGTCAAATCCCGCGCCCAATCCGCACCTGTCGCATGAACATCGTCGCTGTCACCGCCTGTCCCACCGGCATCGCCCACACCTACATGGCGGCCGAGAAACTCGAGAAAATCGCCAAGTCGCTCGGGCACTCGATCAAGGTCGAGACGCAGGGGGCCATGGGCATCGAGAACGAGCTCACTCCGGCCGAGATCAAGGCGGCCGACGTGGTGCTGTTCGCGGTCGACATCGACGTCGAGAAACGCGAGCGGTTCGCGGGCAAGAAGGTCGTGAACGTTCCCGTCCAGCAGGCGATCAAGGACCCGAAGGGCGTCCTCGCCTCGCTGGGTTGACCTGACCCCGACGCGGTCGCGCCTGCCGCGCCTTCCCTGCGTTCCCATCTCCCGCCGTGCCCCAGGACCTCTCGTTTTCCTTCCCGCTGCCCAACGGGCTGCATGCGCGGCCGGCGAGTCATTTTGCCGAACTGGTCCGGCGGTACCAATCCGCCGTCACGCTGCAGAACGACCGGACCGGCCGGACGGCGAATGCGGCCAGCGTGCTGGACCTGGTCGGAACCGACACGCGCAGCGGCGACGCCTGCCGGCTCGCGATCAGCGGCCCCGATGAGGTCCAGGCGGCCGGCGCGCTGCGCCGGTTCGTCGCGGCCGAGTTTCTGCACTGCGACGCGCCGCTGGTCGCCGAGCGGACCGCCCCGGCCGAAGTAGTCATTCCCCGGTCGCTTCGCGCGGCCGGATTGGCGGAATATCACGTCGGCGAAATCGCCTGCGCGGGCATCGGGACGGGAGCGGCGGTGGTCGTCAGCGGGTTCGAGATCGTGGACGCGCCGCCCGGCGCCGCGTCGAGCGATGCGACGACGGAGGCCGGACGTTTCGCGACGGCGGTCGAGAAGGTGGAGGCCGACCTGCAAGGGCTGCTGGCGCAGGCGCGCAGCACGGAAGCCGCCGTCCTTCGCGCGCATCTCGCGATCCTGCGCGATCCGCTGATCGGCGACACCGTGCGGACGGAAATCCAGGGCGGCGCGACCGCCGCGACCGCGCTGCACCGGGCGCTCGACGTCCAGCGCGCGCGGCTCGGCTCGGCGGAGAGCGCCTACGTGCGCGAGCGGGTGCTCGACCTGGAGGACATCGCGGCGCGCCTGCTGGAGAAACTCGAGGGCCGGAGCTATGTGGCCGCGGTTCCCCGGCTTTTGGAGACGTCGGTCGTGTTTGCCGCGCGCCTGACTCCGGGACAATTCCTCGCCCTCGATCCGGCCCGGCTGGGCGGACTCGTGCTCGAACAGGGCGGACGCACCTCCCACACCGTGATCCTCGCGCGGTCGCGGGGCGTGCCGACGTTGACGGGCGTCCACGGCGCCGCGGGCGTCGGCCGCAATTCCCGGGCAGCGGTCGTGGATGCCGAACTCGGACTCGTGGTTCGCGATCCCACCGCGGGCGTGGCGAAGTTTTACAACCGCCAGGTGGACAAGCTGACCGCGATCTCCCGCGCCCTGCTGGCCCGCCGGGACGCGTCGGCGGCCACGGCGGACCGGCAACGAATCGAGATCGGCGCGAACATCGCGACGGTCGAGGACGCGACCGCCGCGTTTGCGAACGGCGCCGAAGGCGTCGGCCTGTTCCGGACGGAACTGCTGTTCATGGACCGCGCGACGGCTCCGGGCGAAGACGAGCAGTACGAGGCGTATGCCGCCGTCGCGCGCGCTGCGGCGGGGCGGCCGGTGATCATCCGCACCCTCGACGCCGGCGGCGACAAACCCGTGCCGTTCCTGCCTTTTCCGCCGGAGGCGAATCCCTTTCTCGGATACCGGGGGGTGCGCTTCTACGCCGAGCAACGCGAGCTGATCGGGACCCAGCTCCGGGCGATCGTGCGGGCGGCGGCGCATGGGCCGGTGAAGATCCTCGTGCCGATGATCTCGCGGGTGGAGGAGGCGCGGGCGATCCGGGGGCAGGTGGCAACCGCGGTCGCCGCGGCCCGGTCGGCCGGTCACCCGGTGCCCGACGACATTCCGGTGGGCTTCATGCTCGAGGTGCCGTCGGTCGCATTCATCCTCGACGAACTCTGCGCGGAGGCGGACTTCTTCAGCCTCGGGACGAACGATCTGGCCCAGTACTTCGCCGCGGCCGACCGGGAAAATCCGCGCGTCGCGGAGCTGAACGATCCGCTCCAGCCGGGTTTCATCCGACTGCTGGCGCATCTGGTTACCGGGGTGAAAAGGCACGGGCGCTGGATCGGGCTTTGTGGCGAGCTGGGTGAGAAGCCGGCGGCGCTGCCCCTGCTGGTCGGACTTGGCCTCGATGAAATCAGCCTGGCGTCCCCGCGGATCCCCGGGCTCAAGGCGGCGCTGGCGCGCCTGGATTCCGCGCGGTGTCGGGAATTGCTCCGGGAAGCGGTGGCGTGCCCGACCCAGGCGTCGGTCCGCGCATTGCTGGAGTCCGCCGGACGGCCCGTGGTGCCGCTCCTGACGGCGGATCTCGTGCTCGACGATGTCGTCGCGGAAACGAAGGAGGAAGTGATCCGGATGATGGTTGACGCGCTGCATCTCACCGGCCGAACCACGGATCCGGCGGCGGTGGAGGGCGCGATCTGGGCGCGGGAGGACACCTATTCGACCGGATTCGGCGAAGGGTTTGCGCTGCCGCATGCGAAGACCGACGCCCTGGCCGCGAATTCGATCGTGCTCGCGCGTCTCCGGCGTCCCGTCGAGTGGGGCGCGCTCGATGGCAAGCCGGTCGACACGGTGATCCTGCTCGGCATCCGGGCGAGCGAACACGGGAAGGCGCACCTGGAAACGCTCGCGCGACTCTCGCGGTCCGTCGCGCGCGACGAGTTTCGGGCGGCGATCCGCGCGGAGCGCGAGGCGGCGAGCCTCGTGGCGCTCGTGCAACAGGCCGGTGCGGCGTTCGCCGTGGCGAAGCCGCCGGTCGGGCGTGAGTCCGTCGTCGACGGCGGATGAGTTCCTCAATTTTCCAATGAACAAGTACCTCCTGTGCGTCGGAGCCGCCGTTCTGCTGGCGGCCGCGGGTGCCGTCGCGGCGCCGTCAGTCGAAACGTTCACCAAGGCACCGGACCGCCCCGTCGATCTCGCCCACGACCGGAACCTGTACGTCGTCGGGTACGCGCACCTCGACACCCAGTGGCGCTGGACCTACCCGCAGGTGACGGGCGAATTTCTCGCGAACACGCTGCACGACAACTTCGCCCTCTTCAAAAAGTACCCGGACTACATCTTCAACTTCAGCGGCTCGCGCCGCTACGAGATGATGGCGGAGTACTATCCCGCCGAATTCGAGGAATTGAAGCATTACGTCGCTGCCGGACGGTGGTTTCCGGCCGGGTCTTCGGTCGACGAAGGCGATTCAAACGTGCCCTCGGCCGAGTCGCTGATCCGCCAGGTGCTCTACGGAAATTACTATTTTCGCCGCACGTTCGGGATCGCGAGCGAGGAGTTCATGCTGCCGGACTGCTTCGGTTTTCCCGCGAGTCTGCCGACGATTCTCGCCCATTGCGGCATCAAGGGCTTCTCCACCCAGAAACTGACCTGGGGCTCCGCCGTGGGCATCCCGTTCAAGGTTGGCGTATGGGTGGGGCCCGACGGGCGTTCGGTCGTGGCCGCGCTTGATCCGGGCTCCTATGCCGCCGGCGTCACGGAGGACCTCAGCCGGAGCGAGCCCTGGCTCAAGCGGATCGAGGCGACCGGCGAGAAATCGGGCGCGTATGTGGATTACCATTACTATGGCACCGGCGACCGCGGTGGCGCACCAAAGGATGAATCCGTCCGCTGGATCGAGCGGAGCATCGCCGGACACGGACCGATCCGCGTGATCTCGGCCCGTTCCGACCAGATGTTCAAGGACCTCCAGCCGGAACAGATCGCGAAGCTGCCCCGTTACCAGGGCGAGTTGCTGCTGACGCAGCATTCGGCCGGCTCAATCAGCTCCGAGGCGTACATGAAACGCTGGAACCGGAAAAACGAGCTGCTGGCCGATGCGGCGGAGCGCGCGTCCGTCGCGGCAGCGTGGCTGGGCGCGGCTCCGTACCCCTCGGGCAAACTGTACAGCGCGTGGGACCTCGTCCTGGGCTCCCAGATGCACGACATGCTGCCCGGCACGAGCCTGCCCAAGGCGTACGAGTACTGCTGGAACGACGAGTTGCTCGCGGCGAACCAATTCTCGGCCGCCCTGACCGAGGCCACCGGCGGCGTGGCGGCGGGAATGGACACCACGACCAAGGGAGTCGCGCTCGTCGTCTACAATCCGCTCTCGATCGCCCGCAGCGACGTCGTCGAGGCGAACGTCGAGTTCCCGGGCGGCGCGCCCGCATCCGCGACGGTGATCGGTCCGAACGGACACGCGCACGCCGTCCAGGTCTTGTCGCATTCCGGCACGCATCTTCGCGTCGCCTTCGTGGCGTCTGTTGGCCCGGTCAGTTTCAGCGTGTTCGAGGTCCGGCCCGGAGATCCGGGTGCCGCCGAGTCGCGGAATCCGTCGCTGCGCGCTTCGACCAGCGGACTGGAGAACGGCCGCTACCGCGTTTCCATCGCGCCGGATGGCAACGTGACGTCGATCTTCGACAAGCAGGCCGGTCGCGAGCTGCTCGCGGGCCCGTCGCGGTTCGCGTTCATGTACGAGAAACCGAAGATGTATCCGGCGTGGAACATGGACTGGGCCGACCAGGAAAAGGCGCCGCGGGCCTGGGTTGAGGGACCGGCGCACATTCGTGTCGTCGAGGATGGGCCCGTGCGGGTGGCGGTGGAAATCGAGCGGGAGGCGCAAGGATCGCGCTTCGTGCAGACGGTCCGGCTGGCGGCCGGAGCGGCCGGAGACCGCGTCGAATTCGCCAACCGGATCGACTGGCAGACTCGTGAATCAGTGCTCAAGGCGGTGTTCCCGCTCACCCTCTCCAATCCACTGACCACGTACGACACGCAGGTCGGGACCGTCGAGCGCGGGATCAACAACCCCAAGAAATACGAGGTCCCGCAGCACGAGTGGTTCGACCAGGACGCGACGGACAATTCGTTCGGGGTCGCGGTGCTCAACGACTGCAAGTACGGCTCGGACAAACCGGACGACCAGACACTGCGGCTGACGCTCCTCTATACGCCGGGCGTCCGGAATCGTTATCAGGACCAGGCCACGCAGGACTTCGGCCGCCACGACATCCTGTACGCGGTAACCTCGCATGCGGGCGATTGGCGGCAGGGCAACGTGCCCTGGGCGGCCGCGCGGCTGAATGAGCCGCTGCTGGCATTTCAGGTGGCGGCGCACCCGGGCGCGCTCGGTCGCTCGCTCTCCGTTTTCACGGTTTCCTCGCCCCAGGTTTCACTGGAGGCGGTCAAGAAGGCCGAGGACAGCAATGAGGTCATCGTCCGGTTCCAGGAGTTGACCGGCCATCCGGCGAAGGACGTGACGCTGAGCGCCGCGGGCGGCATCGCGGCGGCGCGCGAAGTCGACGGGCAGGAACGGTCGCTCGGCGCCGCGCACGTCGACCGCGGTGCGCTGAGGTTTGACCTGCCGGCGTACGGGCTGCGCGCGTTTGCGCTGACGCTCCGCGCGCCGGCCGCACCCGTGGCGGCGCCAAACTCGGCGCCGGTGCGACTCGCGTACAACGAGGACGTGGTGAGCACGAACGCCAACCGCACGGATGGCAGTTTCGACCGCCAGCACCAGTGTTATCCCGCGGAACAACTTCCTGCGCACATCGTGAGCGAGGGCGTGGAATTCGTCATGGGACCGACCGCCGACGGGCAGCCGAATGCGGTGGCGGCCCGCGGCCAAGCCATCGCGCTGCCGGCGGGACATTTCGATCGGATCTGCCTGCTGGCCGCGGCGGACGGCGACACCAAGGGCCGGTTCCTGGTCGATGGGCGGCCGGTCGATCTGACCATCCAGAACTGGACGGGTTACATCGGGCAGTGGGACAACCGCCTGTGGGCGGGCGAGGTCCCCGAATTGTCCTATTCGTGGTTCAATTCGCTCGCGGGGCTCGCGCCGGGATACGTCAAGCCGGGCGAGGTCGCGTGGTATGCCTCGCACCGGCACGGCCCCGATGGCGACGAACACTACCAGTATAGCTACCTCTTCGAGTACACGATCGCCGTGCCGGGCGGAGCGAAGACGCTGACGCTGCCGGACGACGGCCGGATCCGCGTCTTTGCGGTCTCCGTCGCGCGGGACACGCATGAACGGGTGCGCGCGGCGACGCCGCTGTTCGACCGCCTCGAGGATCACCAGCCGGACGCGCCGCGGCTGAGTCCGCAGGGCGGGACATTCGACGACTCGACGCGGGTCGTCATCCAGCCGCCGCTGTACTGGCGCGAGGGCGGCCTCCATTACACGCTCGATGGATCCACCCCGACGCTGGCATCGCCGACCTGCACGGGACCGGTCACGGTGGATCACGATGCGGTGGTGACCGCCTGTGAATTCGATGCGCAGGGCAGGGCTGGCCCGGTCGTCCGCGAAACGTACACCGTGCACGACCGGACCCCACCGCGGGTGTTGTCCGCCGTGACGATCGGCGAGACCAACCAGATCCGGCTGGTGTTTTCGGAGCGGATCACCGCCGCAAGCGCCCGGGCGCGGGCGAACTACGTCCTCGACGGGGCGGCGCAGATTGAGGACGCGCAGTATGATTCCCAGGCTGACGCGGTCGTCTTGACGCTTTCTGAACCGCTCGCCGCGGCCACGAGCCTCCGCGTGCAGCATATTCGGGACGGGTCGACGGCCGGCAATGAACTCAGCTCGCAGACAGTGCCGGTCGCGATCGAGCAGCCCGTTTATCACTACGCCAGCGTGACCCCGGGGCAGAGCGTCGCGGTGGATGCCCCCGGCCTTCCCGTGGCCAAGGGACAATCCTGGACGATGAACGTGTACGTCCGCACCACCGCGGCGCCAGACAACCGCACGTTGATCGCGGGGTTCGGGCGCCTCGATGACAAGCGAAACGGCACGGCCCGGTATTTCGGCAAGTTTGCGAACGGAATCCACGTCTGGGTCCGCGGTCCGAACGAGCTGGAAAGCACGACGCCGCTGCGGGCTGACGGCTGGCAGATGCTGACTGCCACCTACGACGGCACGATGCTTCGATTGTTCGTCGACGGCCACCCCGCCAGCTCGATCGAGACGGCGCTCGCGAAGGATGCGTCGGTGGTCAGGCTGGCGCCGATCGACCCGTGGGATCACGAGCGCCGGTTCCAGGGCGACATCCGGGCCTTTGCCATCTGGGATCACGTGCTGTCGCCGGAAGCGATGGCTTTGCTTGCGCTGAAACGACCACGCGATTGAGTCGCCCGGTCCCGCATGCCGGCCCCGACGAGCCAGCCTCTTGGTCGTTTCGAAATCTGTCTCCGCAAGATCCCGTGGCTGGGGCTTGTGCTGGTTGCGTTGCTGGCCTGGTCGGCGACACCGGTTGACGCGCATCCGGCCGGGCTCAGCGGCGCCACCGTCACCATCGATCGCGATGGCCGGATGGATGTCGTCGTGACGTTTGATGTGCTCGCGTTCGCCCTCAACGATCTGCCCGAGCGGGTGGCGGACACGGACATGACTGCGCTGCTCGACGGGCCGACCGCCGTGCTCCAGGCGCGGCTGGTCGAGGCCGAGCGGCATTTCCGGCTCCACTACCATGCAACCGTCGACGGCACGGATCTTCCCGTGGAGGCGTTGAAGTTCCCGACCGTGGACGGCGTGCGGAAAACGGCGAACTCGGGGGGGGCGCGCCTGCCCGTACTCGCCACGTGTGATGTCACGCAGCACGTGCCGCCGGGCGTGCACACAATCCGGTTCCGGTTTCCCGAGGTGATGAGCAGCCTCGTCGTGTCGATCGACCGACCGGACGAGGATACGTGGACGGAAGTCGCGGCGGCGGGGGCGCCGACATCGCCGCTGAAGGTGCGGGTGCAGGCGGGCGCCGGCGGAAGCGCGGCCGGCAGCGGACGCCCGGCGGTCGCGCGCAATGCGACGGCCGACTGGCTGAGAAGCATGTTTCAGTTCGTCGAACTGGGCTTCACCCACATCCTGCCGCGCGGGTTGGATCACATCCTATTCGTCCTGGGGCTGTTCCTTCTGAGCAGCCGGCTGTCGACGCTGCTGACGCAGATCACCAGCTTCACCGTGGCGCACAGCGTCACGCTCGGATTGTCGCTTTACGGCGTGATTCGCGTTTCTCCCGCGGTGATCGAGCCGTTGATCGCCCTGTCGATCGTGCTCGTGGCAGTCGACAACCTCCGGGGGACCGACCTGCGCTGGTGGCGGCTCGCCGTGGTGTTTGGGTTCGGCCTGGTTCACGGGATGGGATTTGCGGGGGCGTTGCGGGACCTCGGTTTGCCGCGGCACGAATTCCTGCGGGCGCTGATCGGATTCAATTTCGGGGTGGAGCTGGGGCAGCTCGCCGTCGTCGCGCTGGCATTTGCCGCGGTCGGCTGGTTTCGCGCCTCGCCACGGTATCGGCAGTGGGTGGTGGTACCGGCGTCGGCGGCGATCGCGGTGGTGGCGCTGGTTTGGACGATCGAGCGCGTGGTGTAAGCCGGATTCGGTCGCCGTTCCGAGATGGGGCGGACGCCGCTATCGGATACGCCGATGGGCGCGGGAGCACGCTGATAAGCATCCGGATGATTCCGACCTTCGGGTCGGGCAAACTGCCTGGCGGTGCCTGCGTTTCACCGGGCGGCGTCGCTACCGTCGATGGCGGACGGTCCCGGGTTGAATTCCGGTACGGGGTGGTACGCAATGACAGCACGTGTCGCCGCGGCTCACTTCCGATTCATTTACGGGATCATTGGTGCGAAAGTTCGTAGATGTCGCGTTTGCGCCCGAATCTGAACCGCCGCGAGCCGACGACTCGCGCGTGCTGTCGATCGGCGGGCGGGTGCTCGTTCCAGCGAGGCCAGGCCAGCGCCACGCGCCATTCCATGACGGAACACAACGAAAAGGAGACACGAACATGAACGAATCCGAAAAACAACAAACCATCAGCTGGGCCAGTGGCATCAATCTGATTGCCGGCATCTGGCTGTTTATCTCGACCTGGGCGGTCAGCTCGGCGGCGAGTTCCTCGCGGTCAAACGACATTATCTTCGGTATTATTGTCTTTGTCCTTTCCTGGATCCGCCTCGCGAACCGGAGCCGTTCGGGGGCGGCGAGCTGGCTGAATGTGCTCGCCGGCATCTGGCTGATCATCGCGCCGTTTGCGCTGCACTTCGAAACCGCGGGGCAAACCTGGAACAGCGTGATCGTTGGCATCATCGTCGCGATCCTCGGGATCGTGAGTGGTGGCGCCGGGGCGAGCACGCATCATCCGGCGGCGACGGCCTGATCGGGTGCTCCGACCGTCGAGGGGATTGCGACGGTCGCTTTCGCGCAGGGCGGAATCGGTGTTTCCGCCCTGCATCATTTTTGGGCGCACGCAGCGGCCCGTTTCGTCCAATCGCTTCGACTTTCCGTGCGCGGTCCCCAAGCTGCGGGACCATGCCCAAACCCACCCTGAGGCGGATGCCTCCGAAGAAGCGCCCCCGCAAAGCGAAGGCCAACACCCGCGGCTCGGCCGCCACGGAAACCGCCCTCGGCGAACTGGCCGGCGAGGCGCTTGGCGCGCGCCAGGCGATCGAGCAGGCGGGGGGAGTCCTGGCCGGGCAGTACCGTGATCCGCTCGGCGGCAAGCCGTTGCTGCTCGCCGTTCTCCCGCTCGACCGGGTCGAACCGACGCCGTTTCAGCGCGATGTCTCGGACGCCCATCACAAGCGGCTCGCCGATGTCATCGATCGCACGGGGATGTTTCTCGATCCGATCATCGTGATCACCGCGCCGAAGGGCGGCTTCTGGACCCCCAACGGCGGGCAT
>DASZYH010000230.1:0-4652 GCA_035545515.1 Opitutaceae bacterium
CGCGAGCAAGCTCGCGGCCTACGGGGGCGTCGGTCCAGGCGTAGGCTGCCCGCTTGCGGGCGCGGTTTCCGATCGGGCGCGAGCGAGCTCGCGGCCTACAACGTCATCGTTTCCAATCCGGGCGCGAGCGAGCTCGCGGCCTACAACGTCATCGTTTCCAATCCGGGCGCGAGCGAGCTCGCGGCCTACGGGGCGCGCGGGGAGGTCACCGCGCGGTGTGTCACGTTCCCGGCGTTTCAGAACTTCGCGCTCGACGTGCTCGCGGCCCCCGAAAAACTACGGCGCGGACACGTATCCTTGTCTAACCTCCCTCGTCTTTCGCAACCATGTCTTATCCCCACCTCCTGTTGCGTCGGTGCCTCCCCCTGCTGCTCCCGGTGCTGGCACTCCTCTCCCCGGCATGTCACGCCGCCGGTGCATCGACCGCGCCCCGCGATGCGCTCCCGATCCTGTTCGTCTGCGGCGATTCCACCGCGGCGCGTGACCGCCCACCCATCCTCGGCTGGGGCGAGGTGGTCGGCGAGTTCTTCAATCCCGCGCGGATTCACGTGGAAAACCACGCCATGGGTGGTCGCAGCGCGCGAACCTTCATCGAGGAAGGCCGCTGGGCGGCGGTCCGCGACCGGCTCCGGCCCGGTGACATCGTGCTCCTCCAGTTCGGGCATAACGACTCGAAGAGCTCGCTCAGCATCGCGCGCTACGATCTCTCCGGCGTCGGCGACGAGGTCGTAAAGACGACGAACCCGTTGACGGGCGCTCCGGTCGAGATCCGCACGTTTGGCTACTACATGCGCCAGATGGTCAGCGAAGGGAAGGCACGCGGGGCCACGGTGATCGTCCTGTCGTCCGTCCCCCGCTGCAATTGGAGGAACGGCAAGATCGTGCGCGGGGAGGAGCAACACGGCCCCTGGGCGGCCGAGGTCGCGCGGGCTGAAGGCGTGCCGTTCGTCGATGCCAACGGCATCATCGCCGCCGTGTACGACCCGGTTGGTCGCGCCCGGCTCAAGGCCCTCTACTTTCCGCAGGACAACACCCACACCAATCCGGTCGGCGCGCGCCTGAACGCCGCCTGCATCGTCAGCGGGCTCGCCGCGCTGAACGACGCGGCCTTGAACGGCGATCTCAAGCCCGACGCTGTCGCGACCGCCCGAGCGGTGATCGCCGGTGTGTCCAACGCCGCCGCCGCGGTGAAGGTCACGCCGCCGCTGACGCATGCGTTTCCCAAGCCCGGCGCCACCAACGTCTGCCCCGACACGCCGCTGCGGCTGACGTTTTTCTCCCCGCCGAGTCTCGGCGCCAGCGGCCGCATCCACATCGTCGACGCGGCCACTGGACGAGACGCCGACACGGTCGACGTCAGTGCGCCCACCGCCTACGAGACCATCGGCGGCGAGCCGAACTATCGCTACTACCCGGTCATCATCTCCGGCAACGAGGCGACCATTTATCCCCACAACGGCGCGCTCGAGTATGGTCACACCTACTACGTGACCGCCGACGCCGGCGTATTCCAGGACGGCGGGCCGAATGCCGGCGTCACGATCGATCCCGAAGCGCGGCGGAAGCTGGCCGCCGCAGTGAACCCCGCGGCCGCCGAACCTGCCCTGCCCTACGCAGCGCTCGACCAGTCCGCCGGCTGGACCTTCACCACCAAGGCGGCACCGCCGGCACGCGGCACGACGCGGCTCACGGTCGCCGCGGACGGCTCCGGTGACTTCTGCACCGTGCAGGGCGCGATCGATTTCGTGCCCGATGGCAATACCACCCCGACGACGATCTTCATCCGCAAGGGCACCTACATCGAAGAGGTGTTCTTCACGAACAAGCACGCGCTGACCTTCGAGGGCGAGGACCGCCACCAGACGGTGATCGCCTACGCCACGAACGACCGGTTCAACCGGATCACCGGAAACCCGTTTGGCACCAACCTGCCGAATCCGGCCGCGGCGCGCACCGGTTCGCATCACATCTATCACCGCGGGGTGTTTCTCGCCCACCACGTCAACGACCTCGTCCTCACCAACCTGACGATCCGCAACACCACGCCGCAGGGCGGTTCGCAGGCCGAAGCGATCATCCTCAACGGCAGCACCACCGCGCGGGCGATCATCAAGGACGTCGACCTGTACAGCTACCAGGACACGCTCCAGATCAACGGGCAGGCGTACCTCAGCGGCTGCTACATCGAGGGCGACATCGATTTCATGTGGGGAACCGGCCCGTGCTATTTCGAAAACTGCACCTGCCGCTCCCTTCGCTCGGGCGCCTACTACACCCAGATCCGCAACCCCGGCACGAACCACGGATATGTGTATGACCACTGCACGTTCGATGGATCGCAGGGGGTGATGGGCAACTATCTGTCGCGAATCGGCACGGGGCGCTTTCCGCACAGCGAAGTCGTCCTCCTCGATTGCACGCTGACGCGGGCCGTCGGCCCCGTCGCCTGGCTGCTGCTCGGCGGTCGCGAGGGCAATCCGACCGATCCGGCGCAGGTTCACTTCTGGGAATTCAACAGTCACGATCCCGCCGGGCGGCCGGTTGACATGACCTTCCGGCTTCCGGCGTCGAAGCGCCTCGTGGAATCGACTGACAGCGCCACGATCGCAAACTACCGCAATCCGACATTCGTGCTCGGGCACGACTGGAATCCGAAAGCGGCTCCGATCTACGCGCATCCGCCCGCCCCGACACCCGAGCCGACCGTCGGCGCCGGCGGACCGGCCATTTCACTCCAACCACGCGACACGCTCGCGCTGCTGGGCGCGCCCGCCACCCTCACCGTCGCCGCGTCCGGCACCGCGGGACGTTTGCTTTACCAGTGGGCCAAGGACGGGACGCCGGTGGCGGGCGGGAGTTCACCGACGCTGCGGATTCCGTCCATGGCGTGGAACGACGCCGGTGTTTATACCGTTACGGTCCGGAACATGGCCGGCGCGGCGACCAGCGCGGCCGCGCGGCTGACCGCCGTCGCGCCGCAGGCATCGCCCGCGCCCGACCTGCCGCGGATTCCAGACGCGACGTTCGACGTGACGAGTTTTGGCGCGGTCGCCGACGGCACCACGGACAACACGGCCGCGTTCCAGGGTGCGATCGACACGGCGATCCAGGCGGGCGGAGGCACGGTCGTCGTACCGGCGGCGGAGCAGCCGTATCTCTGCGGACCGCTGCGGCTCGGCAGCAATCTCGCTTTCGAAGTCGACGCGGGCGCGACGATCCGGCTCCTGCCATATTCCGCCACACCGCGGCCCGGGGCGTATCCGTTGCAGGGTCGCGCGTACCCGAATTTCCTCACGGCCGTGAACGCGCACGATGTCGCGATCACGGGCGGCGGCACGATCAACGGCGAAGGCGACGCCTGGTGGGCGGCGTTTCGGGCCGATCGGCGGATGCCCCACCGGCCGTTCCTCGTGCGGTTCACCAAATGTGAACGCGTGCTGGTGGCCGGCCTCACCTTCACCCATTCGCCCATGTTTCATGTGGCGATCGGCGCTGATCACCTGACGGTCTTCGGCATCACGGTGCACACCCCCGAGTCGCCCAACACCGACGGCGTCGACCCTTCGGGCTCGCACCACCTGATCCAGAACTGCGCGATTTCCTGCGGTGACGACAACGTGGTCATGAAGCCGGGCGGATCGTTCTGCAGCGACATCACCATCGCCGACTGCGCCTTCGACGAAGGCCACGGCATGTCGGTCGGCGGGCAAAGCAACCGCGGACTCGACGGCATGGTGGTCAAGAACTGCTCATTCGACGGGACGACCTCGGGACTGCGCCTGAAGGCGGATCCCACCCAGGGCGGACCCGTGCAGAACGTGACCTACACCAACCTGTCGATGGAGCACGTCAAATACCCGATCGTGTTCTACAGCTACTACAGCAAGGTCGGAAATCCCGCCGCGACGAGCGGCAAGAACGAGACGACGCCAGCCAAGGCGCAGGCGTGGAACGAAAAGCCGCCGTACTCGCTCGCCTCGCCGACCCTGTCGGGGTGGAAGAACATCACCGTCTCGGGCCTGTTTTCGGCCGACACCAAGGGCTACAGCATCATCTGGGGACTTCCCCTGCCCGGCTACCTGATTGAAAACGTGAAGCTCGACCGTGTGCGGATCGCCGGCGGTCCGGGATTCGAACTCTACAATGCGACCGGCGTCGAGTTTGGCCGCGACACGGAGGTCGGCGCGATCAGGTCGTGCAACGCGCTCGCGATCGTGCAGTCGCCGCATCCGGCGACCGTCGCGACCGGCGCGACCGTCACCTTTGCCACCCAGGTGCTCGCGCGCCAGGGGGTGTCCGACGCGACGGTCACATATCAGTGGCACCACAACGGCCAGGCGCTCAACGACGGTTCCCTCGGCGACGGCACGACGGTTTCGGGCGCAACGACGGCGAAGCTGACGCTGGCCGGCATCCACGCCAAGGACGGCGGCAAGTACACGGTGACGACGTCCGCCGCGCTCGATGGTTTTGATCCGGCGAAGGGCGCCCTGGTCCCGGCCAGTGTGCCCGCTTCCGCGACCAGCGCTCCTGCCGAGCTCACGGTGCGGGAAGACTGACTCAGAAGCCCGATGGGGACATCGGGCTCCACCTCTGATGGCCGACGTTGATCGATTGGCGGCACGGTGACCTCACCGCGCGACGGGCAACGT
>DASZYH010000231.1:0-6873 GCA_035545515.1 Opitutaceae bacterium
CTCCACCCGCATTCGGTACCCAGCAGTCCGCCGTCGAGGATACTTCTGTCAAGAGTACAGTCGTGACCCCGTCGAACGGATCCATGCGCAAAGAATACTTCGACGCCGTCGGAATAGTCTCCCGAGCATGTGGTGTCCTCCCTACCTCACAAAACCCGGCGCATGTTTGTGACGCCGATACTCACGCGGGAGCGATCGAAACTCTAAACGCAGCGCCGGGTGTGCTGTCGAAGCCTGGCGTGTCCCCTGGCGCATAAAGATAAATCCGCAAGAGTTGGCGGGCCTCCGCCTCATCAAATACCGCTTTCCGGCGGCACCGGACGAGCGTTCCCACCTCCTCCTCGATGTCGAAAAACCGCTCGATGACGTGGTACTGCGCCCGGTTGGGGTAATCGTGGATCAGAACCACCGATTGTGGCGCTTCCAGTGCCGCGACGATTGCGCACGCAACCCGAAATCGGCCGTCAACCAGGACGATGGTCGGCGTATAACCGTGCATGTACGGGCACAACGCATAGTTCGGCCACAGATGCGCCTTGCGGGCATCACGCGGGTAGCCCCACTCGCCGGTCGGGCCGATGTCAGGAAGGAGAAATCGGAGCCGTCCCGACCGCAGCAGCGCCTGCTTTTCTGCATCCACCCGCACATGGTCATGCACGAACTTCGCGTCCGATTCGACCGACACAACGTGCGCGACGTTCGGTTCGCGGCAGATCAACGTGGTGCTCCCTCCGGCTCCGTATTCGAGGAATTCGCCTCCCACCGAAACCGCCCGCCGAAGGCATTGGATCTCGGCATCGGCCATCTTCATACAATACACATCCAAATAGCCGGCACCGAATGTGGTTTGCGAACCGGAAATAGGGCAACGCGTTCGTCGGCTGAGAGCTCACCAGTGCCAGAAACCCTCGTCTGTTCGGACACGGTATTATCGACAAAACTCAAGGATCCCCAAGGCAGATCCCAGGGCAACTACGTAGCCGATCCCACTGACGAGGTAAAATCTATTTCTGACTGCTTTTGGCTCGGCGTCGATTTTCTGAACAAAGGCTCTTCCTCGAGATTTTACGATATAGGTCACCACATCAATTACATATAGACATCCAAATCCAGACATCACTACGATAATATCATTCGCATTCATCGGCCGATACATTTCAACAATTGTTATATATATAACAAGGCATAGCAAGGATTGAGGGAACAATGCCACGCTTAGCGCCCATCCAGCTTTACTGCTCTCATTCCGCGCTTTGCTGATCTTGTAGGCAACGGCAAATGGCGCGTAGTGAATCTTGGTTATCAGATTCATGTTCTAAGGAACAACACCCGGAAGTGGAATACCTAAACTCTCAACCGGGTTTTGTGCTGCCACTTGAGCGGCAGCCGGAGCCCCACCTGGATATGTCAAATCTAGGATTCCATAAGTCAAATCGATAGCGACCCCCGCAGGGGGACAGTATGCCCCAACCTCCATAGACATGGCAGTCGCGCCCGCGTTCATACCCGCGTGAGTATAGGTCATATCCGTACTATGAAGATGGGCCAGGGTAAAGTCGAGAATCACAGTTGCCGGACCGAGCACGTAACCTGCGGTTTTGATGAATGGCTCGCTCACTTCAACAACGGTAGCGCCGATCTTGGCCGATTTTGCAACCTGAGCGCTTAGATCAACTGTGGTCTGCGTCAGTCCAAGAACACCCACCACCTTGTCTGTCGTCTCAAGTACTTTGGTCGCGGCCCCGACAGTTGATGTCACAGAGGTGCCATTGGGGTCCGAAGATGGCGAGCCGGAAGTTGCGTTGGTGGTTACGGCGCTTGTCGTCGTATTGTTCGAGCTGTTAGTGGTGAGTAACGTTGTACTGGAGCCAACACCGGACGTCGTCCCGGAATCCGTCGCGCTGAAATCCGTCAGAAATACTCCATTACCGACGTTCACTGGCGCTGCTGACGCTGATTGCAGCAACGAACTTGAGTTGCTGACAAATGTAACGGGATTGGTCGTAATCGATTGGCCAAGTGTTGTCGAAACAGCTGTGTTATAGGTGAAATTGAATGTAGATACATTGGGACTGCTGCTCAATGAATCCAACGTAAGTGAGCCATTGTCATTGATGGTCGTCACCCCAGTAGAAACACTCGTCGCTGTCGTCAGCGTAGTGGTAATCGTCCCATCGTCATTCTTCACGAAAGTGGCGGTGCTACCGTCGCTGAGCTGCCTCGTAACAGACCCATCTGCATTCGTGGTATAAGTATCCCCATTGGGTGCCGTGTAGGTGGTCGACGACGGCCCGGTAGCGTACCCACCCTTATCGGTGCTGGGATCCTCCCCGTGCACGTCCCATCGATCGAGGGGATCGTTGCCGCAAAATCCGTAAAGATTCATCCCGCCATTTTCCCCGATCGGGTCACGACCGAGCCACCGACCGGTCCTTGGATCGTAGTACCGTCGCAGGTAGCAGTAGAACCCAGTCTCCTTGTCGCAATACTGCGTCGCAAACCCAAACGGCTGGTCGGCGACCGTGATATCCTTCACATCCGCGCGGAGGCGGTCACCGAAGGGGGAGTACTCGTACTCCAACGCGGTGGCGCCGCTGGCGCGATTCACGATCGCACTGATGTTGCCATTTCCATCATAGGCGTAGACGTACTGGCTTGTCCCATCTTGCATCATCAGGGTGCAGTCCGCTGGGGTCATGACTGTACTCCTGACAAAAGAGGAAAGTGCCCATGCCGGGCGCGATCTCGTGCGTCGGTTGTTTCGCGAGCGCACCCGCCCAATCTCTTCGGCGCCATGGCTGGCCGCGAGCGGAATGCCAGCCACCTCAGGCATCGCGCCGGCGATCGGCTACATCGTTGTTTCATACCGCTCTACACCGGCGGCCAGTGCCAGGAATCGCCGATCAAATCACGCGCCAAAGCCCGCAGGGCGTCTGCTGCCTGTTCGCAGGCATCCGTGAGCGACTCCGCGTCGGGCACCGCCGCGACGCGGACCAGATCGGCCTGCTCTAGCGGCGCGAGCTGCTCGACCCGTCTCGCATCCGGCATCGACGCTTCGCCCCTTCGCAACCGGAGTTCGTGCAGCAGCCGAAAATTCGTCTCGACCAGCAGGTGGTGCAGCCAGCGCTGGGCTGCGATCAATTCGCCGCGGGCAATCTTCTGCCGGGTCGACACGTAGTCACAGACAAATCCCTCCGCGAGTTCTCGGACCCCTTCGTCACTGAGCCGCGGAGTCGGAATGTCCTTCGCGACCCGCGCGTACACGTCGCCGCACAGCCGGTCCCCTTTGAGAACCCGATAACCGGCCCGGATGACGACCGCCAGGTCGGCGAGGCCTTTGGCCGCCGCGGGCAGACGCGTCGCTAGCCCCAGCCGCCACAGCCAACGCATCTGACGCACTTGCCGGGTCGGAATCACCACGAGATCGAGCTGCCCAGCCGCGAACACGGCCGATACTTTCGTTGCGCTTCCGAGTCGCCCGCCGCGGGCGACATAGGCCAGTGGGGCCGGAATCCCCGAGTCGCGCGTCCACGCCGCCGTCCGGAACCGGTCGGGATTCGACGTGATAATGTGAAAATCCCAGTCCGAGTACTGATCGGCAGCGCCCGGTCCCGGTGCCCGGACCCGTGAGCCGATCAAGATCAAACCGTCGACACTGGCGTCTCGCTGGGCCCAGGCGATGACCGCGTCGCCGAGAACATCCGTCACCATTTGCGGACCGAAATGAGGATTTCGGTGCCCTCCATGCCGGGGCCCGCATGAATTTCGCCGTTGTGCAGCCGGAGGATCTCCTTGGCGAGGAACACCCCGATCCGGCCCTGGTTGGGCACCGCCCCATCGACGGGTTCCGGCAGGATTCCCTCCAGTTCGAGATTCTTGCCCTTGAGCGAAAGCAACGCCGTCAAATCCGCTCCGGCGCCCGTGGAACGCACCTTCAACGCCAGTTCACGGGTTCCCTGATCAGGACGGTTCTCTGCGACCGTCCGGATCAAGGCGCGCAGGGCAAAATCGAGGAGCTTCTTGCTCGCATTCAGCACCACGGGGTCGGGGCCGACTTCGACACGAATGCCGAGACCATGCCCGATCGACTGCGCCACCTCGCGGACATCGACCGGACTCGCTTCCGCCTCGTGGAGCGCCTGCATGAGCGAGAAGTGATCGTTCAACGCCTGGAGGCGCGCGATGTCGCCCTTGACCGTGTCCAGCAGCGAAGCGGGGACGGGACTTTCGGCGTCCGCCTGCCGGTAGGCGGCGAGCGAAACCAGCGCATTGCCGAGTTCATGGCTGAGGGTGAGCGCGAGGTCCCGCAGCATTTCGCGACGGCCCGCGCGCTCCCGCGCTTCGGCGTCATGGACCTCGGCGCTGGCCTCCTGCCAAAACGCCCAGACTCCGCCGGTTTCGGCAACCAGCCCGGCACAGGCCCGGAACGGCTGGCCCGCACTGGGGCCGATCCGGCAGATCTCGCGGGTGCGCCGGACCTGGCCGATGAGGTCGCGAACCACCAGCGGAACGTTGCGCGGCGGACTCTCGTCCGGGCCGAGGACCAGTGTCCCGGGAAGGTATTTCGCACCGAGGCTGGCCTGTTCCGAGAGGCTGGCGAGCCGGCCAAACTGGACCGACTTCGAGAGCAGGTTCCGCAGCAGCCGGGCAAAAAAAACGGCGCGCGCGCGGTCGATTTCATCGTACGGCTGCCCGTCGTCGCGCACCCCAAGTGCGATCAGGCCCAGCAGCCGTCCGTTGTCGTGCACGGGAACGAGCAGCCGGGCGCCCCACATCGCGAGGCGGTTGCGAACGGCGAGTTCCGAAACCGGATCCGCCGGGGTGTCCCAGTTGGTTCCGTCGATGACGGCCGGATGCGTCTCGAAAAAGGCCACGAGCGGATCGTCGGCGGGAAAGAAGGAGGTTCCTCGGTCGGCCCGAAAACCATCCGGCTCGCGGTGAAAAAAGACCGCGTGCGAGGCACGGAGCAGATGGCGGGAGGCCCGGCGAAACTCCGCGAGGAGTCGCTCCCGGGAGTCCAGATTTTCCAACGCGCCCTCGAGAAAATCCCAGAGCTCACTCGAATCCATCCCGGCGGGCCGCGTCGCCGGCCGCGCCGTTTCCGCGCGCCGCGACTTGTCGACCAGCATCTCGACGAGCGACTGCTTCTCCGCCACCTCCTCGACCAGCGGAAGGATTTCCCGGAGCCGGCTGGTGCTTTCGTCGTACGCCAGGTAGACCCGCGCGCGACCCGCCATCCTGGCCTGCTCAAACGGGAGGCTGCGCGGCTCGCCGACGTAGATGGTCGGACAGCGCGCCAGCGAGGCGGGCAGACTCGACTCGGAAACCGCGTCCAGCACCACCACCGCCGAAAACCCCGGCGCCGTGCCGGAGGGGAAGCTTTGCGCCGCCAACCGCACCGCGATCCGTCCCGGAGGGAGCTGGCGCTCCCACGCATCCGCCAGCGCGGAATCGGGAGTCGCTAGGATAACGAGGGTTGGCATGGAAAATTGACGCGGAAGGTCGCACCGTGACCCGGTTGCGGCGGATCAATCGAGATGCTGGCGTTCAGATTAGCGAGAATGTCGCGGCAGATCGCAAGCCCCAGACCAAAGCCGGACGATTTCGTCGTCTGGAACGGCTGGAACAGCCGCGGCAGAATCTCGGGCGAAATTCCCGGCCCGCTGTCGCTGACCGCGACTTCGATGCCGCCGCCGTTCTGGCGGGTCTTGATCCAGACGCATCGCTGGCGCTCGTCCTGATTTTCGAGCGCCTGGATCGCATTGAAACACAGGTTGAGGATGACCTGCTTCGCCGCCGCGGCGTCGGTAAAGACGGTGTCGGGCTTGGCCTCGAAATCGGCGATCAGTTGTACATTCCGGTGCGCGGCCTTCGTCGCGACCAGGTCCATGCTCGCGCGCAGGATCGGATGCAGTTCGACAGTCGTCGCGGCATAGGTGCGCGGCGCCGCCAGGTCGAGGAGTTGCTCCGTCAGATGGTCGATCCGGTCAACCTCGTCGCCCAGGAGCTTGAAGAACTTCTCCCGGAAAGCCGGCTCCTGGTAATGCGCCGGCAGCAGTTGCACGAACGTTTTGATGGATACGAGCGGGTTTCTGATCTCGTGCGCCAGCGAGGCGCCCAGCAATCCGACGGTGGCGAGCTGCTCGGCATGCTGCACCTTCACCGAAAGATGCGCCCGCTCGAATGCGCTTTCCATGATCGACGCGAGCTCCATCAACTGCACCATTTGTGGAAAAGTGTAGGGACGTCGCGAGGCTGACATGCCTATCCCAAAGATCGCCGTGACGGCAGGACCCTCGGTCAACACCACCCCGCCGAGCGTGTGTTGGGCCAGGTACGTCTTAAGTTCTCCTCTCGCTGGAGTATATCGTTCGCGGGCGAGGCGTTCGGGCGTCGCCCATTGAAGTTCTCGGAGTACTTGAACGATTGCGCCGTTCGCCTCTTGGCCAAGCTCGCCGAGCTTAAGAAAGTCGCCCCGCGGTACGATCGCGATCAACGCCTGTTCCGTATGGCCCCAGCTCTTCAATACGCCGGAAAAGCCCGTCACCATCCGGTCAATTCTTGTTTCTTTTTGCACGATCGACAGTGCGGCCTGCCGTGCAGCCATCGCCTGTGGATAGTATCGGAAAACCCGACCAAGCCATTCGTTCGCAACCGCGGCGAAAGCGAGGGCCACAGCGGCAGTAGCGAGGAGCGTGAACGGCTGCGCCATTATATTCACAAACAACTGATCCGCGGCAAATGCGACCCCGGCCACCGCAATGACAAGCGACGCCTTGGCCAATCCCGCCATCAGTAACTCGCGCGCATTAAAAATTCGAAATGTTGTGATCGCGTACGCCGTTCCAGAGTAATAAAGTAGTACCGCGAACG
>DASZYH010000232.1:0-44401 GCA_035545515.1 Opitutaceae bacterium
CTGCCGGCACTGAAGACGCGCCCCGAATTCGAGGCGGCCAAGGCCCGCTACGTCGGCCCGCATGGCGAACTCACCGCGTTGATGAAGCAGATGGGGACCGTGCCGAAGGAGCAGCGCCCCGCGATGGGCAAGCTGATCAACGAGGCGAAGGCCCAGCTTCAGGCCCAGCTTGATGCGGCCCTGCAACGGATCGAATCCCTTGAACTGCAGGCCCAGCTCGGGCCGGCGGTTGATCCGACGCTTCCTTCGCCGGATGCCGGCCCCGGCACCTACCATCCGTTGACGCTCGTGCGCGAGGAGATGTGCCGGATCCTCCGCAAGGTGGGCTTCGTCGTGGCCGACGGTCCGGAGGTGGAGACGGAGTACTACTGCTTCGATGCGTTGAACACCCCGGCCGACCACCCGGCGCGGGATGTGCAGGATACGTTCTATTTTCCCGAAAACGCCCGGTTTGGAAACGTCTCGAAGAAGAACCCGGAGGAAAAACACCTGCTGCGGACGCATACCTCGTCGGTGCAGATCCGGACGATGCTGAAGGGAGAGCCGCCGATCCGGATCGTTTCCCCCGGGCGGGTTTACCGCCGCGACACGACGGATGCGACGCACAGCGCGAATTTCCACCAGCTCGAGTGCCTGTACGTCGACAAGAACGTCACGGTCCGCGACCTCAAGGCGCTGCTCGACTACATTTTCGCCTCCCTGCTCGGCAAGGAGACGAAAACCCGTTTCCGGCCCCACTACTTCGGCTACACGGAGCCGAGCTTCGAAGTCGACCTGAGCGCGCGCCACCTGCCGAAGGTGAAGAAGGAATGGATCGAGATCGGAGGCTGCGGCATGGTCGATCCGACCGTGTTCGAGGCGGTCGGGTACGACCCCGACGTCTGGTCCGGCTACGCCTTTGGCATGGGCCTCGAGCGGCTGGCGATGCTGCTCTACGGGATCGATGACATCCGCTATTTCTATCAGAACGATCTGCGCTTCCTGAAACAGTTTGCGTGACCGCGGGCTGCTGCCCGCAGGGTAGTTGGAAGTTCGGAGGTGGTCATCAGGACACGATCACCCCCTCCCAGGCCGGTTCGGCCCGATCTCCCAACACCCAACTTCAAACTACATCCCTCCGTTTTCGCTCACTTCTCGGTCTCGTCTCATGAAAATCTCCCTGAACTGGCTTCGTGACTACGTCCAACTCGACGCATCGGTCGACGAGATCATGCGTGCGATCACGTTTCTCGGTTTCGAAGTCGAGGGGGTGATGACCACCGGCGCGCCGAAACTGAACCACGTCGTCGTCGGTGAAATTCTCACCCGGGCCAAGCATCCGAATGCGGACAAGCTTTCGGTTTGCACGGTTGACGTCGGCCCGGCGGGCGGCGTGAAAACGATCGTCTGCGGCGCGCCCAATTGCGACGCCGGCGCGCGCGTACCGGTGGCGCTGCCGGGCGCCGTCCTGCCAGGCGATTTCCAGATCAAGCAGTCGAAGATTCGCGGGCAGGCATCCGACGGAATGATGTGCGCGCCGGACGAACTGGGTCTCGGCACCGACCATGCGGGCCTGCTCATTCTGGACGGCCAACCGCCGCTGGGCGCGGCCATCAACGATATCCTTCCGCCCGGCGACACGGTCTTCGACATCGAGGTGACGCCCAACCGCCCGGATTGCCTGTGCCATCTGGGCATCGCGCGCGAGCTCGCGGCCTGGTTCAAGCTGCCGCTTCGCTATCCGGAGGAGCAGTTCACCGGAAGCTTTGCCCCGGATGTGCCGCATCGGCCGGATCTCCTCCAGGGGGTGCGCGTCGAGTCACCGGAAGACTGCCCGTTGTACACCGCGCACGTGATCACGGGGATCAAGATCGGCCCGAGTCCCGCCTGGATGCAGGACCGGCTGAAGGCGGTCGGCCTGCGTCCAATCAACAACGTGGTCGATGTCGGCAACTACGTGATGCTCGAGACCGGGCAACCCCTGCACGCGTTTGACGCGCGCAAGCTGGGCGGGAACGAGATCGTGGTGCGACGGGCCAAGGAGGGCGAGAAGATCACCACGCTTGATGGCAAGGAACGGATTCTTTCCAGTCGCATGCTGGTGATCGCCGATACCCGGAATCCGGTGGTCATCGCCGGCATCATGGGCGGCGAGAATTCCGGTGTCAGTGACGATACGACCGACCTGGTGCTCGAGTGCGCCTATTTCAAACGGCAGTCGGTCCGCTGGACTTCCCGCAAGCTCAGCCTGTCGTCCGACTCCTCCTACCGTTACGAGCGCGGGGTCGATCCTCATTCGGCTCTCGAATCGGCCTACCGCGCGATCGACCTGATCATCGCGACGGCGGGCGGGCGCGTGGCGGCCCCGGCTTATCGGGTCGGCGGCGACGTGCCGTGGCAGCGGGAGATCGTCGTCACGCACGACTACATCACCGAGCGCCTCGGATTTGACATCACGCCGGCGGCGATGCGGGCCGCACTGGAATCGCTGGAGCTCGAGATCACGCGCGAGGAGCCGACGGAACATCCGGCCCGGGGACCGGCGTGGACGGTCCGGATTCCGAGCTGGCGGGACGATCTCGACCGCCCGATCGACCTGGTCGAGGAAGTCCTTCGACTCTACGGCACGGAGAAAATCCCCGCGACGGTCGTGACCTCGCCCGGACTCGTGGCGGACGACGACGTGATCGTGCGGTTCAACCGCCGGGTGACCGATTACCTGGTCGGCCACGATTTTCACGAGTGCGTCAATTACACGCTTCGGCCGGCGAAGGAGGTTGCCCAATGGGCAGCGCCGTCGACCGTGCCGCAGGTGGCGCTGCTGAATCCGTTCATCGAGGACCAGTCGCACCTCCGACCGACCCTCATCGGCGGCCTCCTCGAGTCGTTGAAGTTGAACCAATCGCGCGGTGTGCCCGCGTCGAGGCTGTGCGAAACCGGGCGGGTGTTCCTCGAACGCAATGGCCAGATCGTGGAGTGCGCCGCTGTCGGATTCATCGTCGCCGAGACCAGTGGCGAGCGCGTCTGGCGCGGGCGTGAGCCCTTCGATTTCTACACGGCCAAACATCACGTTGTCGCGCTCGCGGCCGCGGCGGGGGTCGAACTGGCCCGCCAGCCGCTGGCCGAAGCCACGGCCGAGACGGCGGGTTGGCAGGCGGGGCAGGCGGCGCTGGCCGGGGATCTCGCCGCCGGCGGCTGGGTCGCGCGGTTTGGGTTGTTGGATCTGGCCGGCGTGAAATCCCTCGGGATCGCGGGCAAGGTGTTTGCCGGCCTTTTCGTGATTCTCCCGGAGAAGGTCTCCCTCGACGCCACGCGCCGCCGCTATGCCGATTTCAGCCTGTTTCCCGCGGCGTTGCGCGATCTCGCCCTGGTCATCGATACCGTGACGCCCGCCGGCGAAGTGCAGAAAGCCGTGCTGAAAACCGCCCGGGCGGCGGCAGGGACCGCGTTCTCGGTCGAAAGCGTGAATGTGTTCGACGTGTACCAGGGGCAGGGACTTCCGGAGGGGAAGAAGAGCCTCGCATTCAGTCTCGTTTATCGGTCCAGCGAACGGACGCTGACCGACGATGAGGTGAACGCCGCATTTCAGCAGCTCCAGGATGAACTGGTGAAGGCCACCGCATGGCAGATCAGAAAATGATCCGACGGGAAGGCGTGCCGCGCAGCGGGCTCGTGGAATGCTCCGACACGTCGCACCCGGTGCGGAATCAATAACCCACTCGACTCATGTCCTCGGTCCCGCAACTCAACATCGATCACGTCGCGAAGCTCGCCCGGCTGGCCTTGACGCCGGAGGAAAAGACGAAGTTCGCGCAGCAGCTCGGCGACGTCCTGCACCACATCGAGCAACTCGGCAAAGTGGACGTCAGCGGGGTCGAGCCGACCGCCCATGCGTTCGCCATCTTTAATGTGTGGCAGGACGACGTCGCGCGACCCGGGTTGCCGGTGGACAAGGCGCTCCAGAATGCACCGGCGCGCCGGGACAACATGGTCGTGGTCCCGAAAGTGGTCGAATGACGATGGCCGCGCTTCATTTTCAGTCCATCGCCGAGCTTTCGGCGGCCCTCGCGGCCAGGCGAATCAGCGCCGTCGAGCTGGCGCAGGCGGTCATTGCCCGGACGAAAGCGGTGGAGCCGCGCGTCCATGCGTTCAACTCGTTCGACGAGCAGGATGCGCTCGCGCAGGCGGCGGCCTCCGATGCCCGGCGCGCGGCCGGCGAAACGCGAGGACCGCTCGACGGAATCCCGATTGCGCTGAAGGACGTGATCGCGGTCGACGGTCAGCCGTTGACCGCTTCGAGCAAGATGCTGGCCAACTTCGTGTCACCCTACGACGGGACGGTGACGACCAAACTGAAGAATGCCGGCGTCGTCCTCTGGGGGCGGCTGAACTGCGACGAGTTCGCGATGGGTTCCTCGACGGAGAATTCGGCGTTTGGCCCGACCGGAAATCCCTGGGATGTCACGCGCGTGCCTGGCGGGTCCTCCGGCGGTAGTGCGGCGGCGCTGGCCGCCGGCGAGGCGATTGCCACGCTTGGATCCGACACGGGCGGGTCAATCCGACAGCCGGCCGCATTGTGCGGCGTCGTGGGCCTCAAGCCGACGTACGGACTGGTTTCCCGGTACGGGCTGATCGCGTTCGCCTCCTCGCTTGATCAAATCGGTCCGTTTGCGCGGACGGTGGAGGACGCGGCCATCGTGCTGGGCGCGATTGCCGGTCACGATGACCGCGACTCGACGTCGGTGAAGACGGAGGTGCCGGATTATCGCGCCGAACTCACGAACCGCCGGGGACCGTGGAAGCTCGGGATTCCGAAGGAGTATTTTGGCGAGGGACTCGATCCCGAGATTGCCGAGGCTGTCGCGCGGACGGTCGCGTTTTATCGCGGCCAAGGTTGCGAGATTCGCGAGGTGTCGCTGCCCCACACGCAGTACTGCCTCGATACGTACTACATCATCTGCACCGCCGAAGCGTCCTCGAACCTGGCGCGCTACGATGGAATCCGGTACGGTCACCGCGCGACGAAGGCGACGGATGCCGTCGACCTGTATTTTCAGTCGCGGGCGGAAGGCTTCGGAGCCGAGGTCAAGCGGCGGATCATTCTCGGCACCTATGTCCTGTCGAGCGGCTACTACGACGCATACTACCTGCGGGCACAGAAGGTGAGGACGCTGATCCGCCAGGATTTCCTCAACGCCTACCGGGAGGTGGATGCGTTGATCACGCCGACGTCGCCGGTCCCGGCATTCAAGATCGGCGAAAAGAGCGATCCGCTCGCGATGTATCTCTGCGACATTTACACGATCGGCGTGAACCTGGCCGGTCTGCCCGGCATCAGCGTGCCCTGCGGCTTCACGAAGACCGGGCTGCCCATCGGCGTCCAGTTGATCGGGCAGCCGTTCCAGGAAGCCAACCTGCTCGCCATCGCGCACGCGTACGAGCGTGCTCACGAATGGTCGCGCCGGAACCCGGCGCTTTAGCGCGCACCGGTCCAGACCACGAATCCATCACCCACTTACGCCTGGTTCAAAATGACATACGAAGCGGTCATCGGTCTCGAGGTTCACGTTCAGATCAAGACGCGATCGAAGATGTTCACCCGCGTGGCGGCCGGGTACGGCCATGAAGCGAACACCCTGACCGACCCGGTCGTGCTCGCGCTCCCCGGTGTGCTTCCGGTGATGAACAAGGCGGCGCTGGATGCCATCATCAAGGCCGGTCTGCTGCTGGGCTGCGAAATCGCCCCGGTGTGCAAGTGGGACCGAAAAAACTATTTCTACCCGGACTCGCCGAAAAATTACCAAATTTCGCAATACGACCAGCCGATCTGCCTCGGCGGAACCGTGGAGATCGAGTTGCCCGGCGCCGCGCGGAACGTCATGGGCGAGCACAAGAACGTCCCGCTCACCCGGATTCACCTCGAGGAGGACGTGGGCAAGCTGAACCACTTCGCCGCGGATTCGCTCGTCGACTACAATCGCGCCGGCACACCGCTGATGGAGATCGTATCGGAACCGGCGATCCACTCGGCCGAGGAGGCGTACGCGTACCTGCAGTCGCTGCGCGCCACGATGATCTATGGTGGCATCTCCGACTGCGACATGGAGAAGGGGCAGTTGCGATGCGACGCGAACATTTCGATCCGTCCCGTCGGCGCGACCAAGCTTGGGACCAAGGTTGAACTGAAGAATCTGAATTCGATCTCGTTCGTCCGGGATGGAATTGCCCACGAGATCCGGCGGCAGATCGGCGTGGTCGAGCGCGGCGGGACAATCGTCCAGGAGACGCGGGACTACGACGGGATGACCGGCACTTCGCAATCGCTCCGGACCAAGGAAGAAGCGCACGACTACCGCTACTTTCCCGATCCGGATCTGATGCCGGTGAAGGTGGACGAGGCCTGGAAAACCCGGATCCGGACGGAGTGCCCCGAGCTGCCATTCGACAAGCAGCGCCGGTTCCTGGCCCAGTACCAGCTGCCCTACACGCTGACGTCCGTCCTGGTCTGGGATCGTTCGCTGTCCGACTTTTTCGAGGAAACTGCGGCACTGGCGGGAGCGGGGAAGTCCCAGGCGGTGGGAAACTGGATTGTGAACGACCTCCTGCGCGAGCTGGGCAATGGGCGGCAGACCCTCGGTGAATCGAAGGTCCGACCGGCGCATGTCGCCGCGCTGGTCAAGATGATCGATGCCGGGACGGTGCTGGCGAACGTGGCCAGGGAAATCTTCGTCGAGATGGCGGCAACCGGTGAAATGCCCGAGGTCGTGGCGGAACGCCGTGGCCTGAAGGCGGCGCCGGCGGATGCGGGGGAGTTGGAACACTGGTGTCGTGACGCGATCGCCGGAAACCCCAAGGCCCTGGCTGAATTCAAGGCGGGGAAGGACAGCGCCATCAACGCCTTCAAGGGACCGGTCATGAAAGCGGCCAAGGGGAAAGCGAATCCGAAGCTCGTGGACGAGACGCTCCGACGATTGCTCGCCGGAGGATGATCGGGTGTCGGTTCGGTGCCTCCGGTCGGGAGTTCCGTTCCTGGTAAGGAGGTCAGGTCAAAGCGGGAGCTTCCTTGCGGATGAATCTGCCGCCGAACTTCTCGGCGGATGAGGAAGGCTAATCGTCGGCGCTCGGTGGCATTCAATCCGCGCCCGGGCCGGGAAACCGGTTCACCGGTGATCCTGACCGCTCTATGATGGTCGGCACTCTGCCGAGCATGAAAACGCCCCCTCTTCGTCTTGGATGCCTCGCAATTGTTCTGGCCCTGACGGTGCGAACCACTCACGCGGCCGAAGGCTTCGTGCCTGTTGATTCCCCGAATTCACCGATGGGCCGGGCGGTTGGTGTCAAACCCGGGCGGGTGGCGTGGGCGCACGAACCCCGTGCGACGCGATGGGATGGAACGACGCCTGCGCCAGGATGGTGGGCGGACGCCAACACGGACCCTGCCGTGGTGGCGAAGATGCTCGCGGCGACCGTCTGCTCCATCGGGGATGCCCGGGATCCGGCGACAGCCTGGGACCGGTTGTTCCGCAGTCTGAACCTGCGGCGCGGGCGCGGAGACACCCCATACCGGCGAGGCGAGAGGATCGCGATCAAGTTGAACCTCAACCAATCGCGGTCGCACGGTGACAATGGGAATGCGTCGTACATTGCTCCGCAGCTTGTGCACGCACTCGTGGCGGAACTGGTTTCGGTGGTCGGCGTGTCGCCCGGAGATATCACGTGTTACGACGCCAGCCGCGAGATTCCGTCGACGATCTACCGCGCCGTAAGCGCCTCGTTTCCACAGGTGCACTTGGTGGATTCTGTCGGCGGCGACGGTCGGGAATCCGCGCGGGTGGACGAGAGCCACCCGCTCTATCTCGAAACCGCAGGCCGCCCGCTCTTCTTCCCAACCTGTGTCACGCAGGCCGATTACCTCATCAATGTCGCCGGCTTGAAGGGACATACGATGGCAGGCATGACGGTGTGCGCGAAGAATCACCTGGGAACCGTGCTGAATGCGGACGGATCATCGGCGGCGAATCGGCTGCACGCCTCCATCATGGTCAAGACCGGCCGGCGTGGCACCGCCCAGGCGATGGGCGATTACAACGGCCTGGTCGATCTGAACGGGCATGAGGAAATCGGGCCGAAGACGGTGCTGTACGTGATCGATGCGTTGTACGCGACGCGGCACAACGAATACCGTCTCGATACCTCGTGCAAATGGCAGAGCCCGCCGTTCGACGGGGGCTGGACCGCCAGTGTGTTTGCGTCCCAGGACGGAATCGCGATCGATTCGGTTGCACTCGATTTCCTGCGAAGCGAACCGACCCTGCGAAGCATCGTCACGGGCACGGTGGACAATTACCTCCACGAGGCGGCGACGGCGGGCATTCCCGGGGCCCGTCGGAGCTACGATCCGGAGAAGGACGGCCGGGCGCTGCAAAGCCCCGGGGTCCACGAGCATTGGAACGATGCCGGGCACAAGCAGTACAGCCGCAATCTTGGGCGCGCCGACGGCATCGAACTGATTCCCGTCGCCGCTGGACGGTGAGCGCCGGGAGGCCGGCCGTAATTACGGGCGCATGTCCCGGATCCGAGGCGCACGTTTGCCCTGATAGGCGGCGCCCAGCACCGGCACGTAGGCAAGCTCGGTCGCGGAGCGCGACGACCGAAGGAGGAGCGCACCCCGGCTCATGTCCCCGCGGCCGACGAAATCCCGGGGAAACAGGAGCCGTTCGCCCAGGCAGTCCAGCAGCACGTCGCGATACTTGGCGGTCGCTATGCTCCCGAGCAGCACGGCTCGTCCGCGGGATCCCAGCCGGCCGGCGAGAGCCTGCGCATCGCGTCGCAAGGGCCCGTGATAACGCGGATCTTCATGATTGATGTCGACGGTCCCGAATGCGCGCAGCACGTCGGGGGTGATCAGCGTTTCGGGATCAAGCAGGCCGGCGTTCGTCGTGATGACGCGGACGATGCCCTTCGGGCCGGCGAACGTCCGGGCGTAGGTGACCTTGCCGCGAAAATACAGGCCGCTCGCGAACGAAAATACCTCGGCGAGCGACAGTCCCCGGCGGTGAAATTCCCGCGCCAGAGGAAACGCGGCGATCGGATTGAGCAGCAGCCCCGCCCGGGCGCCGCTGACTTTCGCGGGGGAGAGGAGGAATGCTTTCTCCACGCCGGAGATCGACCTTCGCCGTGGAAAGCGGTGCCCGGGCGACCATCCCCGGCCGGCGCGGCCGAGGTCGTCGGCGCATCACGGAGGGAACAGCGTTGCCTTCAAGTTGCCCGCCGATTTTCTCCGGAACTCTGAGCCCCGTGGTTACCAAGCGCATTCTGCTGATCCTCGCCGGCGTGACGGCGGCGGCACTTGGGTTCGTGGCGTTGTTGTACGTGGCGGGTGCGGTGTTGCGTCCCGATGTCTCGGTCCGGCCACCGCTACCGCCGGCGGCCGAGCTGGCGGCAGTAGAACAGTCGCGACGGGACGCCGAACGGTTGGATCTGAAGCATCCGCCGGTGATCACGCGCTCGGTGGATTACAGCGTTGGCCGACGGGCCGCCTGGTGGCCGAAAGGTGAGGCCCCAATCCTCGCCGCACTGGTGAAGGAAGGCCGGCTCCCGCCCGTGGCGGAGCGGGTTGGTCCGGAGCCGGTGGTGATGCGCGGGGTCGACGGCATCGGTCACTACGGCGGGACCTGGAACCGGTTCGTCAACTCGGTGGCCGATCTCAACACGATTTATTGGCGGCTGTCGGCGTCGAATCTCGTCCGCTGGTCGCCCCAGGGTTATCCGATCGTGCCGCACGTCGCCAAGTCATGGACGATCTCGCCCGATCGTCGGGTGTACACGTTTGCCCTCCGCCGGGGGATGCGGTGGTCGGACGGATTCCCGGTGACCGCCGACGACATCATGTACTGGTATCGGGATGAAATCGGGTATTTCGATGTCCAGCCGCGCAATCTGTTGCGGGCGGGGGCGACGCTCGGCCGGGTGGAGAAGCTGGATGACTTTCACATCCGGTTCGTGTTTGACGAGCCGAACCCGCTTTTCCTCGAGCGGCTGGCGTCGATCAGCATGAATTACGAGGACTTCACGGAGTACATCGTCCCGGCCCACTACCTGAGGAAATACCATCCGGCGCTGGGGGACCAGGCGCTGATTCGAGCGACGATGGCGCGCCTGCACCTGTCCAGCCCGATCGCGCTGTACAAGCACATGAAGAATTACATGAACCCGGAGCAGCCCCGGCTCTGGCCATGGATTCCGCACACGTACCGCGCCAATTCGCCGCAAATTTTCGTCCGCAATCCCTATTACTGGGCCGTCGACACGCACGGGAATCAACTTCCCTATCTCGATCGGATCGTCATGCACGTGCGCACGAACGACCTCATCGCCGTTGCCGCCGCCAACGGCGAGGCCTCGATGCAGGACCGCCATGTTCGTTACGAGGACTACACGCTCCTGATGGATAATGCGGTCCGGAACGGCTATTCCGTCTACCATTGGAAACCCAGCACGCAGTCGCTCTTCACGATTTTCCCCAATCTGAACCGGCGGATCGATCCCGAGCGGCCGGATACGCGGTGGAAGCACGACCTCCTCAACAGCAAGCGATTCCGGCAGGCGCTTTCGCTCGCCATCAACCGTCGGGAAATCATTCACGCGGAGTTCAATGATCAGGTCGAGCCCGCCCAGCTGGCACCGCCACCGGATTCGCCGTACGCCAACGCGCGCCTGCGCAACGCGTATGTCGCATACGATCCCGCGCGGGCGAACCGGTTGCTCGACGACCTCGGCCTGACGCACCGGGACAACGAGGGCTACCGGACCTTTCCGGACGGTTCGCGAATGGCATTCACGCTCAATCTGAGCGACTATACGATCGAGGGACCGGCCCAGTTCGTGATCGACGACTGGGCCGCCGTCGGGGTCAGGGCGATCTATCGGATGCGGGCGCGGCGCCTCTTCGAGCAGGAGAAACTGACGCTGAGCTACGATTTCACGGTTTGGACCGGAGAGAGCGAATTCTACCCGCTGGTTGAACCACGGAATTTCGTTCCGACCTACATGGAGGCATTCTATGCGCCGGCGTACGGCGCGTGGTATCAGTATGGCGGGTTGCACGGCGATCCGGCGGCGCGCCGGCCGAGCGCGATCGCGCCGCCACCCAACAGCCCCATCCGTCGGGCGATGGAACTGCTGGACGAAACGCTCGCACTGCCGACGGAGGCGGAGCGCATCGCCCATTTTCGCCTCGTCGAGGACCTTGACGCCGAGCAGGTCTGGACGATCAGCATCGCCGCGCCGCCGCCACAGCTCGTCGTTGTGAAGAACGGGTTCCGGAATGTTCCGCGGACGGCCCTCTTCGGCGGCAATCTCCAGTCTCCCGCCAACGCCGGGATCGAGACGTATTTCTGGGACCACCCCAACGACGATCCGCTTACGATCGCCCGCACCAAGGAAGCCGTGGTGACGATCACCCCCGAACCCGGCATGGCCCGGGCCGGGGGGGCCAAAGACGGGGTGCTCTCCCTGACTTCGCTGCTGCGATGGCTGATCGCCGGAGCGACTGTCCTGGCATTGGTGCTGCTGGCTTTTCGACACCCGCTGATCGGGCGCCGACTCATGCTCATGATCCCGACGCTGCTGGCGGTCTCGTTCATCGTGTTTGTGCTCGTCCAGCTGCCGCCCGGCGATTTTGCCACCATCCGGGTGATGCGCCTGGAAATGCAAGGCACGACGGAAAGCGCGGAACTGGCGGCGGACCTGCGCCGCAACTTCCACCTCGATGAGCCGCTCCTCAGCCGGTACGCGCGCTGGATGGGTTTCCGGTGGTTCGCGACGTTCAGGCCGGAGGACACCGGACTGCTGGAGGGGAATCTCGGGTTGTCGATGGAACAGGAAAAGCCGGTGAGTGACGTCATTGGCGACCGGATTCTCCTGACGGTGGTGGTCTCCCTCGCCACCGTGCTGTTCACCTGGATGGTCGCATTGCCGGCGGGAGTTTACTCGGCCGTGCGTCAGTATTCGGCCGGTGATTACGCGCTGACCCTGGGCGCCTTTCTGGCGATGTCGGTGCCGTCGTTCCTCCTCGCGCTCGTGACGATGTATGCCGCGCGACGATGGCTGGGGGCAAACATCGAAGGGCTGTTCTCGCCTGATTTCGCGACCATGCGTGGCTGGAGCTGGCCGAAGGTGGTGGATTTCCTCAAGCACCTGTGGCTGCCGGTGGTGGTGTTGGGCATCGGCTCCGCCGCGGGCATGATCCGCGTGATGCGGGCGAACCTGTTGGATGAACTGAAGAAGCCGTATGTGACGACGGCACGGGCGAAAGGCGTGCGGCCCCTTCGGCTGCTGTTGAAGTACCCGGTCCGATTGGCGCTCAATCCGTTTGTTTCGAGTCTCGGTGGGCTGTTTCCGCACCTGGTTTCCGGCGGGACGATTGTGGCGATGGTCCTCAGCCTGCCGATGGTCGGACCGACGCTCCTCGATGCGCTCGTGGCCGAAGATGTCTATCTCGCGGCATCGATGCTGATGGTCCTGAGCGTGCTTGGCATGGTTGGCACCCTGGTCAGCGACCTGCTGTTGCTCTGGCTCGACCCTCGCATCCGGCTCGATCGCGGCTCGGCGTGACGTCGTCGGCGGGACAAAAAAAGCGCGAGCCGAAGCTCGCGCTCAGGACCTGGCGGGAAATCTGGTTTTATCGCGGCGGGGGCAGGGCGTTGCCCACCGGCGCGCGTAATTCCTGCGGCGCTACGCCGAAGAACTCGACGATGTGGCTGATCTCGTTGTAGCCGCGGGCGCGAAGCTTCGCCTCGACGGCCTCGATCATGCGCCGGAGCTCTTCCGTCGTCTCGGTATCGAGTTCGTCCACCTTGTTGGTTGTCTTGCAGACCACATGGTACCGGGCCGGGCGGCCGACATTCAGCTCGTACATCGCCGTTCCGTTGTGAAAGAAAGCGCGACGCACGACGCCGATTTCCTCAAAGGCGGCGACGCAACGGTAGACCGTTACCAGGTCGCAGTTGTCTGATCCAACCTCCAAGTGGAGATCCTCGATGCTCGTCGGTTGCGACCTCTTGCTCAACGCATTGAGGATCGCGAGTCGCGGTTGAGTGATCCGGAGGCCAGCTGACTTCAGCTTGGCAGTCGCGAGTTCGACCAGCGAGGGAGTTTTCGCTGTCAGTTTGCCGTTACCCGAAAGGGGGTGGTTCGTTTGGGTTGAGGCGATCATTTTTACAGGACTCTGACCACCCATAGGGAAATTTCCAGATAATACTCATTCGCAATAACACGCATACGCAACTTGGACACAACGCCCCGGCATAGGGGGTTGCGCGTGCCCGTTTGGTGTGCCAACCTCGCCGCCGTTCGCTCATGCAAAACCCGGATTTCTCGGAAATCGTCGCGCAAATCTGCAAGGAAGACTCACGCTATGACCGCAAGGCGTATGATTTTGTCCGCCTGGGTTTGGATCACACGGTGAAGGACTTGCGCAAGCGGGACACGGCGCGCGCGGAGCGTTCGCGCCACGTCAGCGGTCCGGAGTTGCTCGATGGATTACGTGCCTACGCCTTGGAGCAATTCGGCCCCCTCGCGAAGACGGTGCTGAATGCCTGGGGGGTGGAGCGCTGTCGTGACATCGGCAACATCGTGTTCAACCTCATTGAGTATAACGTGTTCTCGAAAACCGAAAACGATCGTCGGGAGGACTTCGCCGATATCTACGACTTCGACGAGGCATTTGTGAAGCCCTTCAAGCCGGTGAAGCAGCGCTCGCGTGGTGCGGCATCGGCCGGGGCTTTTGGAACTGCACCGTAGGCGGGGCGTGCCCGTGTCTCGGTACCGCGGCGCGACTTGACGGCTGTTGCCTACCTGCGCCACTTGTCGGAATTGTCCTCTTGGGTGTTGGACCCTGCCGACCGCGGCCGCCGCCACGCCCGGGCGGAATTGAATAATTCGTTCGACGCACGAGGCCCGTCATAGGATCAACGGCTTATGGCACCAAAGAAGATCACCGGCGTGGCCGATCTCCGAATGCTCGAGCGCTTCTGGCGCCAGCCGGTGGATCGGTCGGTTCTTCCCAATGGGCTGACGTTGATCGTGAGGCGGGATGCCTCCGCGGCACTGTCGTCCGTTCAGGTCTGGGTGAAGACCGGGAGTATCCACGAGGGTGAACATCTCGGGGCCGGACTATCCCACTACCTTGAGCACATGCTGTTCAAGGGGACCGAGCGACGCTCGGGACGCGAGATCAGCGCGACGGTCCAGGCGCATGGCGGCTACATCAACGCGTACACGACGTTCGACCGGACGGTGTACTACATCGATCTCCCGAGCGAACACACGCCGGTCGCGATCGACATCCTGGCGGACGCGGTCCTCCACTCGACGTTGCCGGCGGACGAGGTGGCCAAGGAAAAGGACGTCATCCTCCGCGAGATCGCGATGACGAAGGACGACCCCGACAATCGCCTGTGGGAAATGCTGTTCGGCACCGCGTTTCGGGAGCATCCGTACCGCCATCCGGTCATCGGGCATCGCGACGTATTTTCCGCCATCAGCCGCGAGGATCTGGTGGCGTATTATCGGCGGCGTTACGTTCCGAACAACCTCGTCGTGGTGGTCGTCGGTGACGTCGAACCGGCCGCCGTGCGCGAGCAGGTCGAGCGGCATTTTGGTGGCACGGCAAGGAGCGCCCTGGCGCCGGTGCTGGTTCCGGAGGAACCGGCGCAGCTCGGGCCGAGGACCGAACATCGTTTCGAAGCGGTCGAAATCACGCGCGCCGTGCTGGCCTGGCCGATCCCGGGACTCGCGCATGCGGATGCGGCGGTTCTCGACGTGCTGGCCACGATCCTCGGACATGGTGACAGCTCCATCCTTTGGAACGAAATCCGCGAGCAGGCGGGTTTGGTGCACACGATCGACGCGTCGAGCTGGAATCCGGGATCCAGCGGATTGTTCTGCATCGCGTTCACCTGTGACGCCGCCAACCGGGAGCCCGCCACCCGGGCGATCGAGCGCGTTCTGGCGAAAGTGGTCGTAGGGGGCTTCACATCGCACCAGCTGAAGAAGGCGCTCCGGCAACTTGTCGTGGGTGAGATCAACGCCCGGAAGACGATGAGTGGCCAGGCTGGGCAGTTGGGAACGTCCGAGGTCGTCGTCGGCGACCTGCACCACAGCCGGGCATATTTCGCCCAGCTCCGGGCAGTGACGGCGGCCGACCTCCGGAAGTCGATCCGCTCCTACCTGGCTCCCGAGCGATTGACCTCCATTTCGCTGAATCCGACGGCGGCGGCGGGGGCAGGTGCGACGGCGCCCGTGACGGCGGCGCCGCCGCCGGATTTTTCGGAAGAGGTGCTGCCCAACGGCGCGCGATTGCTGCTCCAGCAGGACTCCCGTCTCCCGAACCTGCATTTTCGATTCCTGATGCAGGGTGGTGCAGCCTATGAGCAGCCGGATCGGCGGGGGGCGACCGCGCTGTTGGCCACCATGCTGACGAAGGACACGCGGCGGAGAAGCGCCGCGGCGGTGGCCCGGTTCATCGAGGAGGCCGGCGGGGCGTTCTATCCCGTCTCCGGCAACAACAGCCTCGGCCTGGTGGTCGAGGTCCTGCCGCCGGACGCGGACCGTGCCCTGTCCGTGCTCGCGGAGGCAATCCTTCAGCCGGCCTTCAAGGCGGCGACATTTCGCCTCGAGCGCGATGCGCAGGTGGCCTCGCTGCAGCAGGACGACGATGACGTCGTGACCCTCGCGCGAAAACATCTGCGGGAACGATTCTTCGGCTCGCATCCGCTCGCCCTCGACTCGCAGGGCAATCGGGAAGGCGTGCAGGCGCTGACGACCGGAGATCTCGCGGGCCTGCATCGCCGGCTTTGCCTTGGCGGCAACGTCGTGCTGGCGGTGGCGGGCGATTTCGAGGCTCGGAAACTCGTCCCGAAGCTCCGGCAGTTTCTACGTCAGATCCCGCGCGGGCCCCTGGCCGTGGCGACGCCGCCGGCGGAGGCGCTGCCGCCCCGGGTGGAGGACGTCGTCGAACGGGTGGAGCGGGAACAAGCCGTCGTCCTGCAGGCGTTTCCAGGGCCGAAGGCCAACGTGGAGGACTTCTACGTGGGCGAGGTGGCGGACGAACTGTTCAGCGGGATGGCATCCCGCCTGTTCGAGCGGGTACGGGAGGAGAAGGGCCTGGCCTATTTTGTCCGTTCCGCCCGGATCACGGGGCTGGACACCGGCATGTTCTATTTCTTTGCCGGCACGCAGCCGGGCCGCGAGGCCGAGGTGCTGGCAGAGGTCGACGCCGAGATCGCACGCGTGCAGTCCGGGGCGGTGGAGCCGGTGGAACTAGCGCGGTGCCAGGCCCGCCTGAAGGCCGGCCGGAGACAGTCGATGCAGACGAACTCCGCCCGGGCGATGCACGCCGCCCTGAATGCGCTCCAGGGGCAGCCGATCAACGACTGGCGAAACTACGACGCGCGCATTGACGCCGTGACGATATCGAACCTGGCGGCGTTCGCCGGGCAGTACCTGATGCGGTCACGCCGCGTCCAGTTGGTGGTCACCCCTGCGACGGACGCGGGAAGACAAAAATAGGCCACGACAAATATAGTTTACTTTTAGGCTGGTGTTTCGCGCTGCGCCCTGGCAACGTGGCGGGCGCTATGAATCATCTAGCCTCAAAAGTTACCCTATGCGTCAGCATCCTCGCGGTGGCCGGCTGGCTTACCGCTCCCGCGGCCATCGCCGCCTCCGAGTCGTTGAGTCCGCAGGCCAAGAAGATGGCCCAGCGTGAAGCGCGTCGTGAACTCGCCACGCTCAAGAAATACGATGCGAACGCCAACGGCGTGCTCGATCCCCAGGAACTCGCCACCAAGCAGGCCGATGCCAAGGCGAAACGGGATGCGGGCGTCCTGAAAAAGTACGATGCCAACGGGAACGGCGCGCTCGATCCGGACGAGGTGGCAAAGCAACAGGCGGACGCGAAGGCGAAGCACGACGCCGCCGTGCTGAAGAAGTACGACAAGAATGCGAACGGCGTCCTCGATCCCGACGAAGCCGCCGCGAACCAGGCGAATGTCGAGAAGATGCGGGCGTTGCGCGAGGCGAAGGCCAAGAAGGCCGCGGAGCGGGCCCAATCGGCCGCGCCGACCCCGGCCTCGCTCGCGAAGTGATTGATTCGTGCCTGACCTCCAACCCCGGTTCCTGCGGGCGCCGGGGTTTTTCGTCTCAGCACTTCTCGGTGAATGCCCCGCTCCAGTTCAGCTTCGTGCGGACGACCGAGAAATGGGAATAGTCGGCGCGTTGGGCGAGCGGCAGCCGCACCTGTGCCATCGAGATTTCGACCGCACTCGCGCTCACCTTCATGTTCCGCTGGCCGTCCATCGCAACCAGCAGCCGCGAATCATCCGACCGGTTGAAGACCCGCAGGCGCACGCTGTCCCGAAAGATGATCGTGCGGTTGCTCAGGGTGTGCGGACAGATCGGCGTCATCGCGATCACGTTCGCCGACGGGTGAAGAATCGGGCCGCCGGCGGAGAGATTGTACGCCGTGGACCCGGTGGCGGTCGAAAAGATCAATCCGTCGCACGTGTAGTCCGTGACGAGTTCCCCATCGGCAAAGACCTCGAGGCGGACCAGCCGCGAGTTCACCTCGTCCTTGATCAGCACGTCGTTCAGCGCCAGGTCGTGGCTTCCGGGGCCGGTCGAGCAGTCGAGCATCGTGCGGTGGTCGACCTTGAATTTGCCGCCGAGCAGCTCGGCAAAATGGGCCCGCGCTTCGTCGGCGGAGAACGTCGTCAGGAATCCCAGGCTGCCCCGATTGACGCCAATGATCGGGACCTGTTCGTCGGCGGACTGCCGGGCCACGCCAAGCAGCGTGCCGTCGCCGCCGATGACGCAGCAGGCGTCGCAGCCCTTGAGGAAACCGCGGGGCAGCGGAAAACGGGAGGTCGCCTTCATGCGCACGCCTGACTGGCGGGCGATCACCATCAGCTCGCGCGCGAGGGCCGGCGCACCGGCCTTTTCGCCATTCACGACAAACGCGAGCTTCCGCAACGGTTTCATGGAGCTGCGCACACTACCCACCTGGAGCAACGTGGCAAAAGGAATGTGGATCCGCCGCGACCGCGACAGCCGCGTGCCGCCGTATTGAGCCGGAACGGCATCGTCCCGCGGCGTGGTTCGGAACTTTGCGCCGGGGCTATCGCTTGTGCAGGCAGAGCAGGAACTCGCGGTTTCCGTCCGCGCCGGTGATGGGGGAATCGATCACGCCGATCACCTCGGCATGGGCGAGTTCCGCCGCCGCAAAGGTACGCACCCGGTCAAGCGCGGCATCCTGGACCGCCGGGTCCCGGATGACGCCCCGTCCTTTGTCCGCGGCGCTGCGACCGGCCTCGAATTGCGGCTTTACGAGGGCGACCAGGTTTCCCCCTGATCGCACGAGCGGCCACACCGCTGGCCAGACCGTGGTGAGCGAAATGAAGGAAAGATCCATGACCACGAGGTCGTACTCCGGCCGGGGAAGTTCGCCGGCGGCGAGAAAACGCGCATTCACCTTCTCCAGGTTCACGACGCGCGGGTCGGTCCGGAGCTTGGCATGAAGCTGCGCGCGTCCGACGTCGACGCATACCACGTCAGCGGCGCCGGCCTGCAGCACGCAGTCGGTGAAGCCTCCGGTCGACGCTCCGACGTCCAGCACATGCGCCCCTCGAACATCGAGCGCGAAATGATCCAGCGCAGCGGCCAGCTTCTCGCCGCCGCGGCTCACAAACCGGGGGGGCTGATCGATCGCGAGATCGAGATCCGGTGGATACTCCTTGCCCGGCTTGTCGAGGCGCTCCGTCCCGTGCCGGACGCGACCGGACATGATCAGGGCCTTGGCTTGTGACCGCGACTCCGCCAGGCCGCGGTTCACGAGCAATTCATCCAGGCGCAGTTTCGACATGTTCAGAATTGGATTTTGCGGGCGCCGATCAAGGGCAGCGAAGCCGGCCCAACTCGGAAAAGGATCAGGATGGTCACCGCGGGCGGAATGTCAGCGCTTTTGCCGGGCCGGAGACCAGCAGGTTGTGCGTCCGCCAATGGTGGCATGGGCCAGTGGCGTGCCCGTGATCGGATCTTTCCCTCCCTTCCGCCAGCGATGGTTGAACAGCCACGAATCCGGGATGTCGACGTTGAGATCGGGCGGCGGCTTGGGTCCGCGCCCCGCGATGGTCGCGAGCGCGATCCGGCACACGTGGCGACATTCGTGATGCAAGCGCCGAATCTCTGCCTCCGCCAGAGAGCCCGCCAGGCGGGCGGGATGGATTGCCGCACGCCAAAGGATCTCGTCGGCCATCCAGTTTCCGACGCCCGGGAAGCGCTCCTGCATCAGCAGCACGGCCTTGATCGGGGCGCGTTTCCGCCGTTGCAGAAACTGACCGACGACGTCGACCGTGAATTCGTCCGAGAGGATTGCCGGCGCAATGCCGGTCCACCATGCGGGAGGCTTGGCGCCGAGGTGAAACAGGATCCGACCGAACATGCGGGGATCATTGAAAACCAACGCATGGGCCGGCACGGCTGCCGGCACGCCGGTTCGGCCGGCCGTCTGACGGAGAGGAGGGCGGATTCGGCTTCGCGTGGCGGTGGTGACGATCACCAGGTGATCGTGCCTGCCTGGAGCGTACCCGGCCGGCTCGACGCGCAACTCTCCGCTCATCCCCAGGTGAATGCCGAGGTAGATCTCGCCCGCAGCGGAGGTTTCCCCGCGAAAGCGAAACAGCATCTGTTTCGCGCGCGCCTCCGATCCGACGAAGGTCGCTCCACGCAACGCGCGGCGTAGTTTCTTCGGATCGATCCCGCGGAAAAGGCGTTTGTTCGCATGGAGCAACACATCCACGACGGACGCTCTCGCTGCCGAGGATTGCCAGCGTTTGCGGTAGAATTCGACCTCGGCGAGTTCGGGCATTTGACGGCGGGGGAAGGGAACGGCGATCGACGGGAACGCCGAAACCCCGGGTCAGTCAGGCGACTCTGTCGCAACCGCGCTCCAGGAAGGAGACAAAATCGCCGAGGCGGGAAAACACGAGCACGTCCGGGAGTTTCATCGCCTCCCATTGCGCCACGGTAAACTTTCCGGTGCTCACGGTTGCCACGCGAACGCCGGCCGCGCGGCCGGCGTCAACGTCGGCCCGGTTGTCGCCGACCATCCAGCAATTAGCCGGGTCCAACTGGTGGCGCGCGATGCTTTCCAGGATGAAGCGGGGGGACGGCTTGCGGTACGCCTGCGGCTGATCGGGCGCTTCCGGCGCGATGCAGACGTCGGCAAACAGTGGAGGCGACAGGCCGATGAGTTCCTCCATCCGGGCATTGCAGCGAAGCGCGTCCTCGAGCGTGTACATGCCGCGGCCGATGCCGGACTGGTTGGTGAAGAGGAGCAGATCGTAACCGAGAAGCCGCGCCCGGCGAAGCGCGTCGGCGACGCCGGGGAGCAACTCAACACCCGCCGGATCCGACAGGTAATTCTTGTCGACGATCAGCGTGCCGTCGCGATCCAGGAACAAGGCGCGCCGCCGCGGCGCGTACCGGCTCGTCTTCCGGGTGTCTTCGGGTCGGGTATCCATTCGTCAGATCCGTGGTTGTGGTGGCATGGTGGGCGGGTTCGGCGGCGCCGAAACTTCCACGGCCAACCCATGGTGCGCGCGGAAAGGGCCGGCGTCAGTGGCGCGAGGAGCCCCGGTCCTGTTTGACGTAGGCGACAAGTTCCCGGGGCGTCACGGTCGCGGTTCCCAGTTTGCCCACCACCACACCGGCGGCGGCATTCGCGAAGGTGGCGGCGGTCTCGAGCTCTGCGCCGGCGGAGAGTGCCAGCACCAGTGCGGCGAGCGCGGTATCGCCCGCACCCGACACATCGTAGACCTCGCGGGCCATCGTCGGCATCGTTTTCAGGATCTTGCCGTCGGAACTCAGGAGCATGCCGTCTTCGCCGAGCGTGATCACGAGGTGCTTCGTGGCATAGAGTTCGTGCAGCCGACGGCAAACCTCCGCTGCGGGGAAAGGCGTGTGCGGCGCCCAATCGATGCCGGCAAGCTGCAGCGACTCGCGTTTGTTCGGCGTGATCAAATTCAGCCCGTGAAACGCCAGCCGGCGCTTGGGCTTGGGGTCGAGCGCAATGAACTTCCCGCCCGCTCGCGCCAGTTTCGTCACCCGGGCCACCAGCGCATCCGTGAGGATGCCCTTGGCGTAGTCGGACAGAATGACGGCATCACATCGGGCAATTTCCTTCTTCAACAGTGCATCCGCCCGGGCCGGATCCACTTCGTAGGCGTCCGGGGCGGCTTCCCGGTCGAGCCGGCAGAGCTGCTGATGCTGGACGAGCACGCGCGTCTTGAGAATTGTCGCCCCGCGACCCGGGGTCGGGAGCGTGGAGATTCCACGCTCGTGCAGGATTTCCGTCAGTTTTCGTCCCGCCTCGTCGCGGCCGATGAAGCCGGCGACGCTGCCGTGCGCGCCGAGCGACGCGATATTCAGCGCGACGTTCGCGGCGCCGCCGGCGGTCCAGGTGTCGCGGGCGATGTCGACCACCGGTACCGGTGCCTCGGGCGAGATGCGGGTCGCATCGCCCCAGATGTAATGATCGAGCATCACGTCACCGATCACCAGGATGCGCAGTCGCGCGATGCGTTTAAGCAGAGACGAGATGCTCATGCCGGAATTGTCGCGGTGGGTCGGGGGAGGACGGCGGGGGTCAGCGCAGTTCCCATTTGTAGGGATAACTCGAGAGCATGGCGAAACCGTTCGCCTTCACCTGCACGACATCCTCGATCCGGCAACCGCCCAGGCCCGGGTAATACAATCCGGGCTCCACCGTCACGACCGTGCCCTTCGCCAGCTTGTACTCGAACGTGGCGTTCACCCGCGGAAATTCGTGGATGTCGAGGCCCACGCCGTGCCCCGTTCCGTGAAAGAATCCGACCGACCCTTTCGGGGTGTGGCGGGTCTCGAAACCACGGTCGGCAAACACGGTCGTGCATTGCGCGTGGACCTCGCGGCCGTCGACTCCCGCGCGGATGGTGTGCAGTGCGGCACGCTGGGCCGCGTGAACCGCGTCTACGAGCGCCCGCTGGGCGTCGCTGGCCCGCCCGCGGAGGAAGGTCCGGGTCATGTCGCCGTAATACCCGGTGCGAACCACGCGGGGAAAAATGTCGACGATGATCAATTCGTTCGGGCGAATCGGTCCCGACCCGCTTTCGTGCGGATCGCATGCCTGGTCGCCGCCGGCGATGATGGTGTTCAGGGAAACGGCCCCCGCTTCGAGGCACGCCGTCTCGGCTGCGATCTTCAGGCTCTCACTCGTGACAACCTTGCCCCGGTGGACAAGCGTCCGTCCCTTGATGCGGCTGGCCTTCAGCATTTTCTCGACGGCGGCGATACCCGCCGCGCTGCAGCGATTGCCCTCGCGAAGGGCATCCGCTTCCTGGGCTGACTTGATCTCCCGTTCGGGGAACAGCGGTCCCTCGGCGATCTGGACCTTGAGGCCGAGTCTGATCAGCTTGGTGTACAGCCCGGCCGGAAAATCCTGGGGCACCGTGAACCGTTGCTGTTTCAACTCGCGGGCCACCTCGGCTATGACCTCCGCCGGGCCGGGACGCGACTTCGGCGACCTTTCGCCGGCCTTCCGCAGGTAGGCCTCCAGCGGAAGCACGACATCGAACTCGGATGTTCGTTTGACCCGTCCAAACTCGAGCGCGCTCACGACGGCATATTTCTTGCCCCGGCAGCCAAAGGCGATGAAGGCGTCGGGCACGCTGACGCGGCCGAAATAGAGCGGGTCGGCGTTGCGTTCCGAGTCGGCGTAGAGAAGGGGTGGAGGAAGGTTTCGAGCGGCCACGGCGAATGGGATCGAGTCGGCTACGGTGATTGCGGGCGGGCATCGTGACAAATGCAAACCTTCACCACCCGGTCAGCACGGACGAGTGGTGACGAATGTCACGACGCGCGCTTGCCTACGATCCGGCGGATGGCATGACTGGCGGAAATGCGCCGACCGGGACTCTCATTCATGGCTACCCTGATCATTGCCTGCAGTGCGGTTCTTGTGGCCTGCGCGAGGCAGCAGCCCGCCGCGCCGGCGCCCGCCCCGAAGACCGTGAGCGATTTTTTTGACATCAAGGTCGGAGACCAAACCGTGCGGATGCAACTCGCCGTGCTCGAACCGGAACAGGAGCACGGCCTGATGGAGCGCCGCGATCTGGGGCCGAACGACGGAATGCTCTTTGTGTACGCCAAGCCGCAGCAGATGCACTTCTGGATGCATGACACTCCCACGCCGCTCGACATCGGGTTCTTCGATGCCGATGGCGTGCTGCGTGAGGTTTATCCGATGGAGCCGTTCGACGAAACCACGGTCAGCTCCCGCAGCGACGCGATCAAGTTTCCACTCGAAATGAACCAGGGCTGGTTCAGCAACAATCACGTCAGGCCGGGGGCGAAACTTGACCTGAAGGCGTTGGCTGCGGCCCTGCGCGCGCGGGGATTCGATCCGGCGAAGTTCGGGTTGGATTCCGGGAAGTAACTGCACGCGGATCGGGTGCTTGCAGATTCAGCTCCGCGGGCACCAGACCAGCCAGGAAGTGATCGCCGCGCTAAAGGACGGCGAGGTCGATATCGGGTACGACATGCTCGCGACCTGGGTCGAGGTCGGACTGAACGGGGCGCCGATCACGGTGGTCGCCGAAACCGACTGGTCGAATGGCGGCGACAAGCTCCTGTCGCGAAATGGCCTGACCCTGGCGCGCGAAAAAGGACATCCCGTCGCGGTCTATTTTCGTGGGAACGGTCGACGGCAAAGAAAAACCCCGCGCCGACGTGGGCGCGGGGCTGGGGGTTGAGGACCGCCGCCCCGGGCTATGGAGCGGTGATCAGGACGCCATTGCCATTGATGATCAAGCGGTCGGCACTGATGCTGCCATTCAGCGCGGCGCTGCCGTTGATGATCACGGTGCCGTTGGGCGCCACGACCGTGCCGTAGAGCGTGGCACTACCGTTCAGTGTGACGCCACCCGTCGCGAGCTGGAGCGTCAGGAGGCTGGCATCACCGCTCGATCCCGCCGATCCGTTCAGATTCAGGCTGTTCGCGAGGCGGAGCATGATCGGGCCGACAACCTGGAGGGTCGCCCGGCCATTCAATGTCAGTTGCTGGACGTCGTAGGTCGCGGGATCTGTCGTGCCCGCGACGCCGAGGATGAATCCGCCGGAGTTTGCCGTCAGATTTCGGTAGGCGCCGGGTGGCACTGCAATCGGACCGACGTTTCCATTCAGCGTCAGGTCGCGAATGGTCAAAAAGTCGCCCGGGTTGTCGGAAGGCGAGTTGAGTTGCACGTTGCGGGTTCCAGTCGGCGCGCTGGGGGCGGTCGCCACGGGCATCGCGATGGGATCGACGCGGCGGACGATGTACCGCGCCATGACATTGCCGTTCAATGTCACGCTGTAGCCGGTCGGCGTCGTGGCGCCGGCCGCATCCTGGATGCCGACCAGGACGGGCTTTCCATTCTGGCGTACCGTCGGCGTTCCGGGCACCAGCAGATCGCCGGAGACGAGCGCGGAGCCGTTCAGCGCGAAGGACTCACCCGACAGGAGCTGGAGCGAGCCGTCGAGTTCCCCGTTGAGCGTCGGCGCGTGACGAACCAGCGCCGTGATCCCGATCACGAGCTTGCCGGTCGCGGTGCCCTGGTAATTCGGATCGTCGATCGTGGCGACGACATCATAGGTGCCCGGCAGCGTCGGAGCCGTGCTGCTGCCATTGTAGGTATACGTCGCATTCAGGCCCGGCGGCGTTGTTGTCACCGAGGCGGTCTGCGGCTGGCCGTTGTAGAACCGGCTGATCGTGCTCTTCGCCGGCGTGCCGACGGAAACGACGGCGACGGCCTTCACGATGTTGACTGGAACCACCAGCAGTCCGGTGCCGGCCGTATTGGTCGCGGTAAAGGTGACGTTGAAGAGTCCGGCGGCTCCCGGTGTGCCGGAAATGACGCCGCTGACCGGATCGATGGCCAGCCCCGGAGGAAGCCCGAGCGCGCCAAACGTGGCGGGGACATCACTCGCCGTGACCGTGTAGCTGAACGGTACGCCATACGTGCCGGCTGCGGAGGTTGGGCTGGTGATCACCGGCCGCGACTGCACCCGCATTTGCAGGCTCGTGTCTCCCACGAGGAACAGGGCGCCCGTGCCGTCCGGTAGACCGGTGGCGCTGAAGTCATGGGAATCGAAGTTCGTCGAGGCGAACGTTGCGAGCGTGTAGGTGTTGCCGGCGGCGAATCCGGTACCGGGCGTGAAGGCAAAGGTGTACGACCCGGCATCGCCTTTGGTGAACGCACCGGCGAGCACGATTTGGTCGGATGCGCCAGTCGCCCCGAGATCAACGGCAACCGTGCCCCCGCCGTTCCAGGTCAGGGATGCGGCGCTCAGCGTGTCGATCGCGGTCGCGCCGTCCGGGGCGAGGGCGCCGCCGGAATTCAAGGCAACGGGTCGATTGATCGCGCCGTTTCCAGAGAGAACTCCGGTGGAATTGACGTTCACCGGGTTGGTGGCGGAGCCAAGCGTGCTCGTCACTCGCAGCGTTCCGGCGTTCACGTTGGTGGTGCCGGTGTAGGTATGCGTTACGCCGGTACCATCGAGCGTGAGGATGCCGCCGCCCGTTTTGGTGAAGCCACCCGCGCCGCCCACGACGCCGGTCAGCGATATCGCGAACGGATTGGCCGAAGCGTCGGCCGCCTGGAAGGCAACGTCGCCGCCGGCAGGCAGGTTGATGGGCACGGAGGTGGACCAGTTTGCCTTCGCCGCGAGCACGCCGCTGCTGAAGTCCAGATTCGTTACGAATGGGGCCACGCCGTTCTTCACAATCCCGCCGCTGCCCAGGTAGATCGTGCCGCCGTCGATCGTGATGGTCGCCGAGCCGGCATTGACGGTCGAATCGTACCCAAGGGTGAACTTCTCGATCGTGCTGGTGCCGCCGCTGAACGTCGCCCTCGCGACGTTGTTCGCGTTCGAGCCGTTCTTCTTCGAGAGTACGATGCCCAGGGCGGTGTCCGTCGAGGTGAAGATCGCGTTATTGGTCACCTGCATCTGGCCGCCGCGATTGCTGGAAGCCTGATTGCCCAGCGTGACTGGTCCGCCGACGGTCAGCGACCCGCCTTCCACCGACATCGATCCCCAGGAGTTATTCGTGCCGAGGCCGATCGCTCCGGAGACGGAGGCGGAACCTCCCGCGACGACAAACCCCGATCCAAACGACGGATTCGCATCGCTGCTTCGGGGGATGTTGATGCTCGCTGCATTGAAGGTGCCCCCATTCACGCGGATGAGTCCGCCGGAGGAGTTGGTGGTGCCCACCGCGCCGAAGTTGGCGATCCCGGCGTCAACGACGAGTGAGCCGCCACCGGCGATCGTCGTCGTGCCGGTCGTCGTCAGCGAGCCACCCGCGACGGCGAGTTGCGTGCTGAGCACCGTCGTGATCGCACCGGCGCCAAGATCGACGCTGCCGCCGGTCGCGATCTGCAGGGAGCCTCCGTTCAGCGCCAGCGGCCCCGACAGGGTCTCGGGCGCGGAAAGAACGAGGATGCCGTTGCCATGCTTCGCCAGCCCCGCGATTCCGGTGAGCGGCGCCGCAATCGTGGTGGTCGCGCCCGTTCCAAGCGGATTCACCGTGATCGTCGGGGTAGTGCCACCGAGCGTGAGCACGCTGCCGGTGCCGCCATCGGTGATCGTCCAACTGGCCGGAGTGCTGGTTGAGCTGTCGCCAAAGGTCGCACTGTTGATGGTGCGCGGACTGTCGAGCTGGACGCTGTTGTTAGCCGTCAGATCAAGCGTCGCGAAGTTCGCGCTGGCCGTGGCGCCGTCGGCGATCACCGCGCCATTCCAGTTGATCGGATCGCCCCAGCGTCCGCCGGTGGCGGGTTGAATCCAGGTGCCGTTCCCCGTAGAGGGTACGACGAGCGTGTAAGACTGGCTTCCCGTGTATCCGGCCTCGGGGTTGTTACTCCCGTCCACGATTCCGTTGTTGGAATTGAGAACCAACTTGAGCGACCCGGTGCCGGAGAGACCGCCGACAGTGACATCGAACACCGTGCCGCTGCCCGCCGACACGCCGCTCACACTGCCGGTCGCCGTGTTGGTGGTCGCAACCGAGAAAGCTCCCGGCGTGACGCCGCTCACCGGCGTGTTGAAGGTCACCCGGAAGACCACGCTCGTCAGCGTGTCGGGGATGACCTGGAACGCCGGAGTGTACCGGACGATGGCGATCCGCGGCTGGCCCTGGCAATTCAGGGTGAACTGCGACGACGAGGCGCTGGTGCCGGTGCCGTTCGAACCGGTGGCGTAGAAGCTATTCACGCCGTCCGGCAGCGAAGTGCTCGTGTAGTCGAACGACCAGTTACCGCTTCCGTCGGTCGTGACGGCTCCAATCGTCCCCACCCCGATCCGCGTGACGTTGACGGTGTCGCCGGGACCGGCTGTGCCGGTGAAGGTGAACACGCGATCGGAAGTCGTGGCTCCACTCGAGTAGGTTCCCGTGTCGCCGATGGCGGACGCAATGACCGGCATGGTTACGGCCGTGTTGATCGAGAACGGTGCCGACGCCGGGCTGCTGTGTCCGGCGCTGTCACTCGCGACAGCGGTAAAGGTGTGCGGTCCGACCGAGAGGGTGCCCGAATAGGTGATCGACCACGAACCATCTGCGCCCGCCACACCGGTCCCGGCCGGCGTCGAACCATCGAGCGTCAGGGTGATGTTCCGGCTCGGTTCCGAGGTGCCGCTGGCGACGAGCGGGCTGGAACCCACGTAGGTGATGGCCGGCGTTGCGACCGGACCGTCGAGTTCGACCGCGTCGTAAACCCAGCCCGCGCTCAGCCAGGTGCTGCTGTCACTCGACCCGCTGATCGGATTGATCGTCATCGTGTTCGTGCCCGCGACGAGGGCGCTGGCCGGGATCGTATAGGTAAACAGCGCGTTGTTTCCCCGGTAGGTCCCGATGGTGAAGCTCCGCGAACTGGGCTGGCCCGAGGCGCCGGGGCTGGCGGCGGTGTAGCTGTTGACCATGACCTGCGGGCGACCGCTGTTGTAGGCGCAGGTGATTCCGATGCGCACGGTCAGGGCGGTGATCTGGTTCGCGGAGAGATTGAATTTGATCGTGACCGGGCTGTTGCCCGCCCGGGTTTGGATCGCGGGGAAGCTGGAGGGGGAGTCGACGCCCACGGTATAGGTGACCGGTCCCCACGGCGCGTTGCGCACGTCGGACGGGTGCATCGTCGGGATGTTGGCGGCATTCAGGAAACCGGCGGGCGTGCCGTCCCATTCGCCGATCCGGAAAATGACCGACGGGGCTGGTTCGGTGGAGGTGAGGTTCAGGGTGGTGGTCGTTCCCGCGGTCACCGTCGCGGTGCCCGTCGCCACGGCCAGTTCACCCTTGTACAGAGTCGCCGTGTAGGTGTCCGGCTTCATGGCGGGGCAGGAGTAGGAGCCGTCTGCCGGGTTGATGACGGACCAGTACTGCGCGTTCGCGCTGGTGAACGCGACGACGCCCTGGAAACTCGCGGGGATGCCGGTGGCGGTGCCGCTCACCGTGCCGCGTCCCGAAGCGGGCACCCAGCCGGTGAGGCCCAGGCTGCCCATCCACGAAAAATCCATCGGGAGCGTCGGGGGGGCGCCGGTCGTGAAGACGAGCGCGTACGGCCCGTGGAGCACATTCAGCCGGTACGCCGTGTCGGTCTGATTGTGCCCGGAGTTCATGTAATTGTAGATTTCCTGGTCCCCGCCATCCTGGTTCTCGATGTCACGGAAGAAGGGGCCGCCCGAGCTGCTCTCGCGGTTTCCGAACACCATCCAGACGCCCACATTGGGCCCGGTGGCGCCGCAATACGTCAGGTCCATCGCCCGGTCCTTTCCGTGCGTGACCGTGTCGCCATAGTATTTCGAACGCGTGGTGCCATCGGGCATGACCACCACGTCCGCTGGATTGTTTTCCAGCCCGGCGGCCGAGCCGCGGGTGTCGGAGGGTACCGGTCCGTTGCTGATCAAGGAAGAGTTCAGCCGCGTGATCCAGCGCAGCTCGCCGACGTTCGGCTCCTGACCGGGGAACGTCGCCATGTAGATCGTGTTCTCCCCGTTTCGGACCACGAGGTAGTGCGTCATGTTGGGATCGGCGGTCCCGGAGGTGCCGGTCTGCAACGTGAGCATGATATAGGTGCTGCCATCGGTCTGTGGCGTCACGGTTGCGGTGCCCAGCCCGGACGAAAGCTGCGAATGCTTGCCCGAGGCCGCTTTGTATTCGGTGCCGTTGAAGACGATCGAGCTGATGTCGCCGCTGGCTTTGTCGACCTGGAACACCAGGCCGGCACCGGTATCGACAACATAGGCCGTGCCATTGTCAGTATAGCCGAAGGCGCCGAACACGGCGGTCGGGACGATGAAAACCAAGGCGGATAGCAGGGTGACCAGCCATCCGCGCGTGACGAGGGACCTGGCCCCGCGGGTTTGGATCGAGGTGTGGTTCATGAGGGGAGTGAGTTGGCGAACCGAAACGAGAGGACAACGGGGCGGAATGCGGTGGAAAATGACGCAGGCAGACGGCACGGCCGTCACCTGATGCTCGGTGCGGGATTCCGGCGGGCACGCCACGCTGGGCAGCGTGTGGACGCGAATGCGTGGGGTATCATTCGAGGGAGGCTCGCGCGGGAAAGCGACGCGGTGGGTTTGCGCGCGAGAGTGCGCCAGTTTCCGGGCCGTCGCGAATGCCAGTGCTGCCGGACAGTACGGCCGCGCGGCGTTGCGGAAATTATCCGATATCAACGTTCATGGAATTCCTTATATTGTCTACACGAGGGGTGCGATTGCATCGGCCCGCGCGCGGTGCGGCGACCGGCGCCCGGCACGGCGGCAGTGGGTGCGCGGCCTCGTGTCCCGGGCGAAAAGAGGCGGCCGTCCCGGCGGACGCGCCGCGTGAATGACGTTTCGACTTTGTCCCACCGGGACCCAAGGATCGGACGACCCCTGAATGCTCATGCCTCGCTCCACGCTCTTGCTTTCGGCGTTGCTGCTGGCGGGCTGCGTCGTGCAGCCGGCCTCGTATCGGACGTGGTCGCCGCCTCCGCGCGCGGTCGTCGCAGTTCCCCCTCCGCCCGGACCGCCTCCGCCGGCGGTGGTGGTGGTCGAACGGCCGGCCCCGCGGAATGAGGCGGTCGTGCGCGTGGACGATGATCGCCGGCGTGATGAGCGGCGCGACGACGGCGATGGTCGCGATTTCCATCCGACGCGGGGACGTGACCACGACGAAGGCCGCCTCCGCTCACCCGACGCGATCATCGATCGTGCCTATCGGGAGCTGCTCGAGCGGAAGCCCGATCGTGAAGGCCAGGAACACTACCGCCAGTTGCTCATGCGCGGCATGACCGACGAACAACTCCGGGCGCGGCTCCGGGAGAGCGTGGAATACCGGGTGACGCTGCCCGATTCCAAGACGCGGCAGGCCTACCGCAAGGTGCTGGGCCGCGATCCCGATGCCGGCGGTCTCGAAAGCTACCGACGCAAGATCGTCGACCACGGCTGGACCGAAAAGGACGTGGAGAACGACCTCCGCAAGAGCGCGGAATACCGGAATCGGAAGAAATAAAAAGCCCCGCGCGATGAGCGCGGGGCTGAGAGTACGACGGTCGCGTCGGGCTGTTAATGCGCCCGCCGCGGCCTCACTTCTTGGCCGCCTTGGCGTCAGCGATCGCCGCCTGCGCCGCCGCGAGGCGGGCAACCGGCACGCGGAACGGGGAGCAGGAGACGTAAGTGAGGCCCAGCTTGTGGCAGAACTTCACGGAGTCCGGATCGCCGCCGTGTTCGCCGCAGATGCCGAGCTTGATGTCGGGCCGGGTCTGGCGGCCCTTCTCGACCGCGATCTTCATCAGCTGGCCGACGCCGGACTGGTCGATCGTGGCGAAGGGGTTCTTCTTCACGATTTCGAGTTCGGCGTAGTGCGGCAGGAACGAGCCCGAGTCGTCGCGGCTCATGCCGAGACAGGTCTGCGTCAGGTCGTTCGTGCCGAAGCTGAAGAACTGCGCGGTCTGCGCGATCTCATCGGCGGTCAGGGCGCCGCGGGGCACCTCGATCATCGTGCCAACGAGATAGTTGAGCTTCACCTTCTTCTCGGCCTGGACTTCCTGCGCCACGCGGTGAACGACCTCGATCTGGAGATCGAGCTCCTTCTTGAACCCGACGAGCGGGATCATGATCTCGGGCTTCACCTTGATGCCTTCCTTCTGCACCAGCGCGGCGGCCTCGAAGACGGCGCGCGCCTGCATCTCGGAAATCTCGGGATAGCCGATGCCGAGGCGGCAGCCGCGGAAGCCGAGCATCGGGTTGAACTCGTGCAGTTGATGAACCCGGGCCGAGATCCGCTCGACCGGGATGCCCATCTTCTTCGCGAGGTCCGCCTGCTGCTCCGGCGTGTGCGGGAGGAATTCGTGCAGCGGAGGATCGAGGAACCGGATCGTCGCCGGGAGACCCTTGAGTTCGCGGAAGATGCCCGCGAAGTCCTCGCGCTGGTAGGGGAGGAGCTTGGCGAGCGCGGCCTTCCGGTCCGCCAGGTTTTCGGCGAGGATCATCTCGCGCATCGCGTCGATGCGGTCGCCCTCGAAGAACATGTGCTCGGTGCGGCACAGGCCGATGCCGGTGGCGCCGAACGCCACGGCGTTCTTCGTCTGCGACGGCGAGTCGGCGTTCGTGCGGACCTGCAGGCGGGTGGCCTGCGAGCACCACTTCATCAGCAGCTGGAAGTTCTTGAACTTCTCCGTCTGCTTCGCGGCTTCGTCGTTGTCGATCAGGCCGCCGATGATTTCGGACGGGGCGGCCTTGATCTCGCCGGCGTAAACCTTGCCCTGCGTGCCATCGATCGACAGCCAGTCGCCTTCCTTGAAGTTCTGGCCGGCGACGTGGAGCGTGCGCGCGTGGTAGTCGATCTCGATGGCGGCGGCGCCGCAGACGCAGACCTTGCCCATCTGCCGGGCGACGAGCGCCGCGTGGGAGGACACGCCACCGCGGGCGGTCAGGATGCCCTCGGCGGCGATCATGCCGCGGAGGTCTTCCGGCGAGGTCTCGATGCGCGCGAGCAGCACCTTCTCGCCCTAGTCGGCGGCGGCGACGGCGCGGTCGGCATTGAAGTAGATCTTGCCGGAGGCGGCGCCCGGACCGGCGGGGAGACCGGTCGCGATCACCGCGGCCTTCTTCACCTCGCTGGGATCGAACACCGGCGCGAGCAACTGGTCGAGCTGGTCGGCCGGATTGCGGGTCACGGCCGTCTGCCAGTCGATCAGCTTCTCCTTGACCATATCGACGGAGAACTTCAGCGCGGCCATGGCCGTCCGCTTTCCGTTCCGCGTCTGGAGCATGTAGACCTTCTTCTCCTGGATGGTGAACTCGAAGTCCTGCACGTCCTTGAAGTGCTTCTCCAGGGTGGCGCGGATCCGCTCGAGCTCGTTGAACGCCTCCGGCAGGTGATTCTTCAGCTGGGCGACCGGTTCGGGGGTGCGGACACCGGCGACGACGTCCTCGCCCTGGGCGTTGATCAGGAATTCACCGTAGAACTCCTTCACGCCGTTGGCGGGATTGCGCGTGAACGCGACGCCGGAACCGGAGTTTTCACCCGTGTTGCCGTACACCATCGCCTGCACGTTCACCGCGGTGCCCCATTCGGAGGGGATGTTGTACTTGCGGCGGTAAACGATCGCGCGATCGTTCATCCAGGAGCCAAACACCGCACCAGCGGCGCCGACCAGTTGGTCCCACGGACTGGCGGGGAAGTCCTTTCCGACGCGATCGTGCACCAGCTTCTTGAACCGAACGACGAGCTCCTTCAGGTCGTCAACGGTGAGCTTGGTGTCCTCGATCTCATGGTTGCCGTAGCGCTCATCCTTCAGGCCGGCGATGACGGTCTCAAACGGCTCGTGGTCCTCATCGGGGCGCTTCTGCACGCCGAGCACGACGTCGCCGTACATCTGGACGAACCGGCGGTAGCAGTCCCAGGCGAAACGCGGGTTGTTGGTCTTCTTGGAGAGGGCTTCAACCGTCTGGTCGTTGAGACCGAGATTGAGGATGGTGTCCATCATGCCCGGCATGGAGTCGCGGGCGCCCGAGCGAACGGACACAAGAAGCGGGTTCTGCAGATCGCCGAACTTCATGCCGGTCTGCTGCTCGATCGAGGCGATGCCGGCTTCCATCTGGCTGCGCAGCGCGGCCGGATAGCTGCGCTTGTTCGCATAGTAATACGTGCAGACCTCGGTCGTGATCGTGAAGCCCGGGGGCACCGGGAGCCCGATGCGGCACATTTCGGCGAGGTTCGCGCCCTTGCCGCCCAGCAACGGCTTCATCGAGCCGTCGCCGTCCGTCTTTTTGCCGAAGAGGTAAACGTATTTCGGTGCCTTGCCCTTGGCGGGCTTGGCGGAGCTTTTCTTCGCAGGCGAGGCGGCTGACTTAGCCTTCGCCGCGGGTTTCTTCGCTTTGGATTTAGCGGCCATGTTGATGGATTGAGATTTGGTTTGGAATGAACGCGTCAGGAGGTGGGCGCAGAGGGGAACAAGGCATACGCCGCCCCGGGGGCTGTCAACGGCGCAACGGCAGCGCGTCACCTGACGCGCAGCTTTTTGCAAAATATGACACGAGATTGGGCTGGAAAACCGCGCCAAACCCGGCTTGCGCGCGGCGATTCACCCTTACCGTTCGGGTCGGAGGAGGGCGGCGGGGAACGCTACGTTTCCGGCGGGGCCTCGCGGTAAACCGGAGCCCGTCGGACCGGGCGCGGGTGGACCAGCGTCCGTTACTTCTTCCGCTCGGCGATCTGTTGCCGGTGAAAGCGCCGAACCACGCGAAACATCTGCAACGCCAGCCAGAACAGAGCGGTCAACAGCGCCGCCGTCAGCCCGCCCCACAGCATGATGTACTTCTCTTCGTGCGACTGCACGTGGGTCGACACCACGGAGTACATGTAGAAGAAAAACGCGATTACGAGCACGGCATCGACAACCAGGCTCGTGGGGGACGTGAGTTTCTGTTCGGGCTGTGGCATGTCCGCCCAAGGAGACGGACAAACTCCGGGATGTCCATGGAAATTTGGGCAATTCCTCGGGGCGCGGCCGGGGTCTTCCCGTGACGGAGCCGCCAGCGGCCGGGCGGGCTGCGGCATCTGCCCCACTGAGCCGGTTCGTCAGGCCGCCGGGGAGGCGGACGGGATCGGAAGGGCGGCGCGGCGCCGTGTTCTCGAACAGCGATTTGCGTGAGCTGCCGGCCTCTGGTCTGGAGCGACGGATCGGACGAAACCGGCCTCGGCCCGATGCGATCCGGCGATCCGGAGATGACGATCACGGCCCCTGCCGGTCGCGGCGTTCGCCGGTTGGGGGCGACGGTATGCAAGCGATGAACTTCCGGGGACTTAGGCCGAGCTGCGGGCGGGTGCGGATGCCGCGGGCCGGTGGAAGCCGCTGCGGACGGCCCGCCGGTCGCAACTGCACCTTCGTCCCTACCGTTCGGATACACCGCGGATTTTTACGAGCGGGATCACCGCGCGTGCACGCCTCCGATTCCACGGTGAAAATGGCTGAATTCGCGGCGGTTTTGTGTCGATTCAACAGCAAAGTTTTCGCATCTTTGCGGCGTTGGGCGCCCGCCCTTCGTTCCAGTCTTCCTTTTCACCCCCCCCTACCCACCGAAATGGCCAACATTCTCCTCCTCGACGACAGCGACGTGGCGGGGCGCGCGATGCGCGGAGTTCTCGGCAAGGCCAATCACCGCTGCGTGATCGCGCCCACCCCCGACGACGCGTGGCGGTTGTTGCGCGAGGGCGTGATCTTCGACCTGGTGTTCGTGGAAATCCGGGCAGCGAATGACAGCGGAATGGGATTTCTCCAGCGCGTGCGCGACGATCCGTTCTGGAAGAATCTGCCGCTCGTCGTTTACACCATCGACACCGAGGCGAAACAGGTGCGGCGGGCGCTCGGCCTCAAGGTCCAGAACTACCTGGTCAAGCCATACAATGATCAGGTGATCTACGCCGAGATCGCGAAGGCGACGGTGAATCCGTGGCGCAACCTGCATTTCGAGGAGCCGCGGTCGTTTTGCGCCCAGCTCGGCGTCACGCCCGAGGCCCTGGGCAAGATGCGCCGGCAGGTGATGCTGTCGTTCGATGACGCCGTGAACACGTTTCCGCTCTGGGCCCAGGCGCGCGAAAACAACGAGGTGTTCGCCCGGCTGGACGCCCTGGCGACGGATGCGGAAGCCGCGGGCGTCTGGGCCGGCGTCGATTACCTGCGCGAGCTCCGCGCGCAGGCCGAGCTCGGAAACTGGAGCGTCTTCAAGTCGTCGCCCGAGTATCTCGATTTCGCCAGCCGCCTGATCTTCTGCCAGCTCAACCCCAGCTTCATTCCCGAGGTGCTGAAGCCGCAGGGCGAGAAGGATGACTCGCGCCAGGCCGGTGAGCGCGCCCGCTGGATGCACGCGGACGTCGAGCACGGCGGCCCCGTTGTATCCGCGGATGTGATGCAGAAAGCCGTCCGGGCGCTGGCGGGATGCCCGACGATCGACACGGCGGCGGCGGCATTCGTCATGGCGGCCGACGGCCGCGCCACGAGCATGAGTCGCGTGATGGAGCTCGTGCACGAGGATCCCGGGCTGTGCGCGCAGGTCCTGATCGCCGCCAACCGGCTCGAGCACGACGACCTGACTTCGATCGAGGATCCCATCGCCGCGATCACCCTGCTCGGTGAGATCAAGCTCAACGCGCTGGCCAAGTCCACCCTCACGATCGACGAGAAGTTCGTGGATGTGGCGCCGCTGACGTGGCCCAACTACTGGATGTTCCTCGTCGGCGTCGCGAAGGTCTCCCACTTCATCTGCGAGTATCTCGAATTCCGTTATCTCAGCGCCACGGCCTATACCGCCGGGTTGCTCCACGACATCGGCAAGCTCCTCCTGCTGCGCCTGCATCCCTGGGGATTCGCCGCCATCGCCGGCTATGCCCGCGACCGAAAGATGCTCATGCACGAGGCGGAGCGGAAGTACCTGGGCTGCACGTCGCGGGAACTCGCCGTCCAGTTTGCCACGCAGCACCGGCTGCCGTCCGTCTACGTCCATGTCCTCGAGCACGTCGACACGCCGGGGGCGGCGACCAACCACATCGATCTCGTGGCGATGGTCTCGCTCGCGCGGCTGGTCTGCCTGCATAATCGCGTCGGACATTGCGGCGATACGCCCGGCGACACGTGTCCCCCCATTGTGAATACGCCAGCGTGGCAGGTTCTCCAGCAGCGCGTGTTCCCGAGCTTCGACCTGCGGAAGTTCGAGGCCCAGGCGCATGCGTACTGCCGCGAACTCCGTTTCTCGCTCGTGGGCCAGCAGCCCGCGTACATCACGCGCGGTGGTTCGAAGCCCGCCGACGACCAGCGGGAGATCGCCCGCGTTCGGTAGGCCGCTTCGCCGCCTAAATCGGCGCAACACTTGCCAAAATTCGCGGAGGCGGCGGCGGTAGGTGTCGGTAGGATGGCCCGACATGAGTCTGCCAGGCTATCCTCCGGGGTTGTCAGCATGGGGCGACGCGCCGCGCGTGTCCGGCCCCCAACTGCTCACGAATCCGCTGTTCAACAAAGGAACGGCGTTCACTGAGCGCGAGCGCGATGCGCTCGGTTTGCGCGGCCTGCTGCCGCCCCGCGTCTTCACGCTCGAGGAGCAGGTGCAGCGGACGCTGAACGCCGTCCGGCGCAAGACCGACGCCCTCGAGAAGTACATCTACCTGGTGAATCTCCAGAACCGGAACGAGGTGCTCTTCTACCGCCTCGTGATGGACAACATCGAGGAGTTCGTCCCGATCATCTACACGCCGACGGTGGGCCAGGCCTGTCTCGAGTACGGCGCCATCTACCGCCGGCCGCGCGGGCTGTTCATCAGCCTGCGCGAACGCGGCCGGATCGCCGAAATCCTCCGCCATTGGTCCCAGCCCGGTGTGCGCCTGATCGTCGTGACGGACGGCGAGCGCATCCTTGGGCTCGGCGATCTCGGCGCGCTGGGCATGGGCATTCCCGTCGGGAAGCTGTCGCTCTACAGCGCCTGCGCCGGCGTGCATCCCAGCTATTGCCTGCCGATCACCCTCGATGTCGGCACCGACAACGCCGCGCTCCACGCGGGCGCCGCGTACATCGGCCTGAAGGAAAAACGTCTCCGTGGTCCCGAGTACGACTCCTTCATCGGCGAGTTCGTGGGCGCGGTGCAATCCGTCTTCCCGCGTGCTCTCCTGCAGTGGGAGGATTTCGGGAACAGCAACGCCTTCCGGCTGCTGGGCCAGTACCGCCATCGGGTTCCGAGCTTCAACGACGATATCCAGGGAACGGCGTCCGTTGCGCTGGCCGGTTTGTTCGGTGCGCTGCGGCTGACGCGCGGACGTCTGACGGACCAGCGGATCCTGTTCCTCGGCGCCGGCGAGGCCGGGACCGGTATTGCCGACCTGTTCGTCGCCGCCGCCAAAGCGGAGGGTTTGAGCGAAGCTGAGGCGCGCCGTCGTTGCTGGTTCGTCGATTCCAAGGGTCTCGTGGTCAAGGATCGCGGCGATCACCTCGCCGAGCACAAGGTGCCCTACGCCCATGAACACCCGTTCATTCCGACCCTGCTCGATGCGGTGAAGGCACTGAAGCCGACCGCGCTCATCGGGGTTTCCGGGTCGGCCGGCGCGTTCACGCCCGACGTGATCAACGCGATGACCGCGCTGAACGAGCGGCCGGTCATCTTTGCGCTGTCGAACCCCACCTCCAAGGCCGAATGCACGGCGGAGGCCGCCTACACCGTGTCCAAGGGCCGCGCGATCTTCGCCAGCGGCAGCCCGTTCGCGCCGGTCGAGCTCAACGGCCGCCGTTACGTGCCGGGTCAGGGGAACAACATCTACATCTTCCCGGGCGTCGGTCTGGGCGCCCTGGCCTGCGAGGCCCGCGAGGTCACCGATTCCATGTTCCTGGCCGCCGCGCGTACGCTCGCGGGGATGGTCCAGGCCGAGGATCTCGATGTCGGACGCGTCTATCCGGCGCTGACCCGGATCCGCGAGGTGTCGCTGAACATTGCGGCGGCCGTGGCCGCCGTGGCCCACGATTCCGGACTCGCCGGTTTGCCGCGACCGAAGGATCTGAAGGACGACGTCCGCCACCGGATGTTCGAGCCGGCGTATCAGGAATACGTCTGATCGTTCGTTCCGCCTGCTCTGAACTCGGGCGCCGGCTCTGCAGCCGGCGCCAACGTCTGTCGGATCCGGTGATCCCCGCCGGGCGCAAAACGCCGCCGGCCGGGTCTATGGCGGATGCCTTCCATCCCCACGATCGTCACGCGCCAGGTCCGTCTGCACCACGTTCCGACGGCCGTCGTTGCGGGACGCAAAAAAGCGACGACCAAACGTCAGACGAGGAAACTGTCGCGCCGCATCGGCCGGATCCAGGAACGCCTCCACGCCAACGCCGAGCGTCCGCGCGGGTCAGGGAGTCGTGGTGTTGATGGCGATGCCGCCGTGAAGCCTCAACTAACGGTCGTGATCGAACCGGCGGCCGCCGTCGCGGTCACCCGCCGGTCCCGGAGCAGGCGCGTTGGAGGGCGGAGGAGGCGGAGGCGCGATTCGCGGTGCGGCGCTGGGCGGGGGCGCCGGCGGGGCGTATCGCATCGGCGGAGCCGGGCGGGGTTCGGGCGCCGGGCGTGCCATCCCGGGGTTCCCCACGGGCGGTGAATACGAGCGGGCGGGTCCGGGACGGGGCCATTGCGGTTCAACTCGCGCCCCTGACGGTTGGAGACGCGGTGGCGGCTCCGCGTGGCGCACCGCGCCGCCGCCGGGCCGATCGAAACGCTGGCCGGGCCCGGGCATTTGCCCGTTCGGCACGGCGTGGACGGACGGGAGCGGTTGGGAAAGAGGCGACCGCAGCGCCAACGCCGGGACCGGCGCATTGCGTTCCCGCCACGTCTCGGTCGGACGCCGGTCTCCCGGCATCTCCGGCCGGCGGTTCTGGTCGGGCGAGTGGGGCCGTTCGGAGCGAAAATCATGATCGCGGTCGCGATCGCGTTGCCACTGTCCCGGATTCTGCGGTGGACGGGTGGGGTGAATCCGGCGATCCGTCTGCCAGTCGTGGCGTGGGCGCCATACGTGCACCGCCGCGGGAATCACGGCGGCATGTCCGGGTCCGATCCGATGCCAGTCGTCACGATGCTCCCGCCAGTACCGTTCGCGATGGTCACGATCGACGCACCACAGCGACCGATGATGCCAGTCGAAGCCGTACGAGAGCCACCACCCGGTGGCGAATCCCGCGCTGAACCCGAAGAGTGCGGTCGGCTGGTAGCCGTAGTACGGCGGTGCCGCGTACACGAGCGTCGGGTTGTAGTAGGGCACATAGATGAGCTGCGATTGGGTGGGAATGATCGCAATCGTGCCGTCGGACTCGACGACGACCTGTTGTTGCGGAGTGCTGCCGAGATTTCCGACCGCCCGGGCCTGCGCCCGCAGGCGTTGGATGGCATTCATCACATCGGCCGACTGGCCGGCGAAAGCCTGTCCAAGTTGTTGGGTCCACTCGAGGTTCTGGTCCATCCAGCGGATGACCTCGGGGTAGTGGGCCAGCGCCTTCACGCTGTCGTCCCACGGCTGGTCGGCGGTATCGTTCGGATCGCCACCGGCGGCGAGGTAGCGCGCCGCCAGCACGACGTCCGACGGATCGGTGCTCGCCGGCAGGATGAGCGCGATCAAGGGGTCGGGATACAACGCGATCGACGCGAGCAGTTGGTCCAGCTGCCCGGCTGTGAAAATCGCGGTTTCCGAGATTGGCGGGAGGGCAGGCGGCTGCGCCGTCGGGGTTTGTGCCATTGCCGTGATACTGAAGAACGGCACGAGGAGTGCGACGATGGGGATAGTTTTCATGAAGCCAGGCACCCAGGGTTCGACTGCTGGTCGCGGTGGGAGTGCCGTTGCTGTGACGACCGCACGCTTCACCGTATTCACGGCACAGCTATTGGCGAGCGGGTTTGTCGGTGCCCGCTCGCCCCATGACATCTCGTTGGACCGATCACCGCATCCCGGTGCCCTTCGACGTGAGGGCGTGCTGGCGCTCTGCGCGGTAAACGCAGCGACCTCAGCGCGTGCTCCGACGCGGTTGGGAAACGACGCCACGGACGCCCGAGCACGTGCGGATGCATCTCGTCGACGATGATTGGTTTGACTCGGAACGGCGGGCCGTGCGTGATGCCGAAACCCCGTTAAGGACACGTGTCCGGTTCCCCTCCCCGCCGTCCGGTCCCTGCCGCAATTTCTTATGTCGACTCCAGCCGTTGATCCCTTGCTGACCAAAATCGAGCCGGTCGCCGAAGCGGCCCTCCTGCACGAAGCGCTCGGCAAGCGCGGAGCGATGCAGCACGACGTGAAACCGATCTACCCCGGGGCCAAGGTGGTCGGCCGGGCTCTGACGATTCGCGGCTGCCCGGGGGACAACCTCATGCTGCACCAGGCGATCAGCCTCGCCCGGCCCGGCGACGTCCTCGTCGCCACCGTCGACGGCTATCTCGAGGCCGGCATCTGGGGCGAGATCGCCACCGTCGCCGCCCAGGTCCGCGGGATTCGCGGGCTGGTCACGGATGGGGCCGTGCGGGACAGCGAACAAATCGCCCGCCTTGGTTTCCCCGTTTTTTCCCGCGGACTGTCCATCAAGGGCACGACCAAGCGGCAGAAGGGGGCGCTGAACCAGCCGATCAACGTTGCCGGCGTGACGGTCCATCCGGGCGACCTTGTCGTCGGCGATGGCGACGGTGTCGTGGTCGTGCCGGCAGCGGAGGTCGATGCCGCGATCGCGAAGGCGCATGAAATCCGGCAGCGCGAGGAAGGCATCATGGCGAAACTCAAGGCCGGGGAACTGACGCTCGATCTGCTCGGCCTGCGCGCGCCCCTGCGCGAACTCGGACTGGAGAAGTAAGCCATGGCCGACCATCCCAACGCGGGACAGCCGGCGCGGAAATATCCCGTTGCCGCCCTCCGCCAGTTCACGACCCAACTCTTTCGCAACGCCGGTCTCGCACCGGACGAAGCCGCGTGCCTGGCGCAGAGTCTCGTCCTCGCCGACCTGCGCGGAGTCAGCTCGCACGGATTGATGCGGCTTCGCACCTACGCGGAGCGCGTTCGTCGCGGCGTGGTTCGCGGCGGCGTGACGCCCCGCATCGTCAGCGACACGCCGGCATTCCTCGGCGTCGACGGAGCCAATGGCAACGGGATGTGGGTTGGGCAGCAGGTGATGGATTGGTGCATCGACCGCGCCCGGCGCAGCGGCGCGTGTTTCGCGACCGTGCGCAACGGAAACCACTTTGGCATCGCGGCCTCGTTCACCGAGCGGGCCGCCGCCCAGGGCATGATCGGGATCGCGATGTCGAACGCCTCGCCGACCATGGTGCCGACCGGAGGGCGCAAGCCGCTGCTGGGCGCCAACCCGCTCTCGATCGCCATCCCGGCCGGCATGCGTCCGCCGCTGGTGCTCGACATGGCGACGAGCACGGTCGCGCAGGGCAAAATCATCCTCGCCGCGAAGGAGGGCAAAAAGGAGATCCCGTCCGACTGGGCGGTCGATCCGGAGGGCAACCCGACCAGTGATCCGCAACTGGCGCTGAAAGGTGCGATGCTCCCGTTCGGCGGAGCGAAGGGCTACGGCCTCGCGTTGATCATCGACATCCTCTGCGCGACGCTGAGCGGTGCGCTGACGAGCGCCCACGTGAACTCCTTCTGGAAGGATTTCGAGAACCCGCAGAACATCGGGTTCTTCCTCGGCGCCTGGAACATCGCGAGCGTGATGCCGCCGGAGACATTCTCGGCCCGGATCACCGCGCTGCTCGACGAAATGAAGGGCTGTCCTCCCGCGCCCGGCTATTCCGAGGTCTGCTATCCCGGCGAAATCGAGCACCGCCGCGAGCAGGCCAGCCTGCGCGAGGGCGTCCTGCTCGGGCCCGCGGTTGCGGAGGACCTCGCCAGGCTCGGCGGTGAATACGGCGTCATGTTTCCCGCCTCGGCCTAGCGCGGCCGCCCCGCCGCGACTCCGCCGCGCAGGAGACTTACCCCTCATGAGCACCCCCATCAAACACGTCGGCTACATCGGCCTGGGCACGATGGGCGGGCCGATTGCCGCCAACCTGCTCAAGGCCGGATTTGCCGTCACCGTGTGGAACCGCACCCCCGCCAAGGTCGAACCGCTGGTCGTGGCCGGCGCGCGGGCCGCCGCGTCACCCGCCGACGTCGGCCGGAGCGGCTGCGAAGCGGTGTTTCTCAATGTCAGCGATGGCGCCGCGGTGCACGACGTGTTGTTCGGGGCCGGCGGGCTGGCGGCGGCGCTTCCGGCCGGTGCCGTCGTGGTCGACAACTCCACGATCGCCGCGCACGAGGCGCAGGCCGCCGCCGCCGAACTTGCCCGCCGCGGCATCGCGTTTCTCGACGCGCCCGTGTCGGGCGGGGCCGCCGGTGCCGCTGCCGGCACGCTGTCGATCATGGTCGGTGGCGAACCGGCCGTGTTCGAACGCTGCGGGCCCCTCTTCCAGGCTATCGGCAAGACCATCACCCACCTGGGACCGGTCGGCATGGGGCAGGCCTGCAAGACCTGCAACCAGGTCGCCGTCGCCATCAACCTGCTCGGCGTCTGCGAGGCCGCCGCGCTCGCGCACCAGCTCGGACTCGACCCCGCCAGGATGATCGAGGTGCTCGGCGGGGGCGGCGCCGCTTCGCAGCAGCTCAAGAACTACGGGGCGAAGATATTCGCCGGCGACCTGAAGCCGGGTTTCGCCGTCCGGCTCATGCTGAAGGACCTTCGCATCGCCCGCGGTTCCGCCGAGACCGTGCGCCTGCCGCTCAACGGCACCGCGCTCGCGGAGAAGTACCTCCAGACGGTGGCGGCGCAGGGCGGAGCCGAACTGGGCACCCAGGCGATGAGCCGCGTCCTCGAGGAACTCGGCGGGTTTCGCTTTTCGGAGGCGAAATGAACCTCGGGACCTTCAGGCCGCCCGCCCCCCTTGGCCCCGGATTGATTTTCGCGGCCACACGTAACGACCGGCGGTGTTTGCACCACCTCCGCCGGGGCGACGTGTGGCCGTTCTCCCTTTCCCGTTCGTTTCGCGCCGGCTGCGCCTGGGCATGAGCAACGGTTCGCTCCATCTCATCGATTGGGCGGTCCTGTTGCTCTATGTCGCGGCGATTCTCGGAATCGGCTGGCGGGAGTCGCGCAAGGCGCGCGGCCAGGGGACCAAGGCGTACTTCCTCGGCGGCCGTCGGTTCAGTTCGTTCACGATCGGCATCTCGATGTTCGTGACGCTGTTCTCGACGATTTCGTACCTGTCGGGGCCGGGCGAAATCATCCGCTACGGTCCGGGCCTGTTCTGGGGCCAGTTGTTCGCCGCGCCGATCGTTTTTCCGATCATCGCGTTCTGGCTCATTCCGCTCCTGATGAAGCAGCGGCTGGTCAGCCTGTACGAATTCCTCGAAACGCGGCTCGGGCCGGGGATTCGGACGCTCGGCGCCTGCATGTTCATGCTGTACCGGCTCGTCTGGATGGGACTGCTGATGCACTTCGCCGCCGATGCGATGAGCGTCACGCTTGGCTTCGGCCCCGGGGCGATTCCTGCCATCACCATCGTCACGGGACTGATCGTCATCACCTACACGGCCATGGGCGGACTCAGCGGCGTCATGGTCGTCGAGGTGCTGCAATTTTTCGTTCTGTTCTTCGGCATCATCGCGGCGCTCGTGATCGTGACGCTGCGGTTCCACGGCTTGGGGTGGTTCCCCGCGCACTGGAATCCGGCGTGGCCGGCGCAACCGCTGGCGAGCGCCGACCTGACGGTCCGCCTGACGCTGATCGGGTCGCTGCTGCGGGGAATGATGCTCGATACGGCACACAGCGTCGACCAGTCGCAGGTCCAGCGTTACATGGCGTCCACCGACATCCGGCAGGCGCGTCGCTCGGTCGCGATCCGGATGATCGGCTCGAACGTCACGTGGGCCTTTCTGGTCCTGATCGGACTGGCCTTGATCGCGTTCTACCAACGTTTCCCGGCGGCGATGCCCGCCGGACAGACGTTCCGGACGTATGCCGACCGGCTCTTTCCGTATTTTATTGCCCATGAGCTTCCGGTCGGACTCTCGGGGATGGTGGCGGCGGCGATCCTCGCGGCGGGGATGTCCGGCGTGAGCTCGGCCGTGAACGCCTTCACCGTCGTGATCGTCAACGATTTCGTCGAACGCGCCGGGGTGCGCGCCACGACCGAACAGCAGCGGAAGCGCTTTGCCGTTGCGCTGTGTTTTGTCATCGGAGCCGTCGTGATCGGCTTCAGCCTCCTGGTCGGCTTCGTGCCGGGCAACTTTGTCGAGGTCACCTCGCGGACGATCCAGCTCTTCATTCCG
>DASZYH010000233.1:0-15832 GCA_035545515.1 Opitutaceae bacterium
GTCGACCACCATGTAGGTGCCGCTGCTCTTCACCGCCTTGAAGGTGTGCGATCCCGACGTGAGGCCACTCGCGCTATACACCACCTGCTGGACGAGCCGGCTGCTGCTCGTGCAGCTCACCGTCTGCTGCAACACGCCGTCGAGGTAGATCGCAACGTTGCCCTCGTCGGTATTCGTCTCCGTGACGTAGTCGATGCCCGTGCCGGTGAACGTATACGACACGGAGTCGCCGTTGGTCTTCGTGTAGTGGACATCGTCCGCGTAATCGCCGAGCCCGCGGCCCGAGCTGTCCGTCCAGGTGCCGGCGTACGTGACGCCCGAACCATTGTCGTTGACGGCGGTGGTCGTGCCCGAGGTGGCAAACGTCGCGTTGATGGTGTGGTTCGCCTGAACGTTGGAGAACGTGTAGCTCGTCACCGCCCCGACGCCGGTGCCGTCGACGGTCACGACCGACACCGCATAGCCGGCATTGGGCGTGATCGTGAACGTTTGGTTCGCACCCTGATTGACGTTGACCGTCCCGCTCGGGCTGATCGCGCCGTACGTGCCCGCGCCCGCCGTGATCGTGAACGTGGGCGGAGCGCTGTTCACCGTGAGCGCGACCTGGGTGGTATGGGAAACCGTTCCGTTGTTACCCGTGATCGTGATCGTGTAGTTGCCGGCCGCCACCGCTGTCGTGGTCGAAACCGTCAAGGTCGACGAACCCTCCAGGCCGGTCAGCGAGGTCGTGTCGATCGACGCCGGGCTGAAACTGCCCGTGGCCCCGCTGGGCAGACCACCTACGGTGAGGCTGACGGTGCCGCCCATCGCACCCGCCGGGGCGACGGCCACCGAGTAGGTGGCGGCGCCGCCCGCGGTGACGGTGTTCGACGCGGGAGTCGGCACAAAGGTGAAGGCCTGATACCGCCGGTTCTTCATCCACATCAGTCGTGCAAAGTAATCGGCCTTCGAAGCGGCCTTCGAGAGATCGGCGTTCGCCAGAATCGTGTAGGCGTCGGAGCGGAATTCCGAGGTGTAGAGCCATTCGCTCCAGAGCGTGCTCACGGTGGGGTGGCTCGAATTGCTCGTGCCGTCCACCAGGCCGGAGAATTGGTTGCTCCCGAGCGAAATGACGTCGGCCAGCGTGTTGGCGAAGGGCGCCATCTGACTCTTCGCGATGCCGAACTCGCCGCTCTCGTACGCGCGAAACGCCCCCATGAGATCATAGGCCGAATGGGCGGTGTTGTCCTCGACCGAGTACAGGACATTCGCCGGGTCGGCGAAGTAGCTCCACACGTACACCGGGTCGCTGCCGCTGGTGCCGCTTTGCAGCGCGGAGAAAAACGCGCTGAGCGAGGTCTGGATGACGTTGCTGTAACGCGCCACGCGGCTCGGATCGTCGCCGAGCATCGCATGGCAGGTGGCGAGGCGCTGGAGCCCGCCGTTAAGCATCATCTGCTGATTCCACGGGAACGGATGAGTGTGCTGCCAGCTGACGCCGGGGTTGTAGCGCGAGTCGTTCGGCGTCCACCACTGGTTGGAGCTGTTGACGAACCACACGAAGAGATACGTGTCCTCCGTCTGATCGCACTGCGTGATGTAGGTCAACGCCCGCTCGCGATACGTTGCGCCGTAGCCGTAAGGATCGCTGGCGGTCGTGGCGTTTTGGAGGGACGCCGGGCTCTCGAGGATCAGCTGCGCGCAATCCACGATGTGCGCAATGACGTCGCCATTCTCGCCCTCGGTGGTGGCGACCTCGGTGCCGTCCGAGTTGGCGCCGATCGGCCAGGTACGCTCGCGGCTGCCGTCCCAGTTGATCAGGCCGGTGCTCGGATCGTTGCGCCCGTGGAGGGCATGGTCGGCGAACGTGACCATCAGATCGAGGATCTGCTGATCACCGGTGGTTTCGTACATGGCGCCGAGCGCCTCGATGTTTTCGCCGCCCTGGTGATGAGCGAGGAGGTTGTTGTAATTGTCGTCGGCGGGCGTCTGCGCCTGCATGAACGTCTTGAACGAGTTGATTTCGTTCTGTGTCACCGGACCGCTGATACTATCGACGGTCATCGTGGCAGCGGAGAGGGATGCGATCATCCCGAAGCAAGGCACCAGGCGGAGGATCAGGGTAAGGAAACAACGAGCCATTTTCATACGGGCATGCTGACGCGAGTTGGGGTTGCGGTGAGCGGAAGCAGGCGCCTCCGGCGAAAGCGGCATCCGCGCCGCCACGGGATGGCACCCGGGCCGCCAGAAGCACGGCCCGAGCATACGCGAGAAGGCGGATGGCGTATACGCCATGTTCATGGGGGGCCCACGGCAGATGTAGGGCGGGGTCGCCGGACCCCGCCTCGATGCGTTTCGGTCACGCCGAGGTAGGCGGGGTCAGGCGACCCCGCCCTACAAAAGCAAAAATGCTTAGTTCAACGGCGATGGGGGCGAGGTTCACCCGCCCACATCCAGCGCAGGCCTACGAGCGGCCCAGGAACTTCATCGTCGCGCCGGCGCGCGAGCGGACCTCCAGCTTCGAGTAGATGTGTTTCACGTGGCCCTGCACGGTGTGGAGACTGATTTCGAGCGCGTCCGCGATTTCCTTGTAAAGGTGCCCCTGCGCGAGCAGCGCCAGGACCGACTGTTCGCGGTGCGACAACTTCTCCATCGGTGACTCCGGCCGGGTGGCGGCATCGAAATGATCCACCACCTTGCGCGCGATCTCCATCGAGAGCGGCGCCCCACCGGCATGCACTTGCTCGACCGCCTGAATCAACTCGTCGGGCACCATCTTCTTCAACAGGTAGCCCTTGGCTCCCGCGCGCAACGAATTGAAGATCGCGTCCGGCTCCTCGTACGTCGTCAGGATCAGCACCTGCACCTGAGGCACGAGCACGCGCAGCCGGGCCACGCAGTCGATGCCGCTCATTCCGGGCAGGTTGATGTCCACCAGGAGAACGTCGGGCACCGCGGCCGGCACGCCCCGCACCGCGGCTTCGCCCGAACTGTAGGCTTCGACAAAATGTAGTCTCGCCTCGCCGCGAATCAGCGCCGTCAGGCTGTGGCGGGTGCCGTGGTGGTCTTCCACGATTGACACGCGGATGGGTTCGTGGGCGGAGGTGGTCATCGGTCGGGCAGCTGGTGCCGGCATAACGGCCCCGGCGCGGCCGGCAATGCCGGTTCGGCCGGCCACGGCAGGATCAGCCGCACGCAGGTGCCACCACCCGCCCGACTCTCGATCCGACCTTCGCCGCCGATGGCCGCCAGCCGCTGTCGAATATTGCGCAATCCGTCGGCCCCGTCGTCGTGCGGGGCCCCATCGAATCCCCGCCCGTCGTCGGTCACCTCGATCGTCAGCGCCGCCGCGGAACACGCGATCGTCAGCGCGACCCGGGCCGCCCGCGCGTGCCGCACGGCGTTGTTCAGCGCCTCCTTCACCCCAAGAAAAAGGTTATGCCGCACCTCGGCGGAGAGAACCTTGGCCGGCGGGCTGGACGGCAGATTCAACTCACATTTGAGGTCGGCCGCGCGGAGGAATTCGCGGGCATACTTGGCCAGATAGTTGATCAGATCGGGCAGCGTGTCGTTGCGCGGGTTGATCGCCCACACGATCTCGTCCAGCGCATCGGTCACGCTGCGCGTGGCGGCCGCAATTTCCCCCACGTGCCCGCGCACCTTGTCCGGCTCGGCGCAATCGCGCTGGGCCAGCCGGCTGAGCAACGTCACGTGGGTGAGGCTACCGCCAACATCGTCGTGGATATCCTTGGCAATCCGCGCCCGCTCCTGGTCCAGCGCCGCCTGCCGCTCGAGGGCCCGGAGTTTGCGGCGCAGCCGGCGAAACGAAATGTACCGCGCCAGGGCGATGATCGCCGCGGAGAAGACGGTGATGGCGCCGAGCCGGAACCACCACGTCTCCCAGAAGAACGGTTCGACCGTAAAGGCCAGCGCCGCCGCCTGCTGACTCCAGACCCCGTCGCGATTGCTGGCCTGGACGCGGAAGGTGTAATCGCCCGCCGGCAGGCGCGAATAGCTCACCGTGCGGTTTGCCGCGTTTTCGATCCAGTGATCGTCGAGCCCGTCGAGCCGATACTGAAAATTCACGTTCTCCGGCGCCGCCAAGCTGAGCACCGTGAAGTCGAATTCCAGCCGCCGATGGTCGGGCGGCAGCCGCAAGGCGCTGTGCGGACGGCGCAGGTCGACGAGGCCGGCCAGCGGAGCCGCCCCTCCGTACGCCGCCACCACCCGGTCGTCCACCACGACACGTTTCAACCAGACCACCGGCGGCGCGAGTTCCTGCCGAACCTGTCGCGGATTCACGACCGCCACGCCCGTCCGCATCGGCAGCCAGATCATTCCGTCGCGACTGTGCAACGCGCCGGGCGTGTTGCCAAAATTCGCCTGCAGGCTGGGCAGCCCGTCGCTCGATCCATAGCGAATCGGATGCAGCCGGGCGGCGCGACCGGCGACGACGTCCTCGAACTCCCGCTGCCGCACCTTGAAGATGCCGTGGTCCGCGCCAATCCACAGCCAGCCATGGTCGGACACGATCTCCGAAATCTGATCGTCGGCCAAACCCTGCGCCGAAGTCAGCCGCGACCAATGCCCGTGCTTGAGCCGCCCGAGTCCCCAGCCCGCGTAGCCGATCCACAAGCTGCCGTCAGGCGTCGGACACAGGCAGCGAATCGATCGGTCGGCGCCGGTGAGCGCCGGCGCCTCGTCGGTCACCCGCGTTCCCTGCACGCGCAACAACGCCCCCTTCGACGTGCCAACCCAGATCGTGCCGTCGGCATCCTGCGCCATCGCCCGGGTCACCCGGACGTCCGGCGGCAGCGGAAAGGTTTCCAGTTGGCCCGCCCGCAGGCACTGCAGGCTTTCGGGCGCGATCCCGGCCACCCAAAGGTCGCCGGCCCGGTCGATCAGCAGACTGCACGTCACGCGGCTGACCAGGCCGTCCTTCTTTTCCCACGCCTGGAACTTTCCGTTCTGCCACCGATACAACCGGCGATCCTGCGTCCCGATCCAAACCGCGCCCGACGCGTCCGCCGCGACCGCGGACGCCACCCCACCCGGCCAATCCGTGCCGGCGGCCATCGCGCGCCAGCGGCCCGCAGTCTGCCGCAGGAGCGTGCCGTTCTCCGTTGCCGCCCAGAGATCGCCACCGGCGTCCTCGCACAGCGATCGAAGATCGACGAGTGGCAAGCCCGACTCGGCTCCCTGCAAGACGATCGACCGCGGCTGCAACCGATCCAAGCCCCCGCCACCAGTCCCGGCCCACAGATTGCCCTCCCGGTCTTCTCGCAGGCAAAGGATCTCGGGATGCGAGGTCGGGACCGACTCCACCCGGCCCGCGGCATAGCGAAACAGGCCGGCAATTGAGGTCCCAATCCAAAGCGCACCGTGGCGGTCCTCCAGGAGGACGGTCGGCTGCGCGGTGGCGGAGATCGGCAGCACGGCGACCGGCCGCAGTCCATCGCGATCGTCGTAGTGCAACAGCTGCGATCCCGAGCAAACCCACAACCCGCCGTTGCTGGCCGCCGCCAGTCGCGAATAGCGAGCGGGTAGACGGACCACGTCTGCAAAGTGATCGGTGCGGAAGCGGCTCAGTTCGCCATCGCGCGCCAGCCATATCTGTCCCCGACCATCCCGAGCGAGCGAGCGACTGTCGCCGCCGCCGGCACTCGACGGCACCGTCACGGCCTTGCCGCCCTGCACGCGCAGCAGAATGCCGCCGACGATGCCTGGCCTGCCGCCGCGGTAGTCGATCCATTCCGCCCCGTCTCCCGCCTGCACGATCGCGGCAGCATTCAGATCCTCCATGGCCGGCGTCACGACTTGCACGGCGCCATCGTGCAAGTGCAGCAGCGGCCCATGGTCCATGCCGAGCCACAACGCGCCGTCCCTACCGGCCAGGAGCGCCGTGATCTTTCGATCGAACTGCGGCACGATGCGCTTGGGCCAGAAATTCTCGAATTGGACGCCATCGAACCGCGCGAGCTGCGCCGGCGTGGCGATCCAAAGGAACCCGTCGGTGGTTTCGGCGATATCGGTGACGTTGTTGTTCGGCAGCCCGTCGTCCGACTGCCAGGTGCGCAGCACCCAGGACGACTCGGCGCCGAAGGCCGACGCGATCACCGCCAGCAGACAACCACCCAGCAACGCGACCCGGAAACACAACCGACAGGGACGACCGGCCTGGCTCGACCGGAGTTCGCCACCTCGAGGCGGTTGAGATTGGGTCACGGCGCGGCGGCGCCCGTCGCCGGCGCGAACGTTGTCGTGAAGACGGCTTCGGTCGCGGGTGCGGTCAATTCCAGGTACAGGCTGTCGCGCCGGTGGGGCGGAACGTCGGGGGTCGACGCGTGCCAGAGCCTGAACTCGCCCGGTGCCGTGATCGTCACCCGCAGCAGCAGCCGGCCGTACGCCACGTCGAGCGTGACGTGATCGCGAAACGTCGCGCTCGTCACATCGCGCCAGTAGCCGAACGCCGGATCCCGATGGGCGGCGAACTCCGGGTCGGGCGCAAACCCCGCCGGCAGCCGAACTTTCCCCTGCAGGTGCAGCGCCAGGCCGAGCGCGTTCGCGCCGCGGGTGCACGCGATCCGCGTGGTGTCGATGAGCGACTCTCCCGCAATCCGCAGGGTCCGTTCGGCGCGTACTCCCTCGCGATACCGCGGCTGCGCCGCCGACACCACGCCGGCCGGGTCAAAGCGCAGGAGTGTTCCCGGCTGCGGCGGGACCTCACCTTCGCCATTCACCAGCGGCACGTTGTGCGTCGCCCCGCGGGTGTAATAGCCCCGGTACATCGGCGAGCCATAACCCACCGTGCCGGGGTCGTGGGTGATGTCCGTGTCGCCGTAAAACGCCGAGAAATTCAGCGCCTCCGCCTGGATGTGCGAATGCGCCAGCTGGCCGTAATGGAGGAAGACCTGCCACGCGCCCGCCTTCAGCACGGCCATGCGCGTCGATTCGAGGTTGCGGCTCGTGACCGGCGGCAGCACGACGCTCGCAGGCGCCGGCGGCGGCGGGTCGAGCAGCGTGTCCCATTCCCGCACCCGCGCCGCTGCCGTCAGGCCCACCGTCGTGGGAAACACCCGGTACGTCGCCAGGAAGAGCTCGCGATTCGGCGCGGTCGGGATGCCGCCGCTGTCCGCCGGGTTGGGCAGCTGGCCGTTCGGAAACCGCAGGTACGTGGGCGCGAGCATCAGGTTCTCGGCCTCGGCCATCTCCGGCGCGAGTTCGTCCGCCCGGCCGTAGATCCCCGCCGTGGTGAACAGGGTGTTCACCGCCTGGACCACGAAGTTGTTGTAACCAAGGGACTGCTCGTACCACAGGTAGTCGCTCGTGATGCCATCGGCCAGTTCGCGGCGAAGCCCCCACGTCCCGTCAATCGCGTCGTGCCAGAGCGCCTCGTCGCCAAACAGCAGCGCGACCTGTGCTTCCGCGCTGCGCTGCCAGGTCGCGATATTGTGGATGTCGTGATGGGTGGCACGGAGCAGCTTGACCTCCGGGTCGAAGAACGCCTCACGCCAGTGCCGGCGACGCGCGGCGTCCACGTGGTCGCCGAGCAACCGCACCGCCTCCGTGAACTTCACCAGGTTCGAGGCCTCGGTGAGCGACTGCCAAAACAGCCGGGCACCGCGCGCCGTCGGCAGCGTGCGCCACCGCGAGAGGTTGTCGGCATAAAGATCCATCTGGGCGGCGACCCAGGTCGCGTAGCGCTCGTCTCCCGTGAGCCGATACAGCCGGGCGGCGCGAACCATCGTGTCAACGTGGTGACCGCGGAAGGTGACCACCCACCACGCGAACAGCTTGTCGGTGATCTCGATCCGGGGATCCGAGCGGCTCGCGAAGTACGATACCTCCGCGCGTGGAATCTGGTCCGTCCAGATCACGCGCGAGCCGTCCTTCGGACTCACGCCGTCGTGCGACCAACCGGCGGCCCACTCGAGGTGGTCGCGGTGTTTCGCCATCCAGGCGTCCACCGTGGTCCGCTCGCGCTGCAGCCAGGCCGCCCACCCCGGATCGCTTGCCACGTGTTGCCGCGCCCCGGCCCAGTCCTCGCGCGCCACCCGCCACGGGCGCCCGCTCGCGTCGTAAACCTTCAACTCGGGAAATGCCCTTTCGGGGTGCGGCTTGGGAAACGCGCCGAACGCCGCGGACGCGAGGCCGCCACACACCACCAGGACAAGGGAGCGCAAGGAGCGGAGCACGCGGGCATGACGCCGGCGGGGCCCCTCGGTTGCACGGTGGAAAAACGGCCGGCGTCCGCCCTCCGCGGCGGCATACCGGCCATCCTCGCTCCCGGGCGGGATCGCCCCGCCCCCCACCGGTGGCTGATCGCGGCTCACCATGCTCCCGAATGTCCGAGGCTGTATGTCACGAGGATCGTGCGGCTGTCGCCCAGCGTCCGGCCGGTGCGCTGGTAGAACCGGTCGAACATGTTGTTCACGTTCAGCGACAGCTCCTGCTCCAGCCCGTGAAATGTCTGCGGGAACCGGTAATGGATGCCCGCATTCCACAGCGTGAACGACGGGGTCCGCAATTTCCATTGGTACGTGCTCGCGGTGACGACGCGGCGGCCGTTGACGGTGCCGATCGTATCGCCGGCGTTCGGCGACTCCGAGGGGGTCGACGACACGTACGTCGCCATGAGGTTGGCGGAAAACCCGCGCAGGCCGTGGCGCGTGAAGTCATACTTCGCATACACGCTGCCGTTTTCCGGCGACACCCCGTTCACGCTCCGGCCGACCACCTCCGGGAAGTTGGTGCCGAAGTTCGTGTAGAGCGAATTTACCTCCGCGAAACTGCCGCCGAACGTCAGTTCGTCGGTCGGCCGCCAGTTGAAGTCCGCCTCCCAGCCGCGCACGAGCTGATCGCCGTCCGAGCGCGAGATCGTCACGTAGTTGCCCGATCCGGGCGGCGTCTCGACCGCATCCGTCACGGTGACCGCGTAGCGGTTGATGTAATACCCGCCGAGGGTGAAGTTCAGCCGCTCGTTGAAGAACGATCCCTTGATGCCGTAATCGAAACCTTTCGCCGTCTCCGGCCGGAAATTGGGGCTGGCGATCGTCCCGATGTTCGCGGTCTGGTCGACGAAATAGCTTTCGCTGTAGCTGCCGTAGAAGTGCAGGCCGCCGCCGACGCGATAATTGAAGCCGAGGTTCGGCTTCAACTGGTGCTCCACCCGGTGCACCATGTTGTCGGTGCCGGGGATGCCATAGCTGGGAAACGCCTTGGCCAGCCGGTCCCACCCCAGGAACCGCACCGCGTCGTACCGGAAACCTGCGAACGTGAGCAGGCGCCCCTGCAGAAATGCCGCCTGCTGGCGGAGGTTGCCGCCGAGCGAGGTCGTGCGCCGGCGCGTCAGCCGGCTCAGCGATTCCTTGCCCCACTGGAACCAGTTCGGGAAATATGGGACCGGCCCCGTGGGCGTGAAGTCCTGGTTCAACGCGACCGTCCGGGCCTTGCTCCACGCGACGAGGGCGGGGTCGGTGGGCGCCGCGTAGCTCCAGGTGGGATCCCAGCGGTAGTAGTCGTTGAGATCCACCGTCACCAGGGTCTTCGCGTCGATGGCGCCGTGGTCCAGCTTGTAGTGCGCCGCCAGGTCGGTCTGCAGCCCGCCGCCATCCTCCTGGATCAGGCCCTTGTTCGGCGTGGCCCCCCGGCTGGTGGACAGGACAGTCGGATTCGCCGGATTGATCGTGATGCTGCCCCACCCGGTGTTCTGGTTGTAGTCCCACCGCCGGGCGCGGAAATACTGGGCGCCGACGCGCAGGCTCCAGACATCGGTGAGCCGTTTGTCGTAGACGGCCGTGAACGTGTCGGACCCGCGGTTCAGCTCACTATTGGGTCCAAAGGCATTGTACTTCGCCAGGTTGGTCGCGTAGCCGACGGCCATGGACGTCGCCGTGTTGTCCGGGGTGGGTGCCCGCGCGACGCTCACCATCGGCGCCGTCGAATTGGGCGCGTGCCGGATGTTGAGGAAGTATTCCGCCGTGAGCGTGAGGTGTGCCCCGTTGTCGAAATCGTGCTTCACCGCCCCGTACAGCTCGTTGTTCCGCGTGTGCGCGTACTCGCCGTCGAACCGGCGTTCGAACTGGCTCACGGTGACGATATAGTACGTCTTTCCGCCCAGGCTCTTCAGCAGCGGCAACGGCCCGGTCGCCTCCAGCATCTCCCGCCGCTGGTTGTACGAACCGAAGCTGAATGAAAGCCGCTCGCTTTCCGTCTCGCGCGGCTGTTTCGAGATCATGTTCACCATTCCGCCCGGGCTGGCGCGGCCATAGATGGCGGCATTGGGCCCGCGGATGATCTCGATCCGATCGACGTTGCTCTCGCCGTACCGGCCCAGCCGGTAGAAGCCGTCCCGGAGCTGCGAGGTCGAGGAGAATCCGCGCAGGTTGAACCCGCCGCCGATGTTCAGCCCGGTGAAGCCGCCGATGTACGTGAGGCTGTCGTCGAGTTCCAGAATCCCGAAGTCCTCGAAGAACTCGTTGGTCAGGTTCACGACGCTGTACGGCAGGTCGACGATCTTCGTGTTCACGCGCGAGCCGGTCATCGTCTCGGATGCGACATAGCCGTGGTTCTGGTTCGCCGTGACGGCGAATTCCGAAAGCCGGACAACGGAGTTGTCATCGGTGGTCGCGGGCGCGGTCTGGGCCGCCGCGGACAACGCCGCGAGCAGCAGGGCCGCGCCGGCGGCGCGCACAAGGGTGGCAGGGCTGTGGGTCATCATGGGGTGGTGGGGTCACCCGCCCTGGCCAACGTGGCCCGGGGGGTCGCCGGTACGGCACCCATCGCATGCCGCGGCGTCGACGTTGTGTTTGTTTTAACCGTTAACTTGGTCGTGCCGGGAACCGCGCGGCCTCGTCCAGGTTAACGATATTGGCAAGCAATCCGCATCCGCGGCGGGATCTGGCCGGTGCCGCGAACGTCGCCTGGCACGGTTTTCGGCCGCGAAAGCGCCATCGCAGCCGCGCGGCCGCCGGAAACAGTTCTCAAGCGGGATGCGTTCTATCTCATTGTGGATATGAGGTGCTCCCGCTAGCTTAGCGGCTCTCCGCGGTGGCACTTTTGCCGGGCGGAGCTTGTTCCATACCCAACTACCCCCCCTTCCCGAACACGCCGTGTCCGCGGCGACGCAGCAGGCGTGTTTTCTGCCCCCAAACCTAAACCCAAACCTACTGTGCGTAGCATTATGAAATGCTCCAACGTGACTGCCCCGCCGCTGCCTCCGAGGCCGGCGTCTCTGCCAACCAGGACACCGCGCCTCTCACGGTCGCTCGTCCTGCTCGCCGCGTCCGCCTTCGCGCTGTCCAACCCGACGCGCGGGTGGGCGCAAACGGCCCCCGCGACCGACGACACGACCACGGCGTCTGACGAACCGGCGCTGAAGCTCGATCCCTTTACCGTCTCGGCCCAGACCGAGGGGTACAAGGCGGTCGATACGCTGGGCGGCGCCCGCGTCCAGACGAAACTGGTCGACACTCCGTCGGCGCTGTCAGTCGTCACGAAGGCGCTGCTCGACGACACCGGCATCACCGATGCCCAGCAACTCCTCGTTTATACGACGGACACCGAAGTCGCCGGCCTCAACGGCAACTTCTCCGGTGTGTCGTCCCGAGGCACGGGCGTCAGCAGCAATGCCGAGGCCGGCCGCCTCCTGAATCCGAACTCCATCAACCGCGCCCGCGGCATCAGTCCGATGGACAACACGCGGAACTACTTCGGGAGCGAGATCCCCTGGGATTCCTTCAATATCAGCCGCGTCGACATCTCCCGTGGCCCGAATTCGTTCCTCTTCGGCGTCGGCAGTCCCTCTGGCATCGCCAACTACTCGACCAACGAGGCGATCTTCAAGGATGAGGGCACGATCGAGGCCCGCGTCGGCAGCTTCGGCACGACCCGGGAGTCGCTGGACTACAACAAGGTCATCATCCCCGGCCAACTGGCCGTCCGGATCGACCTGCTGAACAACGACACCCAGTATCAGCAGAAGCCCGCCTTCAATCACGCGAAGCGGGCATACGCGGCGCTGCGGTACGAACCCAAGTTCCTGGATACGCCGTCGAGCCACTTCAAGCTCGAGGCGAACGCCGAGGCCGGCCGGGTTCGCTCCAACAACCCGCGCGAACTGCCGCCGATGGATTTCATCACCGGCTACTTCTCGGGCGGCGGCCTGAACAAGGGCGGCTACGATCCATTCACTTACAACACCGGCCAGCAGCTCACCGGCGCCGGCTCGTTCTCCGGCACGGGCGGCGCCCCGGCCCAGCCCTCGCTGAATCCGTGGGTCAACGCCCAGGATTATCACTACATCTGGCCCGGTCCGAACGCCGCATACTGGTATGATGCGACAACGGGAAGCCTGCTGCAGTCGATGACCACCCTAAACGGACCGCTGAGCGTCAGCGGAAACGGGGCTACGATCGGTGGCTTTCCGCAGGCAGCCGGTCTCTACACGTCGGGCTTTGCGAATTACGCCCGCACGATCAATTACCGGAACCCGAGCCTCGCTCCCGGCGCCTACGCCGGCACGGTGTTCTACAATGACAAATCGATCACCGATTCCTCGATCTATAATTTCTACAACAAGTTGATCGATGGCCCGAACAAGCAGGAATGGCAGAACTGGAAAGCGTTCAACCTCACGGCCGAGGAAACGCTCTTCAATGGTCGCCTCGCCCTTCAGGGTGTGATCGATCACCAGGAGTTCGACGAAGGCCAAGCTGGACTTTTCGGCTACACCGAACCGTTCATCTCGGTCGACCTCGATGCATACAATATCCAGTACCCCTCGTGGTACTCGAGCCTCGCGGTCAAGAACCCGAACGTGGGCCGCGCCTTTGTCGCTAGCGACACCGGCGGCGGCGACAACAGCACGAAGTATGTGCACGACAATTATCAGGTGACGGCGAATTACGATCTCCGCGCCGAGGACTTCCTGCCGAAGGGCCCGCTGGCCGATTTCCTCGGCCACCACTCGCTGACCGGGCTGCTCGGGCAATACACGACCAACACCGAAACCCGGAGCTGGAGCGGCTTCGCGACCGATCTGCTGACGTCCGGGTTGTTGGGTGCGCAGAGCAAGATCAACGACCGTTCCATCGACTGGGTGTCGTACCTCGGGCCGAACATGATTAACACGGCCTCGGCATCCGGGCTGAACCTGAACAACATTGCCAACACGATCTGGCCGACGAGCGGCACGATCATGAACTTCAACACGACGTGGACGGCTGGGGCGGGCGTGAATCCGACCGACCCGTGGACCGATCCGTCACCGTACGCGACGGGCACGTCCACCCAGGCCAACAATCCGGCCAATTACAAGGGTTGGACGGCGACTCCGGTCAACGTCGAGAACTGGAAGCAGAACATCAGCGACCTGTACCAGTCGGGTTCCAAGACCCAGCAGGTGCTCGATTCGGCGGCGTTCATGTACCAGGGCCACCTGCTCGACGACGTGATCATTCCCGAATTCGGCTGGCGGCGTGACACCCTCAAGCAGCGCGCGGCCAACGCCCCGTTGGACCCGAACACCGCGGTTGCCAGCATGAACTACGGCATCACCGGCCCCACCACGACGTTCCGCACGACGTCGACGAGCTGGGGCGTGACGCTGCACCTTCCGAAATCGATCCGGGGCAAGCTGCCGGGCGGCTCGGATGTCAGCTTGTACTACTTCCGCGGCAACAACGAGACGCCGAAAATCCGGTACGCGTTTGATACCAGCGCTCTTCCCGCGGAATCCGGCCGGACCGATGATTACGGCGTGCAGCTCGATACGCTCAACGGGCACGCGACAATCCGCCTGACGTACTTCAAGACGCTCGACCAGAACGCGCAGGCCGGTTCCGGTGCCGCCGATCCGCTCGGCAACAACGGCTACTACCTGTACCTGCTGCCCGCATGGGGCGCCGCCGACGCGGCCGCCAGTGGGCTCGCCGTGGCTGCCTATCCCGCGGCCGCGAACGACGGGGGGTTCACGAGCCATCCTGACGACTCCAGTAACACAATCCACAACCTGCAGGTCGCCGCGGTCAACGACTGGAAGGCGAACTTCGCGAAGATCTTCCCGCAATCGTTCTTCGATGCGTACGGGATGGGCGTGAACGTGAATGCGATCACCACGGGCAACTGGGCTAATGTGTACAACCAGCCGAATGCGGTTCCGGTCACCTATCCGTGGAACATCGCGAACACCGGCGGCGGCAAGATCAACGGTTCGTTCCCGATCATCAGTCAGGACATCGAATCGAAGGGCTACGAACTCGAAGCAACCGTCCGCCCCGTGGACAACTGGGATCTCACGTTCAATGCCTCCAAGATCGACGCGTACCAGACCGCGCTTGGCGCCGCGGACTCCGCATTCATCGAGAAGGAGTACCAGTTCTTCAACGGCCCGGCGGGCAACCTGCCGCTGTGGGGGTACTGGGGTGGCGGCGTGGACACGTCGACGACGCCGTACTCGATGCCGCTCACCAGCACGCTCAAGGGCTACTTCATCCAGAACATCTGGTCGGCCTATCAGCTCCAGACCGCCCAGACGGGCGCGGCCCAGCCGGAATTGCGGAAGTGGAACTTCAAGGCGATCACGAACTACCGGTTCGTCAGCGGCGCCCTCAAGGGCTTCAACATCGGTGGTGGCGTGCGCTGGGCCTCGAAGCCGATCCTCGGCTACGGCATCAGCCAGTTCACCGACCCGACCGGAGCGACCGGCTGGATCATGGACGTGAAGAAGCCGATCTACGGCACGATCGACGAGCACGCCGACATGTGGGTTGGCTATCAGCGCAAGCTGAACGAGCGGCTCACGTGGCGCGTCCAGTTCAACGTCCGCAATCTCGGCGAGCGTCCGCACCTGGTCCCGGTCAGCGTCGAACCCGACGGCACCTGGGCGCAGGAGCGCATCGAGACGGGTGAGACGTACGAGCTCACGACAAAGCTGATGTTCTAAGCTCTCCGGAGCGGGAACGGGGCGTCCGATACCCCCAGACAGTCTATCGCGAAAGCGGCCCGAAAATCCGGGCCGCTTTTTTTGTGCGCTGACCGCGCCGCTACGAGCGGGGCGCCGCGGCGGATCGAGCACTCATTGCACCGCCGGGCGGTCGGCCGGCGCGACCCGACTCGACGTGGATGACGAACTCCGCCAGCCTCGCGACTTCCCACCATGAAGCCCGACGCCACCGCCAAAAACCCCAAGGTCGAAGCCTCGATCGCCAGCGAGGACAACTGGCATGACGAAATCCGGAAGCTCCGGTCGATCGTTCTCGAATGCCCGCTCACCGAGGAGGTGAAATGGGGCAAACCGTGCTACACGCACGAGGGGCACAACATCGTCCTGATCCACGTATTCAAGGCCTACGCCGCGTTGCTGTTCTTCAAGGGCGCGCTGTTGAAGGATCCCGAGGGTCTGCTGGTCCAGCAGACCGAGAACGTCCAGTCCGGGCGCCAGCTCCGCTTCACGAGCGTCCGCGAGATCGCGGACCGGAAGGCGATCATCAAGGACTACATCCAGGAAGCGATCGCCGTGGAACAAGCGGGACTGAAGGTGACGCTGAAGACGACCGCGGACTACCAGGTGCCGCCGGAGCTCAAGACCCGGCTCGACCACCAGCCGGCGTTGAAAAAGGCCTTTGCGGCGCTGACGCCCGGACGCCAGCGCGCGTACCTCTTCTATTTTTCGGGCGCGAAACAATCGACGACCCGCGAAGCGCGCATCGCCAAGTATGTCCCCCGCATCCTCGCCGGCAAAGGACTGAATGACGAGTGAGGGCGGATGGGAATTCGAAGAGTTGGTGAGTTGGAAAATTGGGTGGTTGAGGCCCGGATGGGGCTGCGCCGTTTGTCACGTAATACGTGACAA
>DASZYH010000234.1:0-75532 GCA_035545515.1 Opitutaceae bacterium
GGGCAAGCCGCTGCTCCTCTGGGTTGCCGAACGAATTGCGGCGGAGGCTCCTGAGTATCCCCTATGGTTTGCGGTCGATGACGAACGGCTCCGCTCGTGCGTGGAAGGGTCGGGTTTCAAGGCCATCATGACGAACTCCTCGCACCAGAGCGGTACGGATCGGCTGGCGGAAGCCAACCGGTCGATCGGGGCGGAGCATGTCATCAACGTTCAGGCGGACGAACCGCTGATCACCGGACGGCAGATCCGGATGCTGGCAGATCTGCTCCGGGTGGGGGACGCACCGATGGCCACGCTGGGCACGCCGTTCAAGACCGCTGCTGATTTTGCGAATCCGAACCAGGTGAAAGTCGTCATCGCGCCGCACGCGCGGCGGGCGCTTTACTTTTCCCGTTCGCCGATTCCGTTCGCGCGCGACCGCGGCGGTCAGGTGGACGACGCCTGGGTGACGGCGCATCCCTGTTACAAGCACCTCGGGCTGTACGGCTACCGCGCCAACCTGCTGGACCAATTCTCGCGCCTGCCGCTCGGCCGCCTCGAGCAGATCGAGAAGCTCGAACAGCTCCGGGTGCTCGAGAACGGTTACGAGATCGCGTGCGACGTCACCGAAGACCCGACGATCGGCGTCGATACGGTGGAGGACGCGGTGAAGTTCGAGGAGTACCTGGGTGGGCGAGCGTAGTTGGTAATTGGTCGTGGGGGCTGGAGGCGATGAGCGGTGCTCGTGCGCCCCCGTTTTCCGTTTCGAGTGGTGCGCACAGTCCCAACTACCAATTACAAATTACCAACTACGAACTACCAGCTCTGCGCCGCGCCGCAGCACCGCGTCAGACCTTCCCGGCTTTCCGCGCTTCGACCAGCTTGTAGAAGTCAACGAACAGCGGGTCTGCATCGTTCGGGCCGGGGGCGGCTTCCGGGTGGTACTGCACGGTGAAGATCGGCAGCGACGTGTGCCGGAGACCTTCGACGGTGTTGTCGTTGAGATTGATCTCCGTGATCTTCGCCCCGCGGTTTTCGACCGACTTCGCGTCGGTCGCAAAACCATGGTTCTGGGCCGTGATCGAGACCCGTCCGGTCTCGAGGTTCTTCACCGGCTGATTGCCACCGCGATGGCCGAACTTCAGCTTGAACGTCGAGCCACCGAGCGCGTGCGTGATGATCTGATGCCCAAGGCAGATGCCGAAGATCGGATACTCCGCCAGCAGCCCGCTGACCGTCTGGTGGATGTAGGGGAGGGCGGCCGGATCGCCGGGGCCATTGGAAAGGAAGATCGCATCCGGTTTGTGCTCCCGAACCTCCGCCGCAGTCGCGCGGGCCGGAAACACCTGCACCTCGAACCCGTGGTTCACGAGCTTTCGGAAAATCGAGTGCTTGGCGCCGAAGTCGAAGGCCGCCACGCGGTACTTCTTCGCCGGAACGCCGGGGGCATTCATTGTCGTGCCCACGGGGTAATACGGCTGGTTGTGGTTCGCCGGGTCATCGGGACGCCAGATGAACGGCCGTGCGCAGGTGACATCCTTGACGTAGTCGGCGCCGGCCATGTCCTGCCAGCCCCGCGCCCGCTTCAGTGCCTCCTCGTCGCTGATCGCCACCGTGCTGAGGCAGCATTTCATCGCGCCGTCCACGCGCAGCTTCTTGGTCAGGGCGCGCGTGTCGATTTCGCTGATCCCGGGGATGCCGTATTTCCGCAGGTAATCGTCCAGCGAGAGACGGCTCCTCCAGTTGCTGACCACCGGCGAAAGCTCGCGGACCACGAACCCGGAGCACTTTGGCGTCGTCGCCTCGGTATCCTCGTCGTTCACGCCGTAGTTGCCGATTTGAACGGCCGTCATGGTGACGATCTGGCCGAAGTACGACGGGTCAGTCAGGATTTCCTGGTAACCGGTCATCGACGTGTTGAACACGCACTCGCCGGAGACGGTACCGTCGGCGCCGAAAGCGCGGCCGCGGAAGATCGAACCGTCCTCGAGAGCGAGCACTGCGGGCTTGTATGTGGACATTAAAGCCCAACGAAAAACCGAGTGACTACCCCTGCCAAGTGGTTTCGACGAAAAGTTTGCGGGGCCGGGCCATTCGCGCCCGCCGCAACGTCCCAACTCGCCAACTGCCAACTTCCTCTCCATTCGCCACCCCGCGCCCCGGGCGTGCCATCGGTTCTCCTCCCATCCCGGATTGCGCCTTCTTCGACCCTGCTGTACCCGCACCCGCAGCGGCGCATTGTGTCGGTTAGGCGCCTAACAATCTTTCGGCCGTCATTTGACAGGGGCGGTCGGTCCACTATCGGTATCCGCCAACCTCATGTCCTACAACGAAGACCGCGCCGCCTGGTTTGAAGGCCAGGGGCTTTGGCAGCACATACCGGAAGCCAGCTGGCGCGATTGGACGTGGCAGCTCAAGAACCGGATCACGACGGTCGAGCAACTCGAGCAACTGATGACGCTCACGCCGGAGGAGCGGGCGGGCTGCGAGTATGCCAACCACAAGCTCGCCCTCGCGATCACCCCTTACTTTTTCAACCTCATCGACCGGCAGGACCCCAACTGCCCGATCCGGAAACAGGTGATTCCGCGGGCGGGAGAGATGGTGATCTCCGAAGGCGAGATGCTCGATTCGCTGGGGGAGGATGCCCACTCCCCGGTTCCGGGCCTGGTGCATCGTTACCCGGACCGGGTGTTGTTCCTGGTCACGGACCGTTGCGCCTCGTACTGCCGGTACTGCACGCGGAGCCGGCTGGTGTCGAACGCCCAGGACTACAACTTCCACCCCGAATTCGAGCAGGGGCTGCGCTACATCGAGGCGCACCCGGAGGTTCGCGACGTTCTGCTCTCGGGCGGCGATCCGCTGCTGCTTTCCGACAAGAAGATCGAGCACCTGCTGGCCCGGCTGCGGGAGATCAAGCACGTGGAATTCATCCGGATCGGCTCCCGGATTCCGATCTTCCTGCCGCAACGGATCACGCCGGAGTTGTGCGACATCTTCCGGAAGTACGGCCCGATCTGGATGAGCATCCACGTCAATCACCCGAAGGAATGCACGGCCGAGCTGCGGGCGGCCTGTGAGCGGCTCTCATTCGCGGGGGTTCCGTTGGGCAACCAGAGCGTGCTCCTGCGCGGCGTGAATGACGATGCCGACGTGATGAAGGCGCTGGTGCATCGTCTCCTCCGGATGCGGGTGCGGCCGTACTATCTGTACCAGATGGACCTGATTACCGGCGGAGCCCATTTCAAGGTCGATGTCCGGAAGGGCATCGAGATCATCCGGGCATTGCGTGGGCACACCACCGGTTACGCCGTGCCGCAATACGTCATCGATGCGCCCGGCGGGGGTGGCAAGGTGCCGATCAACCCCGACTACATCGAAAAGGTCACCGACGACGAGGTCGTCTTCCGGAACTACGAAGGCGACACGTACCGTTATCCGCTGAAGGCGGCGCCGAAGCATGCGGCCCCGGCGTCCACGCCGGCCGAAACGGTCGCACGCGTGATCGACTGAGCCGCGGGCCTCCCCGGGCCAGCCCGCCGCTGATTGGTCGCCCGTTCCGAGCGGAATGGGGGCGGCGCGGAAGTTTGCGTTGACGCGGCTGCGTGAATGGCTGACCCCGTCGGTAGCATTTGCTACCTACCAACTTCCCGGATGCCCCGTTCCCACAACTTCTCGGGCGGTCCTGGCGCCCTGCCCGATTCCGTCTTGGAGGAGACTCAAGCCGCGATTCGCCAGGCGCCCGGTACTGCATTGTCCCTTCTCGGGCTCAGCCACCGCTCACCGTGGTTCGACTCGGTCATCAACGAGGCGGAAGCGCATTTTCGGGCGTTGCTTAATCTTCCGTCGGATTACCACGTCCTTTTCCTCCAGGGCGGAAGCACCCTGCAGTTTGCGCAAATCCCGATGACCCTGCTGAGGTCCGGCGGCGCCGCGGCGGACTATCTCCACACCGGGTACTGGAGCGGGAAGTCGCTGCCCGAGGCGCAGCGGCAGGGACCGACTCGGATCGTCTGGAGCGGCGAGGGGCAGGGATTCCGCCGGCTGCCGAAGGACGAGGAACTCCCGTTTTGCGGTGAAGCGCCGTACCTCCACTACGTTTCGAACGAGACGGTCGAGGGACTGCAGTTTCATCGGATCCTCGGACGCGACGATGTCTGCCGCATCTGCGACATGTCGTCGGATTTCCTGAGCCGACCGATCGAGGTCTCGCGTTTCGGGCTGATCTACGCGCACGCCCAGAAAAATCTCGGGCCGTCGGGCGTCACGGTCGTGATCGTGCGCGACGACATCGTGCGCCAGGTGCCGGACGGGCTGCCCTCGATGCTCGACTACCGGTGCCACGTGGGGGCGCGCAGTGTCTACAACACGCCGCCCGTGTTCGCAATCTACGTCACGATGCTGGTCGCGCGCTGGCTGCGCCACGAGATCGGCGGGCTGGAGCGGATGGGCGGGCTGAACGCGGCGAAAGCGGCGCGGTTGTATGCGGCGATCGATGGCAGCGGTGGCTATTATCGGGCGCGAGCGGCGGCGCCGGATCGCTCGCAGATGAACGTGGTGTTCAACCTGCCGACGGCCGCCGACGATGCGCGTTTCCTCCGCGTGGCGGAGGCCGCGGGGTTCTATGGTCTGGAGGGACACCGGACGCTCGGCGGAATCCGGGCGTCGATCTACAACGCCGTCACGCCCGAGTCGGTTGACGCACTGATCGGGTTCATGCGCGATTTCCAGGGCCGGGAGGGTTGATCCGATGTTCGCCTCCAACTACGCCGCCAATTCCGGTTTTCGGGAAACACCCTGGCCGCCGCTCCGGAATGCCGTGCTCGGTTATCTCGAACAGGCCCGGCCGCATGCGTGCTGGGGGCACGGCGAAGTGGACATTACCGATGCGCTTGGCCGCTTGAAGGACTGCCAGCGCGAACTGCGAATCGCCGTTTCGCTCCACGCCGTCATCCTGCACGCGCTTGCCCGGGCGGCGGTGGAACAGCCCGGCGTGATGACCTATCGCCACGGCCGCAAGCTCGTCACGTTCGAGGAGGCCGACGTTTCCACGACGATCGATCGTCGCATCGGCAGTCATCGGATCGCGGCCGTCTATTGCGTCCGCGGGGCGCAGCGAAAGTCGCTCGCGCGGCTGAACTGGGAATTGCGTGAGGCGATCAACCAGCCGTTGCCGCCGGATCCGGCGATCCACTGGCGGCGACGCTTTGCGAAGCTTCCGGCATTCCTTCGGCCGCTGGTGAACCGGATGGTGACACGGAATCCCCACTGGGTCCGTCGCCTGTACGGCACGATCGGCCTCACGAACCTTCAGAGCCACGGGCTCAACCGTCCGTTCTGGGGATTTCCTCCGACGGTGTGCACCCTGACGCTTGCGGTCGGGACGGTGGTCGACCGGCTCGCGCTGGATCAGGCCGGCCGGCCAGTCGCGCGGAAACACCTTTGCCTGGTCGGCGCCGCCGATCACGCCGTGATCGACGGGATGGCGCTATCGCGTTTCGTGTACCGCTTTATCCAACTCCTCGAGCCGGGGACCGTCCTCGACAGCGCCTTTGTCGACGAGACCCGCCGAATGATGGCGTCGGATCCGAAAACGGCCGGTTTCGCCGCGACCCGGGAGGTCGAGAAATGACGGCCACGCGTCCGCTTCCCCGCGCGCCGGGACACTGGCTGCTGGGCAACGCGCACGCGATGCGCGACCGCCCGCACACCTTCGTGGCGGAAATCGGCCACGCCAACGGCGGGTTGGCGCAGCTCCGGATCCTGCATCGACGGATGATCGCCGTGACGGGGCCCGACCTGATCCGCCAGGTGCTCATCACGCGGCACGACCGGTACGAACGCAGCTTCCACTACCGCACCGCGCAACTCTCGGTCGGCAAGGGATTGCTGACCACGGATGGCCCCGTCTGGAAGGTGCGCCGGCGTCAGGTTCAGCCGGCATTCCGACCCGAGGCGCTGCAGCGTCTCGTGCCCGCCGTTCACGGCGCCGCTGGCGAGATGTTTGCCCGCTGGGATCAAAAGGTCGCCGCCGGCGAACCCGTGCCGCTGCTGGAGGAAATGCAGACGTTCGCGCTGACCGTGATGTGCCGCGCGCTCCTGTCCGTCAGCATCGACTCGGCGGAAGCGCGGCGGTTCGGCGAGGCCGTTCGCAGCAGCCTTTACCTTGTCCGGCGCCGCAACACGTCGCTGTGTCCGATGCCGCGCTGGGTGCCGGATCGGACGAACCGCGCGCTGCGCGAGACCTACGATGTCCTCGACGCCTACGTCGCGCTGCACCTGCGGCCGCGGCGGGAGGGAAGGGAGCCGCCGAAGGCCGACATCGCGCAGGCGCTCCTCGATGCGCGCGATCCGGAGACGGGCGAGCCGCTGTCGTGGCAGGCGTTGCGCGATGAGACGAAGACGCTGTTCACCGCCGGATTTGAAACCAGTGCGACGATGCTCGCGTGGGCGCTCCACTCGCTGTCGCACCACCCGGCGGTGGCGGCCGCGTGGCGGGCCGAGATCGATGATGTGCTCAGCGGCCGGCCGGCTACGTGGGACGATCTCCCCCGGCTGGTCGTGACGGACCGAATCGTGCAGGAAACGCTCCGACTGTATCCGCCCGTCTATACGCTCGGTCGGGTCTGCGTGGAGGACGATGAGCTGGGCGGCTGTCGGATTTCGCGCGGCAGCACGCTCCTGCTGTCGGTTTACGGCGCGCACCGTGATCCGGCGTTTTGGACGGACCCCGCGCGATTTGATCCGGACCGTTTTGCGCCGGGCCGGGAATGGGCGCGGCATGCGTTCCTGCCGTTTGCCCTCGGGAAGCACACCTGCGTCGGCAACAATTTCGCCGTCGCGGAGGCCGTGCTGGGCCTGGCCACGATCGGACAGCGGTACCGCATCGAACCGACGGTGGATTACCAGGTGCCGATCCGGCCCCAGGTGACGCTGGTGCCGGCCCGCGAAATTCCGGTCCGGTTTGTCCGGCGATGACGACGATACGGCGCGTGACCCGGGAGCTCCGCTTGTCCGAGCCGGCGGAGATCGACGGCTACGAAGCGGTGTTTTATGCGGCGTTCGAGCAGGCCCGCCATAATCGGCTCGTGCGTTGGCTGTGGGACTGGGACCACGCGCGGAGGCGCCTGCGGACGCGAATCCCGTATTCCGATCAGCGCATCTGGGGAATGCAGAGCGAGTCGGGAGGGCTCGCCGGCGGGATCGCGGTGAACGTCGCGCTGCGAGAGTTGCAGGCGGCGGCGTACGAATTTGTTTTGCCCGCCGAACTCGCCGCCATCCGCGACGCCGGCCGGCTCTGTGAGTTCCTGACCCTGTTTTCCGCGCGCGAGCAGTCGATGCGGCGGATGGCTTCGCTCTGGCGCGAGGTTTTTGGCGACCTGCGGTCCGCTGGATTCACGCATGCGGTGGCGACAACGTCTCCCAAGGTCATGCCCCTCTACCGCTGGGCGGGTGCGCATCCGATCGGCGAGACACAGGTTCAGGGCGAGACACGAATTTTTCTCGCGTTCGATCTTCTGCACACTCGGAGATTATATGCAAATAACTGAATAATAGTTAGATGCGTTTTATTCAAAAACCCGAACTTTTTTTGAGCGTTTTGCAGATGACCCCGTCTATCTCCGCGTAGTCAGCACTGTCCGCAAGGACGGTGAATGTTTGTAGTTCTTACGGTTTGCTTGGTGTTAGGTCACACGGGCCGCTCCCCCAAAGGGAGCGGCTCTTGTGTTTTGGCCCGCCGGGCGCGTCGTCGCCCGCGAGCAGGGCGGCCCACGATAACTGTCGTCGACGTCCCCGCCGTTCGCCTTCGGGATCTCGCGGTCGCGTTCACACGGCGATGCCCGCAACCTACATCCGGCATCGGTCCGTCGGTATCGAGCGGCTTACCGAACCCGAGGTGGAGAACCAGGCGCCGTGGTCATCGGGGTTTGCCGGCGCGGCGCATCCGGCCCGGCGTCGGCGTCGATCCGCCTGACGGAACTCTCGCGTCCGCCCGGAGGATCCGTCGCCGCGCGTCGCGCTTGCCGAGCCGCCAACCGTGCGTTTTGGTTGGCGGTTCATGATTTCGCTGCACGAAGGGAAGGGCACCCGGACGAAGAAACCGCCCGAACGGGCGTTCACGGTCCGGTTGTCGGTGGTCGGCTGCCATCCGAAGATCTGGCGCCGGCTCGTCGTCCGCGAATCGATGTGGCTCTCACGCCTGCACGACAGCATCCAGATCGCGTTCGACTGGTTCGATTACCAGACCCATGCCTTCAATCTCGACGATCTCCGGTTCGGCAACCCGCTGAAACGCGACGACCTCACGATCGAGGATGACCGCGATGTGACGCTGGCGGATCTCGATCTCGAACATCGGGAGCGGTTCACCTACGGTTATCATTTCGGTGAGGGCTGGCAGGTTGAACTCAAGGTCGAGAAAACCGGGCCGGTCGAAAAGGGCGCCCATTATCCCGCCTGCGTCGCCGGCGAGCGTGCCGGTCCGCCCGAGGATTGCGGCGGTCTCGAGGCGTTTCACGACATGCTCGCCTGCATCAAGGAACCGCATACGGACCTCGGGCGCGAGTGGATCGAATGGCTCGGCCCGGATTACGATGCCGATCGGTGCGATCTCGAGAAAATCAACAAGGCGCTGAAAAAGCTGGGGAAATAGGAGCGGCGCGCGCTTCGGCTCTGCTGGGGGAGTCGCCACCTCGCCCGATCACGCCCGGCCAACAGTCTCCGTCTTGTCGGCGCGATTGCGCCCCGGCCGCGGCCGGTGGTTTCGGCGCACGCGTCAGAAGTGCTGGTAGACAGGCGACGGGAAAAACGGCGCCAGCCAGTCGATGAATCCCTTCAGGAACGGAGGTTCCGTCCGCGTCTGCGTCCAGTGGAGGATGAGGATGAACAGCACGAGAAGCAGAATCAGGCCGACCAGCGCCGGACTGATGCTGCGCAGGAAACGATAGAAACCGATCACCATCATCACGACAAAAAATCCGCAAACGACCGTGATGAAGTGGTGTTGCGTGAACAGCAGCTTGATCTGAACCCACAGCGGATTCATCGCCTGACCCACTGCGTCGAGATTATGGTGCTTCATTCGCGCGCGGCGAAGATGGGGCTCTGCTCGTCGGCCGGTCAATTAACGTGCTGCATCCTAACCGCTAAGCCTTGCGGCGCACCGGAATCAGACTGGAAGATTTGCATTGCCGTGGGGATGATCCTCAGTGCGAAGCTTCGCTTTTCCCATGCGTCGGATCTGCCTCCTCCTGACGATCGCCGGCGTGGTGGTCGTTTTCCTTTGCCGGCACGCCCTGCAAACCCGCTCCGGCAAGCCTGATGAAGGCGGCTCCATTCACCGGGCGGTTGCGCGGACGGTGGTCGCACTGGCATCCACGAAGACGCCGGCCGTCCCGGCCGGAGGGCTGCTCGCGTTCGCCGCGCCGGCATCCGCCGCGGCTCTCGATGTGGCGCTGCCGGCCCCGACTCGCGTCATCCATTATGTCCGCGTCGACCGCCGGCTGATCGAATCCAAGGCGTCGCCTTTTTGGACCCGGGCGGGTCGGCTCGAACTGCCCCGACCCGATGGTGGCACGTACACGGTGGTGATCGACGACAGCGTGATGCTGGGCCCCGATCGGTTCACGAGCACGGGCCACATTGAAGGCGAGCAGCCGAGCCGGGTCGTGTTGGCCTACAACCGCGGGTATCTCAGCGGATCGGTCGAGACGGCTGGGTATGAATATGCGCTTCGGCCCGCGACGGACACGCTTTCGCAGTACTACCAGGTCGACCCGGCGATGGTCGGCAACTGCGGCGGGGCGATTCATCCGCCGATCGACGCCGCCACGGTCGCGGCCGTGGCCGCGCATAAACAACGGCAAGCCGAGCTTGCTTCATCGGCGGCGCCCGCCGGCGCGCCCGCGACCGCCGCCGCGGTTTCGCCGTCCGGCGTGGTGGTCGACGTGATGATGCTCTACACGCAGGCGGTGAAGCCGACCATGACCGGTGATGCGCGGGTGGCGGCGCTGCAAAGCGAGTTCGATGCGGCGATTGCGAAGGTGAACGCCGAACTCTCCGCCAGCCAGGTCAGCGCCCGTGTCCGCCTCGTGAAGATTGCCCAAACCCAGTACAACGCCGACGGTCCCGTCACGAATGCGGTCGCGAACTTTCAGTCCGACGCCCTCACGGCGTTGTATACGACCAGCGACGGCAACATGGATGAGATCCATGCGCTGCGAGACCAGGCCGGCGCGGACGTCGTCGTGCTGGCCCTCAACCGGTCCGACACGGCGAGCATCGGCTTGAGCTTCGTCCTCGACACCCCGGCGCTCGTCGAAGCGTCGGCCGCCTCCTACAACCCGCTCTATGCGTTTTCGGTCGTGCAATATTCGACGATTGCCGGCACGGACGTCGTGCCGCATGAACTCGGCCACGTGTTCGGCTGCGCGCACGCGCGTGGCGACCCGGGTGCGACCGGCACGAAGGACGGCGCCTACACGTACAGCTACGGCTATCGCTTCTACGGCGCCGACGGTCGGCAGTATCACGACATCATGGCGTATTCACCTGGCACGCCGCTGAGCTACTATTCCAATCCCGACCTCACCGTTCCCGCGCCGGTCAATGCGCCGATTGGAATTGCGCCGGGCCAGCCGGGGGAGGCCGACTGCGCGTTGACGATCGACCAGGATGCGTTCGAGGTGGCATCATATCGCCTGCAAACCCAGGCCGCGCCGGCCGGCACGCTGGTGAATGTGTCGACCCGGGCGTACGTCGGAACCGGGAACCAGGTTTTGATCGGGGGCTTCATCATCGACGGCGCACAGTCGAAGCGCGTGCTCATCCGGGCTGCCGGCCCTGCGCTCGCGGGATATGGCGTGACCGACGCGCTGTCGGCGCCGGTGCTGGACGTGTATTCAGGTGCCAATGTCATCGCCCACAACGCCGGGTGGAGCTCACAGACCGGCGCCGACACCGTCGCGGCGGTCTCCAATCAGGTCGGGGCCTTCGCCTTTGCCGCCGGGAGCGGCGATGACGCCGTCCTCACGACGCTGGCCCCAGGCGCGTACACCGCGATCGTGCAGGGTGCGTCCGGCAGTTCCGGGTCCGGATTGGTGGAGGTGTACGATGTCGATCGGACGGGCAACAAGATCATCAATCTCTCGACGCGCGGATACTCCGACATCGGCAAACCGATGATCGGTGGATTCGTCGTCAACGGCGAAGCCGGCACGACGAAACGCGTGCTGATCCGCGTCCGGGGCCCCACGCTCAACCGCGACTTCGGCATCACCGAGGCGATGGATGATCCAATGCTGGAACTGCACGACGCGGCGGGGGATCTCCTGATCAAGAACGATGACTGGAGCTCCGGCGACACCGCGGGAGTGATCAATCCGACGAACGATTTCAGCCCGGCCGTGAAAACCTACAGCGAGCAGGAAATCTCCGCGACTGGACTGGCCCCGGCCAACCGACGCGAGCCGTGTGTCCTGGTGGATCTGGCGCCCGGCGCCTATTCGGCGGTGGTGTTGCCATTCCAGGACCTTACTGCGACGCCGCCGGAACCCGCCGCGCCGGGCGTGGGCATCGTCGAGGTTTACGAAATTGCCCAGTGACCGGGTTTGTCGGAGTGCTCCGGTTTTGACTGGGGTCAAGGCGCCGTTCCGCCACGCTGGTAGGATTGGCGGCATGGATAACGTCGCAGCACCTTCCCGGCCGGTGGCAGCCTCCCCTTGGAGCGACCTCGTTCTTCCCAAGGAACACGGCAGCTGGTCGCTTGCCCTCGAGCCCGTCGCGCTGGGGATGATTTCCGCGCCATCGTGGGCCGGCCTCGCGCTCTCGGTCGCGACGGTGGCGGCGTTTTTCACCCGGCGACCGCTGCGAATCGGCGTCACCGAACAGCGTGCGGCGCGCCGGCTCGCGGCGCGGCGGGCCGCCGTCGCCTGTGGAGCCGTGGTTCTGGCCGGGTGGTGTGGAGCCCTTTTCGGTGCGGGAACCGGTTGGTGGCCGTGGCTGCTTCCGTCGGCCGCCGCCGGGGCGTTTTTCCTCTTTTTCGACCTCCAGCAGTCCGGTCGCGAGCAGCACGCCGAGATTGCCGGGGCCACCGCTTTCGCCTGGCTGCCCGCCGTCTTTGCGGCGCTGGCTGGCTGGCCGGCCCGGTCGGCCGCGGCACTGGGTGTCATCATGCTCGTGCGGGCGGTTCCGACGGTGCTCACCGTGCGGGCGTGGTTGCGCGGCCGGAAGACCGGTGTCCGGCGGCCCCTGCTGCCACTTGCGGCTGCAGTGCTCGCCGCGATCGTCGGGCTCGAACTCGCGCGCAGCGGACTCGCTCCGTGGATCGCGGCTGTCCTCCTGGTGGCGCTTGCGCTGCGGTCCATCGCACTGCTGCTGTTTTCCCCCGCCACATTGCGGGCATCAACGCTCGGCATGATCGAGGCCGGCGTCGGCGCTGTGTTCGTCATTGCCGTCGCTTTCGCGTGGCGGTGAACGGGACCGCGGTATCGGCACGGTGATCGTCGACGTCCCATGCGAGCGCCTCGCATTCGGTTAATGCATAGCAAGTAACACGACTTTAGGGCCGACGCATTGTCGGCAGACGGCTCGCGCAGGCGAAGCCGGCGGCCCGTTTCGCAAGAACTGCACGGCGTTTCGCAAACCTGGCACAGCGGCAGGGTGCCGTCGTGGGCGATGATAAGCGTAGATGACCCACACATCGTCCCACGCTAATGCCGTCGTGTACTCGGATCCGTTTGATCCGCGTCAAGGTGCGTTTGGCCGGGCGGTGGCATCGTGTGGGGCACGATCAGCCATTCCCGTCATGAAGATTCCAACCCGCCCACACTTCGTCCCGGCTTCGCTCGCCTTGCTCGCGGCCGTCCTGAGCTGCGCGTTGCCGCTCCGCGCGCAGGAAAATACCGCGATCGCGTCGTCCGGCGCGGCGCCGCTGGCCGCCGACCTCCCGGTTGAGACGGAGGTTCTGGTGCCGCCGCCGGCCGTGCCGCCCCCAATCGGTCGCCGGCATCCGGCCAAGGTTATTGTGCAGCTCGAGGTGCGCGAGGTAACGAAACGCCTCGCTGATGGTGCCGAATACACCTTCTGGACTTTCGGGGGGGACGTCCCCGGACGGTTCATTCGTGTCCGCGAGGGCGACGTGGTCGAGTTGCACCTCAACAACAACCCGAGCTCGAAGATGCCGCACAACATCGATCTGCACGCGGTGACGGGTCCGGGCGGCGGTGCGGCGTCGACCTTCACGGCCCCGGGGCATTCATCGGTGTTCACGTTCACCGCGTTGCGCGCCGGCCTGTACGTATATCACTGCGCAACTGCTCCGGTGCCGATGCACGTGGCGAACGGCATGTATGGCATGATCCTGGTCGAGCCGCCGGAGGGCCTGCCGCCGGTCGACCACGAGTACTACGTGATGCAGGGCGAAATCTACACCCAGGGCGCCACGGGCGACACCGGTCTCCAGGTTTTCGACAACACGAAGGCGGTCGATGAGCGGCCGACCTACGTCGTCTTCAACGGCTCCGTCGGTTCGCTGACCGGCGACCACGCCCTGAAGGCGAAGGTCGGTGAGCGGATCCGGATCTTCTTCGGCGATGGCGGGCCGAACCTCACGTCCTCGTTCCATATCATTGGCGAAATCTTCGACCGCGTTTACCCCGAGGGCGCGATGTCACCGGTGATGCAAAACGTGCAGACCACGCTCGTTCCCGATGGGGGATCGACGATCGTCGAATTCACGCCGCAGGTGCCCGGCACCTATACCATCGTCGATCATTCCCTCACGCGGGCGTTCAACAAGGGCGCGATCGCGATGCTCAACGTGACCGGCCCCGCCAACCCGGTGGTCTATTCCGGCAAACAGGCCGACGAGCTCTACGACGGCACGACGGCGATCGCTTCCGCGGCGCCGGCCACTCCGGCGCCGGCACCGAGCGTGACGACGGCCGCCGCGCCGGCGAAGACGGGCCCGTTGACGAAGGAGGAGCGGATCGCGCGCGGCAAACAGGTGTTCGATTCGGTCTGTTTTGCCTGCCACCAAATGAACGGGCAGGGGCTGCCCGGCGTGTTCCCGCCGCTCGCCGGCTCGGATTTCCTCAAGGCTGACCGCTCCCGTGCGATTCGTATCCCGGTGAAGGGGCTGACCGGCCCCGTGACCGTCAACGGCAAGACCTACAACAACGTCATGCCGCCGCAGACGCAGCTCGATGACGCGCAGATCGCGGACGTGCTGACGTACGTGATGAATTCGTGGGGCAACGACGTCGGCACGGTCTCGGCCGACGAGGTGAAGCAGGCCCGCGAGACGGGAATGTAATCGGAGAGGGCGCCCGATGCTCCACGGCCGACAATATTCTGCCCGTTGGCTCGCCGTGATCGTCACGGTGCTGCCGGCGGTTGGGGCGGTCCGGGCGTCCACGACGAATCCGGCGGGCCGGCCCGGCACCGAGACAACGACGATCGCGCCCGCCGGGATGGTGCGGATTCCCGCCGGCTCCTACGAACCGATCCTGCGCGGCCGCGATGATGTCGCCCGCGTGCCGGTGGCCGCGTTCTGGCTCGATGTCCACCCCGTCACGAACGCGGAGTACCTGGAGTTCGTTCGGACGAATCCAAAATGGCGGCGCTCGCGCGTGTCGCTGTTGTTCGCGGACGAGGGATACCTGGGCGATTGGGCCGGCGATCTCGAACTCGGAGCGAAATCACCGGCCAACGCGCCGGTTGTCCGCGTTTCGTGGTTTGCGGCGGAGGCCTACGCGGCTTGGGTGGGCAAGCGTCTGCCGACGACAGCGGAATGGGAACACGCCGCCGCCGCCGGGTTTACGACGCTGCGCGGCGAGAGTGAGCCGGCGTACCAGGAGGCCGCGCTTGGCTGGTTCGCGCAGCCGACGCCGGCGCGTTTTCCGGACGCCGGTCTGGGCCGGCCGAATCTGTACGGCGTGCGCGACATGCTCACGCTGGTGTGGGAGTGGGTGGATGATTTCAACACGGCCCTCGTGACCGGCGAGTCGCGCTCCGACACGGGCCTCGACCGGAATCTTTTCTGCGGGGCGGGAGCGGCGAGCGCCCGCGATCTCACGAATTACCCGGCCTTCATGCGCGCGGGATTCCGCAGTTCGCTGCGCGCCAGTTACGTCGTGCCGAATCTTGGATTCCGGTGCGCGCGATCCATTTCCCGCCCGGCAGCCGGCAAACCCGCTCCGAGCGACCATCACCCACTATGAAAACCACCATCGCCCTCACGTTGGCCCTGATTTCCGTCGCCGTCGCTGGCGCCGCTCCCGAAGCCGCCGCGCCCCGCCCCGCCAAACGGGCGTGCTGCCGCGCCTGCTGCGCCGAAGAGAAGCCGGCGGCAGCGGTCAGTGCCGCCCCGCTCAGCGCCCGCTCGCTGTACCAGGTCGATGCGACCTGGACCACCGACGCCGGCGAACCGTTTGCACTGGCGACTCTCCGCGGCCGTCCCGTCGTGCTCGCGATGTTCTTCGCGAATTGCGAATACGCGTGCCCGGTGCTCGTGAGCGACATGGCGCGGATGCGCGCCTCGCTTCCCGCCGATGTCCGCGCCCGCACGCAGTTCGTCCTCGTGAGCTTTGATCCGGTGCGCGACACGCCTGCGGCGTTGAAGGCCTACCGGGCTCGCGTCGGGCTCGATGCGGGATGGACGCTGCTCCATGGCGACGCGTCATCCGTCCAGGAACTCGCGATGTTGCTCGGCGTGAAATACAAACAGGACGCGAAGGGGCAGTTCTCACATTCCAACCTGATCACGGTGCTGAACCCGCAGGGTGAGATCGCCTACCAGCGCGCGGGCCTGATGGGAGACGTCTCCGAACTGGCCAGGGCCGTGGAACGCGCCGAACAGTCTGACCAGGTTGCCGTTCGCTAGATCGAATCCTCCTTCCCGCCATGCCGTCCGAACCCCGCAAACCCCGCCTCCTCGATGTCCGCCCGTTGATTGCGCGCGGCGAGGAACCGTTCACGAAGATTATGGCGACGATTGCCGCCCTCGGCCCGGGCGAGGGATTCGTGCTCGTCAGCCCGTTCCTGCCAAGTCCGCTGATCGAGAAACTGCATGCGGAGGGCTTTCAGGCCCGGCCTGAGCGCCGCGGCGACGGCAGCTGGCAGACTCATTTCACCCGCTAGCCAACCAACTCCACCGATGTCCGCCTTGTCCAAATCCTCCGCCCTGCTCGCCGGCAACGAACCCGGCATGGTCTCACTCCGCGACGCGGTTCCGCTGGTCGGGCAGGGGATCGTGAGCCGTACGCTGCTGGCGACGCCCGAGTTGCGCTCCGTGCTGTTCCGCTTCGCGCCGGAACAGGCGCTGACCGAGCACACGAGCACGAGCCGGGCATTCATTCAGATCCTGGAGGGCGAGTGCGAGTTCAGCATCGCCGGCCAACCCCGGACCCTCGGGGCCGGCGAGGTCCTGCACCTCCCACCCAACGTCCCCCACGCCGTGCGGGCGACCACCGCGATGAGCATGCTCCTCGTGCTCGCGCCGGAGCGCCCCGCCACGTGAGGTTTTCGGCGCGACGCAGCCCCGAGAATCAACCTAGCATTCCGTCGTGCCCACCGACGTTGCCCGTCTTCGCAATGCTGCCGTCGCCGCGACGCTGCGTTCGTGCCAGCTGTTCAACGGCCTGCCCGCGGCCGAACTCGACGCGATCGCCGACTTCTCGATCCTCCGCAATATTCCGAAGGACGGGTATCTTTTCCGCGAGGGTGATCCGGCCGAAGGTTTCTATGTTGTGCAGAAGGGTGCGATCAATGCGCACCGGGTCAGCCCGACGGGCAAGGAGCAGGTGATCCATGTGTTCCGTCCCGGCGAGTCGCTGGCCGAGGCGGCGCTGGCGAGCGAGACGGGGTACCCGGCGAATGGACGGGCGGTGGAGGCTTCGGCCGTGATCGTCGTGCCGAAAGCCCCTTTCCTGGCGCTGCTCGGCCGCCGTCCCGACCTCGGGCTGCGGATGCTGGCGTCGATGAGCCAGCACCTGCGCGTGCTGGTCGGCCTGGTGGAGGATCTGACGTTGAAAGACGTCGAGACACGTTTCCTGAACTGGCTGTTGAAGCGCTGCGTCCGGGAGGCCCGCGGGCCGGCGACGGTCCAGCTGAGCTCGACCAAGCGGGTGCTCGCCGCCGAGCTCGGAACAAGCAGCGAAACGCTCTCGCGCACGTTCGCGCGGCTGCGCGACGAGGGATTGCTGGAGGTGAAGGGGGCGGCGGTCCGGATTCCGGATGTGGTCGCGCTCGAGGCGCGGTTCCGCGGCCTGCTCGGCGAGGCGTAGCCGGCGTCCATCGGCGACGAGAGCGGGTGGGCGGCGGAGCGGCCGTTTTCGCCTGTTCCGTTCATCCGCCGCGACCGCCGTTTGTCACAAGTCGCGTGTAACTTTTCACCGGCCTGCGTGTTGTCCCCGCATGTTTGTCTCCAGCCGGGCCTCCCAGCGCGCCGGCGGTTCGCATTCGTTTGCGAACCGACCGCTGCGTCGTGCTGGGCGCGTGCTCGTCGCGAACGCCAACGTTCTCAATATTCAGTTGTGTAAAGTGGCCGGGATCAATGTGTCCACCGCCACTCCTTTTTGTCCGCCGAGCGCAGGCCCTGCTTGCGTCACCCGGTGACATCGTGTCCGATGACCTCCCTGAATCCGCGCCCTTCGTCCATGAATCCTCCTCCCGCCGTGACCAAACCGGCCATTGTCCCGACCGTATCCGCGCCGCGGAAGAAATCGCCGATCAAATGGATTCTGCTCGGCGCCGCTGCGCTCCTGGTCGTCCTGGTGATCGCGGCCTACGTGGTGAAGAAGAACCACACCGCCACGGTGCGGGTTACCGCCGAGAAATCGGTCACCCGGACGATCATCCAGGTGGTGTCGGCGACCGGGAAGGTCCAGCCGGAACTCGAGGTGAAAATTGCGCCTGAAGTCGCCGGCGAAATCACGCAACTGCCTTTCCGCGAGGGGGCGCTGGTCAAGAAGGGGGACCTGCTGGTCAGTATCAAACCCGACAATTACCGTTTCCAGGTGGAGCAGGCGCAGGCGGCGCTCGCCTCCGCCCGCGCGTCGGCGCTCGATTCCAAGGCCCGGCTTGAACAGGCGCGTGCCGATTTCCAGCGCAACGACGACCTCTATCAGAAGCACCTGATCTCCGATTCCGACTACATCACGGCCAAGACCACCTACGAGGCGGCGGAGGCGGACTCCCAGAACTCCGTCGCCAACATCCAGCGCGCGGAGGGCGTCCTCAACCAGGCGGAGGACCTGCTGAAGAAGACGATGATCTATTCCCCGATTTCCGGGACGGTCACCTCGTTGAGCAATGAAGTCGGCGAGCGCGTCGCCGCCACCGGCCAGTACGGCATGTCCGAGGTGATGCGCGTCGCGGATCTCTCGAACATGGAGGTCGAGGTGAACGTGAACGAGAACGACATCGTGAACGTGAAGGTCGGCGACAAGGCCAAGATCTCCATCGACGCCTTCCCCGGCCGCAAATTCATCGGCGTCGTGAAGGAGATCGGCGCTGCCGCCAAGGTCACGGGCCAGAACACCCAGGACGAGGTGACCAACTTCCTCGTGAAGATCCGCATCCTCGACAAGGACGTGGCGCTGCGGCCGAGCATGAGCGCCAACGCCGACATCGAGACCAAGACGGTCGAGAACGCCGTCGCAGTGCCGATCCAGAGCGTGACCGTCCGCTCGAAGCAGGGCGCCCGGACGATGGACCAGGTGACCGCTGACCGCCAGAAGTCCTCGGCGGAGATGAAGGGCGAAGGCGCGGCGACCGCCGTCAATGTCGACCAGCAGAAGCGGGCTGACCGCGAGGATCGCGAGAGCATGCAGCGCGGCGTGTTCGAGGTCGTCGGCGACAAGGTCAAGTGGGTGCCGGTTGAGACCGGCGTCCAGGACACGAATTATATCGAGATCAAATCCGGCCTGAAGGCGGGCGAGGAGGTCGTCAGCGGCAGCTTCGGGGTGATCACCCGGACGCTGAAGGACGGGATGGCGGTCACGGTCGATCGCGCGAAGCGCAAGAGCTGAGGCTCCGGCCATGATTCCTCCCCCGGCTCCCTCCGCGACCATCGTCCGGACGTTCCGTCAGCCCGGACCGCTCGTCATCGAGATCGATGGCGTGACGAAATTATACAAGATGGGCGCGGAAACCATCCACGCCCTGCGCGGGGTCGCGCTGAAGATCCACCGCAACGAATACCTGGCCGTCATGGGCCCCTCTGGCAGCGGCAAGTCGACGCTGATGAACATGCTCGGCTGCCTCGATACGCCGACCGCCGGGCATTACGAATTCAACGGCAAGAGCGTCGCGTCGATGACCGACAACGAGCTCGCCGAGATCCGCAACCGGGAGATCGGTTTCGTCTTCCAGACGTTCAACCTGCTGCCGCGTTCGAACGCGCTGCACAACGTCGAGCTGCCGCTGATCTACGCCGGAATGCCGAAGCAGGAGCGCATCGCGCGCGCCGAACTCGCGCTCCAGAACGTGGGCCTGGGCGGGCGGATGCTGCACAAGCCGAACGAGCTTTCCGGTGGCCAGCGACAGCGCGTCGCGATCGCCCGTGCGCTGGTCAACAATCCGTCGATCATCCTCGCGGACGAGCCGACCGGCAACCTCGACTCGAAGACCGGCGAGGAGATCATGGAGCTGTTCGAGCAGCTCTACGCCCAGGGCAACACGATCATCGTGGTCACCCACGAGGAGGACATCGCCCGCCACGCCCGCCGCATCGTCCGCCTCCGCGACGGCCTGATCGAAAGCGACACGAACGTCCTGTGAATGCGGACCGCAGATTGCGGACTGCGGATTGAGAACAGCGACCTGACAACTTGCCGACGCGAATTCCACCTCCCGGAGATTTCGCTCCGCTCTGACTAATCCGCACTCCGCACTCCGAAATCCGCAATCCCATGTCTCGCCTCTATTACGAGTTCACCGAGTCGATCCGGATCGCGGTGGCGCAGATCCGGGCGAACAAGATGCGCTCGGCGCTCACCGCGCTGGGCGTGATCATCGGCATCGTCGCCGTGACGCTGATGGGCACGGCCATCCTCGGGATCGATCGTGGCGTGGAGCGCAGCCTGGCCGGCTTCGGTGACGATGTTCTCTATGTGACGCAGTGGCCGTGGCGCGACGTGAACGACTGGTGGGTGTATCGCAACCGCCAGAAGATCGATGTGCGCCAGGCCTCGGCCATCAACGAATGGATTGCCGAGCATCCCGAGGGGCCGCTCAAGCTGGCGGTGCCGACAGTCGACTGGAACGCGAACGTCCTCCGCGGAGAGCTGAAGGTCACGAACATCAACGTCGTGGGCTCCACGGCCGATCTGGCCCGGATCACCCGTTCCGACATGAAGGAAGGCCGCTATTTCACCGACATCGAGGCCCACAGTGCGCGCAACGTGGCGGTGATCGGGTTCGACGTGGCCGATGCCCTCTTTCCGAACGAGTCGCCGATTGGAAAGCACCTCCAGATTCGCGACCAGCGTTACACGGTCGTCGGCGTCGCCGCCCGGCAGGGCAGCTTCCTTGGGCTGTTCAGCTGGGACTCCCAGGTGATCCTGCCGATCGACGCGTTCGCGCGTTCGTTCCCGGTGCGCTGGGCGGACCCGACGATCCGGGTGCAGGTCGATGCGTCGCGCATGGCCGACGGGCGGGACGAGCTGCGCGGTCTGATGCGGCGGCTGCGCCGGTTGAGCCCCGAGAAGAAGGACGATTTCGAGATCAACAGCCAGCAGGTCGTCCGGGAGCAGATCGACCCGATCAAGCAAAAGATCGCGATCGGCGGGCTGTTCGTCACGGGCCTGGCACTGTTTGTCGGCGCCATCGGGATCATGAACATCACCTACGTCAGCGTGAAGGAGCGGACGAAGGAGATCGGCACTCGCAAGGCGCTCGGCGCGCGGCGCCGGACGATCCTGTTGCAGTTCCTGATCGAAGCCGTGGGCATTTGCGTCCTGGGCGGCCTGGGCGGCCTCGCCACCGCCTGGGGATTGTCCGCGCTCGTGGCGACGGTCTTTCCCGCGTTTCCCCTCGTGTTCTCCGTCTCCCTCGTGCTCGTCGGCCTGACGCTCTCGATCGCAACCGGTGTCTTCAGCGGCTTCGCGCCCGCCTGGCAGGCCAGCAAATTGGACCCCGTGGTCGCGCTGCGCTATGAATGAGGAGAATTTTCGATTTTCGAATGCGATGAACGAAACCGAACTTACTACCCGGACGAAGAAGTTCGCGCTTCGTGTTTTGAAATTGATCGACGTGTTGCCGAATGCGCGTTCGGGGCGGGTATTGGCAGGGCAGTTGGGACGTTCTGGAACTTCCATTGGCGCGAACTACCGGGCGGCATGCCGAGCGCGGTCAACCGCGGACATGATTTCGAAGCTCGCGATCGTGGAAGAGGAGGCCGACGAATCTGGCTACTGGCTTGAACTCACTGTGGAGCACGGCCTGATGCCCGGCCGGAAGGTCCAACCGCTGCAGCAAGAAGCCGGTGAACTCACCGCCATCATGGTAGCCTCTCGAAGGACCCTGCTGGCGGGAATTCGAAAATCGAAAATCGAAAATCGAAAATAACGGCAATGTTAGTGATCGAAATTCTCCGGCTGGCGTTTTCCTCGCTCACAGCGAACAAGCTGAGGTCGAGCCTCACCGTGCTGGGCATCGCCGTCGGCGTCTTCTCGGTTATCGGCGTGATGACGCTGATCAACGGGATGCGGTCTTCGGTCGAGAACGGCTTGAACGTGCTCGGGGCGAACAGTTTTCAGATCACGAAATGGCCGCCGATCGGTGGTCCGAGCACCGACTGGGAGAAGTACCGGAACCGGCGCGACATCACGTATCCCGTTGCCGCGCGCTTCAAGGAATTGATGGGCGATTCCGCGCGCGTGAACGTCACAATCGGGCGGGGCGGGCAGACGGTGATCGTGCGCGACCGGCGCACGAACCCGAACGTGGTGCTGATCGGCACGGACGAGAATTTCATCACGGCCTTCAATTTCGACGTCGGCAGCGGGCGCAACCTCGGACCGGACGACGTCGAGTATGGCCGGCCCATCTGCGTCATCGGCGCCGACGTCGCGACGCGCGTGTTTCCGGACGAGGATCCGCTGGAGAAACTCGTGCGGATTGGCGGCCAGAATTACACGGTCGTCGGCGTCCTGGCGCCGAAAGGATCGTCGTTCGGACAGAGCCAGGACAACCGGGTCCTGACTCCGATCACGCGCTTCCTGGCGATTTACGGCCGGGCGCGGCGGTCGATCACGATGAACGTCCAGTCGCAGAACCAAGCCGACCTTGCGGACACGCAGGAGCGGGCGATTGGCTACATGCGCCTCGTGCGCGGGCTGCATCCCGAGGACCCGAACGACTTCGAGATCTTCTCGAACGAGTCGCTGATCGAGGCCTTCAACAAGATCGCGAACATCGTCGCCGTCGCCGCGCTCATCGTCAGCGCGATCGCGCTCCTCGCTTCGGGCGTGGGCGTCATGAACATCATGCTCGTGAGCGTCACGGAGCGCACGAAGGAGATCGGGGTCCGCAAGAGCATCGGCGCCAAGAAACTGAACATCCTGTTTCAATTTCTCTCGGAGGCGGTGGCGCTCTCGATTATCGGCGGTTCGGCCGGCGTCGCCATCGGGGTCGGCGGCGGCAATCTCGTTGCGTTCTTCCTGAACACCGGCGTGGCGTTCCCCTGGTTCTGGGCCGGCGTCGGGCTGCTGGTCTGCGGCGGCATCGGCGTGATCTTCGGCCTGTACCCGGCCTGGAAAGCCGCCTCCCTCGACCCCATCGAGGCCCTGCGCTACGAATAGCGGTATTTTCGATTCTCGATTTTCGATTCACCGGGACGCGCACTCGTTCGGCGGCTCGGTGTGCGTGTCCGGAATTCGAAAATCGTAAATCAAAAATCGAAAATCACCGGGCGGGTGCACCGCCCGCCGGCGGGCGGCTTTCCTCACGCGCCTGGGACGCCTCCTCGCTGCCGGCCACGACCTGGGCGTGATTGAGCGACGCCACCAGCGCCACGCCGCCGACGAGGTTGCCCAGCAGAGCGGGGACGAAGAAACCCGTGATCGCGTGCCGCCAGGTGGTGTGCCCGCTGCTCGCGTAGGCGAACGCCTCGATCGAGCCCGCGATCACGTGGCTGAAACGCGCCACCCCGATGACCCAGGTGATGATGACGATCACCCAGACCCGGGCCGATTCGGCAAACGGGAGCAGCCAAACGATCAGCGCGATCAGCCAGCCCGCGAAGACGCCGCGCAGCAGGATCGTGCCGAAACTGGAGGCCATGGCCTCCCGGCCAATCGCGACAATCGCCTCGTGCAGCGAGCGATCGACCGCCGACGTGCGGGTCACGACGATCGCGAACGCCGCGCAGCCGACGAGGTTGGCCCCCAGCACGATACCCCACAGCCGGAGAACGTTCGCGATCGAAACGTGCACCTTGCGTTCCAGGAGCGGCAGGATCGGGGTGAGCGTGTTTTCGGTGAACAACTGCTGTCGCCCGAGGATGACGATCAGGAACCCGACGCTGTAGCCCAACTTTGCGACGAGCGGCCGCCAGGGCGCGTCCGGGAGCGCCGAGCGGAGCATGGCCTCCGCGATCAGCGAGAACCCCATTGAGAGCCCTCCGGCCAGCGCCGACCAGGCCAGCGCCAGGCTGGGCCGCTCCAGTTCCTCCAGCCCCTCGGCGAGGATCGCCTCGTGCACGATCCGACTGCTCGGCGACTGACGTTCCGCGGCCTGCTCGGCCTCGTCGGGCTTGTTTGATTGGTTGGAAGATTCGGGCATGCTGCCGCGGCCCCGCGGCACCGCGATAGTCAGGTCCGGGCGCCTTCGGTTGCCTGCCGGATCACGCTGGTCCCCGGGGACGGCGCGGACGCCACCCCCGGGTCAAGCCGTCCGTCCGGTTAATTCTTCACCGGGGCGGGTGGAGGCGGGGGAACGTCGACTTCCTTCGTCTTGAGTTCCTGCATCAGGACGTCGACGGCTTTCTCGAGTTGCTGATCCTCGCCGTGGAACTCCCGGGTCGGATCATTCCGGACCTTGACGTCGGGATCGACGCCATGGCCTTCAACCTCCCATTTGCTGCCGTCGACCGCGTAAAACGTGAACTCCGGCTTCGTCATGAACCCGCCGTCGACAAACGGGAGCGAGCCCCGGATGCCGACCACGCCGCCCCACGTCCGGTGCCCGATCAACGGGCCCATGTGCAGGGCCTTGAACCGGTAGGAGAAGATGTCGCCGTCCGAAGCCGAGTACTCGTCGCAGAGGCAAGCGAGCGGTCCGGGGAAGGTCGCATCGGGGTTGGTGTTCGGGGTCATCCCGCGGGTGTAGTTCCATCCGATCAGGATCCGGTGGAGCCGCTCGATGATCTGGGCGGAGACGTTTCCGCCGCCGTTGCCGCGCACGTCAATGATGAGCGCCTTCTTCGTGAGCTGCGGGTAGAAGTGCTTGGCGAACTCGTCGAGACCTTCGGATTCCATGTCGGGCAGGTGGACGTAGCCGATCTTTCCCCCCGATCGTTCGTTCACGTATGCGATGTTCCGCTCCACCCAATCCAGGTAATACAGCGGAGCCTCGTCCGCGATCGGCACGACCACCACGTTGCGGGCGCCGGCCTCGTCCGGCTTGGCGTTCACCCGCAGCGTCACCTGCTTGCCGACGGTGTCGATCAGCGCGGCGTAGATGTTCGGCAGGTCGCGCACCGGTTTGCCGTTCACCGCGAGGATGTAGTCACCCTCCTTCACGTTCACGCCGATCTCCGTCAGCGGTGAGCGCTCCTTCGCGGCCCAGTTCTCGCCGCGCAGGATGTGATCGATCCGGTACGCGCCGCTCGCGGGGTCGCGCGACAGCTCGGCGCCGAGCAGGCCCATCTTGACCCGGGGGGCGGCATTGAACCGGTCGCCCCCGCCGACGTACGCATGGCCGATGTTCAGCTCGGCGATCATCTCGCCGATCAGGTAGGTCAGGTCGTAGCGGGTGTGCACATATGGCAGCAGCGCGGCATACCGGTCGTGGACGCCGGGCCAGTCGACGCCGTGCATGTTCGGCACGTAGAAATAATCGCGCATCTGCCGCCAGCTTTCATCGAAGATCTGCTTCCACTCCGCGCCGCGATCCAGCGTCATCTCGAGCCCGGAGAAATCGAGCTTGTCCTTGATCTCCACCTTGTCCGTCGGGACGTCGATGATCGCGTTGTCCTTCCCCTGGATCACGAGGAGCTTCTTCCCGTCGGCCGAAAACGCGACCGAGCTGACGTGGTCGAGCAGTTCCTTCTCCTTCCGTTCCTTGAGGTCGTAAAGGCACAACGTTCCGTGCCCGCCCGCCGCGCCTTCGTCCGACTCCTGGATGTCGTCCGTCGCGCTCATCACCCGGACGTAGTAGACCTTGTCGCCGAGCATGTGGATGTGCGAGTAGTTCGCCGGCCGGATGGGGAGACCCACGAGCCGGTCCCGCAGGCCTTCGAAATCGATCTTCACGACGACCGGTTCGTGGCGCTTCGGCTTCGGGCGGTGCTTGTCGTCGTCGGAATCTTCGTCCTCGTGGCGCCGGTCGGCCCGGTCGGCTTTCGCCATCGCCGGATGGTCATCCGGCTCGCCCTGGCGGACATCCGGCCGCTGCGGCTTGGGTTTCTGCGGCGTCTTCTTCTCCTCTTCCTCCGAGAGGCGCACCTCGTCGCTCAGCGGTTTCAGCGGCGACTCCGTCGTCTTGGCGAGGGCGAAGAGATAAACCCGCTCCATGTCCCGGTAGATGTGGTTGAACTCCAGGTAGCCGTACGACGGGTTGAAGTCGCGCGCGGAGGACACGAGGAGGTACTTGCCGTCGTCGCTGAACGACGGGTTCCCCACGTGATACCAGCCTTCGGTCAGATCGTGCGTGGTCTTCGCGTCGACGGAGTAGATGCGGAGGATCCCGTAGTCGTTCTGCACGTTGAATCCCTCGATCCGGGGCAGGACGTAGGCGATCCATTTGCCGTCGGGCGACCAGACGCGGTCGGTGATCTCGGCGTCCTTGGCTTGCGCGACCTCGGTAATCGCCTTCGTCCCGATATCGACGTACCGCAGCCGCAGCTTGCGGTCGCTCCACAACAGCCGGCGACTGTCCGGCGACCACACTGGCGCGTAATAATACGTGTCGGCGTGGTGCGTGATCTGTTCGGCGGGTCCGTTCCCGTCCTGCGGCCGAATCCAGATTTCGTTCTCGCCCGTTTGGTCCGAGAGATACGCGATCCAGCGCCCATCGGGCGACCAGCTCGCGTCCCGCTCGTGCACGCCCGACGTGTTCGTCAGGTCACGGGTGGCGCCGTGCTTGGCGGGAACCGTGAATACGTCGCCGCGCGCGACGACCACCGCGCGCTTCCCATCCGGGGCGGGGCGGACATCGGTCACGTATTTGTCCACGTGCATGATCTCCGCGCGGTCGACGGCGCTGTCTTCCCGGATCGTGATGGGGACGCGCCGCGCGGGCCCGCCGGTCAGGTCGTAGCGCCATACGTACCCCGCCTGCTCGAACACGATCGCGCCTTTGCCGAGCGAGGGGAACTTGATGTCGTAGTCGGTGAACTGCGTGAGCTGCTCGGTCTGCCTGGTCGCCAGGTCGTACGAGTACAGGTTGAACCGTCCGGTGCGATCGGAGATGAAGTAGATCCGGTTGTTCGGCGCCCACATCGGAATGATGTCCTGCGCCGGGTTGTTCGTGATGTCCTCGATTGCGCCGGTCTTGAAGTTGAAGATCCAGACGTCGTCCGCCATCCCGCCGCGATAACGCTTCCAGGTGCGGAATTCGCGAAACACCCGGTTGTAGGCCATTTTGGTGTCGTCGGGGGAGAAGGAGAGGAATCCGCCGCGCGGCACGGGCAGTTGCTTCGGCAGCTCGGCGTTCATTCCGACCGTGTAGAGCTGTCCGACGAAGTCGTTGAACGAGTGCATCCGCGAACGAAACGCGACTTCCTGGGCCGTGTTCTTCCAGGTCATGACGATGTTGTTTGGCCCCATCCGGTCCGAGATGTCATCCCGCCCGAGCGTCGCCGTGTAGGTGAGCCGCTTCGGGGTGCCGCCGTCGGCCGGCATCACGTACACCTCCGTGTTGCCGTCGTAGTGCGCGGTGAAGGCAAGCAGCGAGCCGTCGGCGGAGAACCGGGGGAAGATCGCGTACCCCGGGGCGTCAGTCAGCCGCCGGGCGACGCCGCCGTCGATGCCGACCGTGTAGAGCTGGCCGGCGTAGCTGAAGACGATCTGGGAACCGTTGGTGGTGGGGAAACGCAGCAGCCGTGTGAGGTCGTCGGCGGCGCGGAGGGGGATCAGGGCGCTCGTGATGAACGCGAGCGCGCAAACCAGGCGAACCATGTTGCGCATCGCGCCAGCGAATCGAACCGCGCCGGTTCGGCAAAGCAATTTGCGCTCGTCGGACTCAGCTCGCGGACCGTGGCAACACGGCGATCGAGGCGCGCAGCGCTTCGACCAGCACCCCGCGCGTGATCGGTTTCGGCAGGAAATCGTCCATCCCCGCGCCGACGCATGCCGCGCGCTCCTCCGCGGTTGCGCCCGCCGTCAGCGCGAGCACGCGCGTGCGCTGGTTCAGCGCCCCTGCCTCGCCGCGCCGCAGTCGCCGCGTTACATCCAGTCCGTCGATTTCAGGCATCTGGACGTCCATCAACACGAGGTCGAATTTCTCCGTCTGCAACCGGGTCAGGGTTGCTGCGCCGTCTGCGAGCACCGCCGGGACGTAGCCCAGTGAGGTCAGGAGCATCGAGATGACCCGGAGGTTCACCGGATTGTCGTCAACGGCCAGAATCCGGAGGGGGTGCTGTCGCGCGAACTGACGAACACTGCCGTCGACGCCGCCGGCGGCGGTTGCCGGTGCTTCCGCCGGAGAGCCGCCGGCCAGGACGGCTTCGAGCGTGGCCATGAATTTTCGCGGCCGGATCGGCTTCGTCACCGCGGCCGCAAAGGGTGGGGGCGGCTCGGCGGAGGGCGCGAGGCTGACCGACGTGACGAGCACCAGGCGCGAGGGTGGAAACTGCGGGGCCAGCTCCCGGGCGAGTGTGATGCCATCCGTTTCCGGCATCATGTAATCGAAGATGCCGAGATCGAATTTTGCCGCTGCGACCGCCTTGCGGGCCGCGGCAGCCGACTCGACGGTCCTCACCTTCGCCCCGTGCTGCTCCAGCATCCTCAGGAGGAGGTGTCGGTTTGCGGGATAGTCGTCCACCACGAGCACCCGGACTTCTTGCCACTTCCCGTCGGCCGCCGCGGGTGCGGTTGCCAATGCCGGCGTGGCCGCAGCGGGGGAGGGAAGCCGGACCGAAATCGAGAAGGCAAATTCCGTCCCTTTCCCCACCGCGCTCGCCACCGTGAGCTTGCCTCCCAATGCCGTGACGAGGCGATGCGAGATCGCCAGCCCGAGACCTGTACCGCCGTGCGTTCGCGTGATCGACGCGTCGACCTGCGAAAACGGCCGGAACAGCCGGTCGAGCCGGTCCGCGGGGATGCCGATGCCGGTGTCGCGGACATGGAAGCCGAGCTGCACGGCGCCTTCCGCCGCGGGCGCGCGCTGCACGGACAGTTCGACATGCCCGGTGGCGGTGAACTTGACCGCGTTGCCGGCGAGATTGAGCAGCACCTGGCGCAGGCGGGTCGGATCGGTGAGGACCACCTCCGGCACATCCGGCTCGACCCAGCAGATGAGTTCCAGGTGTTTCGCCGCGGCTCCCGGACTCAGGAGCCCCACCACCTCGTCCACCACGTCGTGGATCGGTACCGGACGCGTCTCCAGCTCCACCCGTCCCGCCTCGAGCTTCGTGTAGTCGAGGATGTCGTTGATGATCGTGAGGAGTGACTCGCTCGATGCTGTGATCGTCCGGACAAAATCTCGCTGCTGCTCGTCCAGCTTTGTGTCCGCGAGCAGGTTCGCGAAGCCAATGACGCCGTTCATCGGGGTCCGGATCTCGTGGCTCATCATCGCCAGGAACTGGTTCTTCATCCGGGCGGCCGCGTCGGCCGCTTCCTGCACTTCCATCAGCAGGTCCTGGACGACCGGCCGGAGGTAGCGTCGGAAATAGAGCCATGTCAGCGGAAGGAGCGTCACGAGCACGCCGACCGCCACGGCCACGGCGAGGTTGCGCTCGCGCACGGCCGTGTCGATCTGGCCCGCGATCAAGCCGTCCGTGCTGGTCGCGGACATTCGCCAGAATGCCATGCCCTGCTCGTATGCCCGCCGGAGGGCGGCTTCGCCGCCTCCGGTGCCGGCTTGCACGTCGGAGAGGGCCAGGCGAAGCCGGACCAGTTGCGCATCGAAGGTCGCCGCCGCCGGCGGGTAGTCGCGCTGGAATTCGGCGGCGATGCTGGAGGAGTTGGCGTCCGCCTTGAGCGCGTCGGATACGGTTCGCGCCAGCCGGGCGGATTCGCGTCCGAGCTGGCCGCGGAACAGTCGCGCCAGTTGCGCTGCGCCAACGCCGTCTTGCTCCGCGGCCACCAGGTGCTCGTGCATCTGCAGCAGGTGTTCCAGGTGGGCGGGGAGCGCCGCCGCGATGAGGTCGGACATGGCCTCCGTCTCGAGGTCCGGGCTGAGCGAGAGCCCGGCGCTGTCACTCGTCTGCGCCAGCAGCGCCTCCACCTGTCCGATGAGCAGCGTCAGGTCGTCGTTGCGCACCGATGGGTCGTGGCCGGCCCCTTGGGTCTCCTGCCAGGTCGACCGCAGGTGTGCGGGAGTCAGGTCGCGGTCGGAGGCGGCGGGGTGGGGCGACGGTCGCCGGCCCGGGTTCTGATTGCGTTCGAGTTCTTCGAGCCGGCCGATCGCCTCGCTGAGGCGCGCCGGATTGGATTCCCAGCCCCATTTCTCGCGGATCGCGCGGTCATCGACCTCGATCAACTGATGGATGAAGCGCACGCCGGCGCGCTCGCGCTCCAGCCCGGCGATGCGGGTCCGGAGATCGGTCACCTCGAAGAACAAGGCCAGTCCGCCCAGCGGCACGGCGTAGGCCAGCGCGAGCAGCGCGACCCGGGTAAGGAGAAGGTTGCGGTTGTGAATAGACCGCTGCGACATGCGGGAATCGGTCCTGGTAACCCATCGAAGCCCGGATCGGTTGCAAGCGCGGCTTTTGCGCCGGCGGGGCGAGGGATCGGGCGTACTGCTCTTGCTGTTACGCGGGCGGAGGCATGGGCGGTTTCCCCGCGTCCCGGCCCGCGGCATTCGCGTGGCGCCGCGCGGCCGCCATGATCCGCACGACCACAACGCCCCCGCTCACCAGCGTGATCGCGGCGGCCGTCAAGGTGTACGCATGCCAGTGGTTCCGCCGAACCAAGAGCCCGGCAACCCCCACGGCGGCAACGAGAACGCCCCATTTTGCGACCAGCCTGCCGCCCTGCGCATTGATGGCGTACCACGCTTCCTCCGAGGCAAACGCCGCCGGCAGCCGCACTCCGTACCAGGGGTTCATCTTCACTTTCCGCGCCATCAGGGGAATGGAGGCCGCCACCAGCAGCGTGCCGGCAATGAGATGAACGATGGCGGAAGGGTTCACGACGTGACGCCGGGGATGCTCGCACGCGCGTTCGATCGCGGTCGAGTCGGTTCTGCGCCCGTGAATTGGGCGTCGACTGCAGGCGGGCGCTGGCGGGCTGGACCGCGATTGCGGACTACCCGGTGCTTGCGCCCGGGCTGGCCCGCCGGACAGTATGACGCCTCAAAAACCTCACGCTCTATGAAAGTCCTGCTTCGCGTTGTTTGCGTCGCCGCCCTTCCGGCCGCTGTCTTTGCCGCCCCGCTTCCTACCCTCGAGTCCGTCCAGGCCACTGCCGCAAAATATCATGCGGAGATCCGCGTCCCGGCCTTCGAGACCACCCCGGACCAGATTGCTGCCTCGCAAAAGGCGGCGATCGCCATGGGCGATGCCGCGCTCGATCGGATCGCGCGGCAGGATCCGGCGAAGGCGACGTTCGCGAGTACCTTCGTCGCGCTCGATAATGCCACCGCCGACGTCGCTCTCGTCACCTCGCGGATCGATTTCGTGAACAACACGAACCCCAGCCCGGCCATGCGCGCCGCGGCGGCCACGGCCGAAAAGGCGCTCAACCAGTGGGCGGTCGGCGTCCAGTACCGCGAAGATGTCTATCGCGCCATCAAGGCGTTCGCAGCGACGAATCCGTCGCTCACGGGCGAGGACAAGCGGCTGTTCGATTATACCCTGCGCGACTACCGCCGCGCGGGCCTCGACCTGCCTCCGGCGAAGCGCGCCGAGGTCGAGGCATTGCGCAAGGAGCTCACGGCCGGCGAGACCGACTTCCTGAGCAACATCAACAACACGAAGGTCCCGATGACCTTCACGAAGGCGGAACTCGCCGGCGTGTCGGACGATTTCCTTTCGTCGGTCAAATCCGGCGACGATGCCTACACGATCCTGGTCAACGTCACGCCGCAGCGGATGAAGGTGGAGGAAAACTGCTCGGTCGCGGACACCCGCAAGAAGGTCACGATCGCGGAATACAATCTCGCCAAGGCGGTCAACCTGCCGCTCCTGAACCGGCTGGTCACCCTCCGCAACCAGATCGCGCTGAAGCTCGGCTATGCGTCCTGGGACGATTACCAGACCGAGGTCAAGATGGCGAAGAACGGCGCCACGGCGACGAAGTTCATCGAAGACCTGGTGCGCGGCATCCAGCCGAAGTTCGACGCCGAGATGGCGGAGCTGCAGAAGTTGAAGGCGGCCGAGACCCACGATCCGAACGCGAAGATCGAGCTGTGGGACTGGCGGTATTACCAGAACCAGCTGATCAAGCAGCGGTACACGATCGATACCGATGCGCTGCGTGTGTACTTCCCGTACCAGCGGACGCTCGAGGGGATGTTCGCGATCTACCAGTCGCTGTTCGGGCTGAAGTTCCAGCAGATCCAGGCGCCGTACACGTGGGCCGACGGTGTGACCCTGTGGGAGGTCAGTGATGCGAAGAGCGGCGAGCCGATGGGGCTGTTCTACCTCGACATGTTCCCGCGCGACGGAAAGTTCAACCACTTCGCCGAGTTCGGGGTCCAGCCCGGCTGGATCCAGCCGAACGGCGTGTTCCTGCGGCCCACCGTTGCGTTGCTCTGCAATTTCACGCCGGCGACCAAGGACAAGCCGTCGCTGCTCGACCACGAGGAGGTCCAGACCATGTTCCACGAATTCGGCCACTGCATGCACGCGATCCTCACCCAGGCGCACTATGCGCGGTTCTCGGGCACGAATGTCCCGGGCGACTTCGTGGAGGCGCCGTCGCAGATGCTTGAGAACTGGACCTTCGACAAGTCGGTGCTCGACACCTTCGCGGCGGATTACCGCGACCCGAGCAAGAAGGTGCCGGCGGCAATCCTCGACCGGATGAAGCAGGTGCGGCTGGCGACCATCGGCGTGTTCTATCGCCGTCAGTTCGCCATCGGGCTGATGGATCTCGCGCTGCATGGTCCGCACGCCCCGGGCGAGGTCATCGACGCGCAGGCAATCGCGAATCCCATCATCAGCCGCGTCTTCCTGCCGGTGCCGGCGGATTCCGCCTGGCCGGCCTACATTGGGCACATGGCCGAGGGGTATGACGCGGGATATTACGGCTATGCCTGGGCCGATTCGATCGCGGCGGACATGGCGAGTGTCTTCGAGAAATCGCCGCACGGCTACCTTGACCGCGACACCGGTATGCGCCTCCGGCGTGAGATCTACTCGCGGGGCGACAGCCGCCCGGTCAGCGTCTCGATCGAGAAATTTCTCGGCCGCAAGGAATCGGACGCCGCCTTCCTGAAGAAACTGGGAATCGAGTGATTGCGGAATGCGGATCGCGGAATGAACCGCCATCCGCATCTGCATGCGGATTTCGGATCGCGGATTGCGGAATGAGGACCGCAGTCCGCGTACAATCACGTGGGCGCGGTGCCCTTACCGCGCACAGCTGATGTGGGTAGGGAGGCGAGTCCCTTCGCCGCCTGCTTGGAGACGAGGCGCCCTCGCCGCGTTTCCCGATCAGGCGCGGAAGGGACTCCGCGCCCTACCGGTTCGGTGCCCGACACTCCAAACCGATTGTCGAGTCACCCCAATCCGCACTCCGCAATCCGAATTCCGCAATCCCTACGCTTCCCAATACACGATCCGGCCGCACTGGTCGCAGGTGGGGAGGGCGGCGGTGGGATCCGCGGCTTTCCCGCGGGCGGCCGATTCGACTTCGCTGGAAACCTTCAGATGGCAGCCGCCGCACTTGCCCGCGTGGATGGGAACGACCGCCGGCATGTTCCGGGCGGCGATGCGGTCATAGACGCGCCTCTGGGGCTCGCCCAAGGGTGCCCGCGCAGCCGCCAGGTCGGCATCGGCCGTCTTCAGCTCGGCGGTGAGATTCTGTTCCCGTTCCCGCAGCGTCCGGATCCGGGACTCGTGGCCCGAAATGTTCGCCTTCAGTTGGGCTTCCGCGGCCGCGAACCGCTTTTTGGCCTCGTCGATCGCATACATGATCTCGAGTTCCTTGCCCTCGAGCCCGCCGATCTCCGCCTGCAGGTTATCGATCTGGTGACCAAGGGCCTGGTATTCGTCGTTTTTCCGGATCGAGAGTTGCTGGGTCTTGTACTGGCCGAGCTTTTGCTCCGCCGAGCCGATCTCCGTTTCGATCGACTTCTTCTTCACCTCCAGGTCCTTCATCTCGACGCGGGCATTTTCGATGGCGGCTTTCTCCGCGGCGATCCGGTTCTCGACCGTGGCGATCTCCCCCGGAACCGCCTTGAGCTGCGCGTCGAGGTCACGGCGGTGACGATCACGGTCCTGCAGCACGAGAAGCGATTCGATGATCGGTGACATAGGCGGGTGAATTGAACCGACCGCCACGGTGAACGCCAGCCGGAAGCCGCGTCAACGTCCGTCCGCCTCGCGACGGGCCTGCGCGAGATATGCCGCGACGACCGGGTTTCCCGGTTTCAAGGCGTCTGCGCGCTCGTATTCGGTGATCGCCTCGCGCGGGCGGCCAAGCGTGAGCAGCGCGCCGGCGAGGTTGACGTGCGACGCGAAATCGTCGGGCGCCAGCCGCACCGCCACCCGGTACAGCTTCACCGCCTCTTCGAACCGCCGGAGGTCCAGGCAGGCCATCCCCCAACCTTGGTACAGGGGCGCGGAGTCGGACAGCGTCCGGGCCGCAAACGCGTAATGCGCCAGCGCGTCCGCCGGCCGCCCCGCGCGGCGATAGACCTCGGCGAGGTTGAAGTGATCGTACGCGGAGTCGGGCTCGTGGCGGACGACGAACTCCGCTTCGGTCACCGCCTCGTCATACCGGCCGAGCCGCGCCAGCGCCGCGACGAGATTGATGTGAGGCTGGATCAGATCGGGTTCGAGCCGGGCCGATTCCCGGTACTCCCTCACCGCCTCGTCGTAGCGGTCGGCGGCGGCGTAGCTGAACGCGAGGCTGAAATGGGCGACGGCGTCCTTCGGCACCAGGCGCACGGCCGTGAGGCCTTGCGCGATCGCTGCGTCGAGATGACCGGAGTTCTCGGCGAGCTGCGCGAGAAGGTAGTGGGCCCGCGGATTGCCGGGCTGTTTCGTCACCGTGTCGGTCCAGATTGATTCGGCGGAGCGATAGGTTTCGTTGCGCGCCAGAGTCGTGATGCCGAGCGCGATGGCCGCCGTCAGTCCGAGGGCGAGACCGGTGCGGCGGAGGCGCGCCAGTGCGACGGTGCCTCCGACGATCACAGCCGCGAGCGGCAGGTACATGCGGTGTTCGGCCATCGTCTGCGTGACCAGTGGGACGAAGCTGGAACTCGGAGCGAGGATCGCGAAAAACCAGGCCCCGAGAAACCCGATGGCCGGGCGGCGGACGATCGCCCATCCGGTTCCCGCCACCAGCGCCGCGATCGCCGCCATCTGCGGCCAGACCTGCGCCGCGGCATGGACGACGGGCGTCCCGTAATCGAGCACGAGGGGGTGGGGCCACACCGCCAACTTCAAGTACATGACGATCGCCTGGCATTGGGTCAGGGCATAGTCCCAGGCCGTGATCCCGTGGCCAAAGCCGACCGCGCCGCCCCGGATCCCGCTCTGCCGGACCAGAAATGCGACGAGTCCCCATGTGGCGACCGCGAGCCCGGCGTGCAGTCGCCACCGTTCCCGCCACGCCTGCCGGAACCCGCCGGCGACAAATGTCCGGTCGTAGAGGAACAGGAGCACGGGGGCGGTCGCAACGAGTTCCTTGGTGGCCGCACCCATGACGCAGGCGACCCAGCAGCCGATCATCCAGGCGGGGCGGGCGCGCGCGGTTGCCATGACGGCCCGGGCAAAGGCGTAAAACGTAAGCAGGTAGAAGAGCCCCGCGAGGGATTCGGTGCGCTGGATCACGCAGGTCACCGATTCGGTTTGGAGCGGGTGCACGATCCACAGCAGGGCGGCAGCAAACGCCACGCCCGCTGCGCTCGGGTGCCGCTCGCTGGCCGCGCCCCCGCCGGGCGGCGTCGCGTCGCTCCCCGCCAGCAGCAGCGTCCGTCGGATCAGTCCGAAGAGAACCAGTCCGGCCGCCGCGTGGACCAGCAGGTTGAACAGATGGTATCCCCAAACCGCCTCGCCGCCGAGCAGCCGGTTGAGCTCGAGCGACAGCGCCACCAGCGGTCGCCCACCCGCGCCTGTGCTGCGCAAGGCCGGTGGAGCGAGCAAATCGCCCGGTCGGCTGAGGTCACGCCAACCCGGTGTATTCCGGAGGACCGGGATGTCGTCGAATATGAACGGCGCCGAAAAGGTCCGGGCGTACACGGCGAATGCCGCCAGAATCAGGATTCCGGCCAACACGATCGGTCGCCGCCGGGAAGGCATCGACCGGGTGGACTGGGGCGCTGGCTGAACCACGCCCAGCAGCAAGCATCTCCGGGCACGGCGTGGCAAGGGGCGGCAATTTCGGCCCGTCCGCCCGCCGCGCCAGGCGCCTTCCGCCGCGAAACCCGAGCCAAACCGGCGCCCCGTTCAACCGCCGTTTTAGCCCATTTCGACCGCTCCGCAGACCGAATTTCGGGTTTCGAAATCCCGCTTCCCCGCTATCCCCACCGGGGGCGGATAAAGGTTCCGTTTTAAATCAAATCTAGGCCCGGTTTTAGGCAGATTTTTTTGCAAAAAAACCCTCGCGTCGGACGCCGATTCCCGAGACCTTTTTCCTTTCATTTTCCGACCGTCCTGCGGTCCCAATTTCCTCTTTCATGCCTGACGTTCCCGACTCCCAAAACGAAGCAAAACTCAAGGCCGGCGCAGAAGCTTACGACGCGTCCAAGATCCAGAAACTCGAAGGGTTGGAGGGCGTCCGCAAGCGGCCGGACATGTACATCGGCGACACGAACGAACGCGGCCTGCACCATTGCGTTTTCGAGATCGTCGACAACTGCATCGACGAGGCCCTCGCGGGGTACGCTTCCGGCGTCACCGTCAGCATCCACCTCGATGGCTCCTGCTCGGTCGAGGACAACGGCCGCGGCATCCCCGTCGACCTCCATCCGGTCTACAAGATTCCGGCGCTGGAGCTCGTCCTGACGAACCTCCACGCCGGCGGCAAATTTGGGAAGGGCGCCTACCAGGTGTCCGGCGGGCTCCACGGCGTCGGCGCCAAGTGCGTCAACGCGGTTTCCGAGTGGTTCGAGGCGGAGGTTCGCCGCACCGGCAAGGTCTACCAGATGCGGTTCGCCCAGGGGAAGACCACCCAGAAGATGACGGTCATCGGCGACACGAAGAAGACCGGCACCAAGATCACCTTCAAGCCCGACCCCGAAATCTTCCAGACCACTCGCGAATTCCAGTACGAGATTCTCGCGCGCCGGCTCCGGGAACTCGCGTTCCTCAACCCCGGTATCCGAATCGAGCTGATCGACGAGCGTGCCCAGAAGAGCGAACAGTTCTTCTTCAAGGAAGGCATCACCGAGTTCGTGAAGTTCCTGAACCAGAACAAGGTCGTGCTGCACGACAAGCCGATCACGTTCAGCGATTCCGTCGCCAACGAGCAGGATCCCTCGAAGCCGCCGATCGCGGTCGATGTCGCGCTGCAGTACAACGACAGCTACGCCGACCAGGTTTTCGCGTACGCCAATTCGATCTACAATCTCGAGGGCGGCACGCATCTGAGCGGGTTCCGGACGGCGCTCACCCGCGTGATCAACAATTTCGCCAAGGCCGAGGGGCTGATCAAGGAGAAGGACCCCTCGATCACCGGCGACGACGTGCGCGAGGGCCTCGTCGCAGTGGTCAGCGTCAAGGTTCCCGAGCCGCGGTTCGAGGGCCAGACGAAGACCAAGCTCTCCAATGGCGAGGTTGACGGCATCGTCCAGAAGGTCGTCGGCGAAAAACTGAAGTTCTTCCTCGAGGCCAACACCGCCGTCGGCAAGCGGATCATCAACAAGTCGCTCATGGCCGCCCGCGCCCGTGAGGCGGCCCGCAAGGCGCGCGAAACCATCCGCAAGGGCGCGCTCTCCGGCGGCGGCCTCCCCGGCAAGCTCGCCGACTGCTCCGAGCGCGACCCCGCGCTTTGCGAGCTCTACATCGTCGAGGGCGATTCGGCCGGCGGTTCCGCCAAGCAGGGCCGTGACCGTCGGTTCCAGGCCATCCTCCCGCTGCGCGGCAAGCTGATCAATTCCGAGAAGGCCCAGCTCGACAAGGTGCTCAACAACGAGGAAATCCGGACCCTCATCACCGCGATTGGCACCGGCATCGGCGCTGGCGAGGAGGATGCGTCCTTCAACCCGGACAAGGCCCGTTACCACCGGGTGATCATCATGACGGACGCCGACGTGGACGGCTCGCACATCCGCACGCTGCTCCTGACGTTCCTTTACCGGCAGATGCGCGGCCTGTTCGACCGCGGGTATGTCTACATCGCCCAGCCGCCGCTCTATAAGATCAAGCGCAAGAAGCGCGAGCAGTACATCGACAACGACGAGCAGTTGAACCGGATCCTCCTGGAACTCGGCTCCGAGGACGTCGTCCTCACGCGTCTCCGCGACAGCCACGTGTTCGATCCGGCGCAGATCGACAAGATCGTCGAGAACCTTGCCGCCCTCGAGAAGCTCGGCGCGGGCGTCACCCGGCACGGCGCGTCGCTCGCTGAATATCTCGACCAGCACAAGTCCGACACCCAGGAACTCCCGCGCTACGTCGCACGGATCCGCGAGGGCAACAAGGAGAGCCACGTCTTCCTGTTCGACGACGCCGCCAAGGCCGACTTCATCCAGCAGAACGCGATGGACGCCGGCGAGGCGGAGGACGCGGGGGCGGAGGCCAATGGCAAGCCGGCCGCCGTGTCGCAGCACGTCAACCGCCGCATCACGATCCACGAGGTCTTCGAGAGCACCGAGATGACCAAGCTGCTCCGCGCCAACGCCAAGATCGGCCTCGAGACCAAGCGCTACAGCCGGACCGAGGAGGCGCGCTACGTCATCACGGAAAACGTGGGCCAGAAAAGCGAAACCAAGACCGAGCTCCATTCGCCGCTCGATGTCGTCACGCATATCCGCGCCAACGGCCGCAAGGGTCTCTCGATCCAGCGCTACAAGGGTCTCGGTGAAATGAACCCGAAACAGCTCTTCGAGACGACGATGGATCCGGAGAAGCGCCGGCTCTTGAAGGTGTCCGTCAACGACGCCGCCAAGGCCGACCAGCTCTTCACCCTTCTGATGGGCGACGAGGTCCCCCCCCGCCGCCAATTCATCGAGGACAACGCCCTGAACGTCCAATACCTCGACGTCTGATGACATGCCCGGGTGGTTGGTATTTTGTCTTTGGTGATTTGGCCGGCAGCCGTCGTTCGATTCCGGCCGTCGCTGCCCCTGAAATCATCCGCTGAAGGTCCGCCTCACCAACTACCAACGACCAACTACCAATTACCCGCGAGCGTCGCGCGATCCACTGACCACTCCGCACTCCCGCCCACCTTTCATTCCAAGCCGAGCCGCTAAATGTACACTGCGAGCGAAAAACTCTCCTCCGCCAACATCACCGACATCATGCAGACGGCGTACATCGATTATTCGATGTCCGTCATCATCTCGCGTGCGCTGCCGGATGCGCGCGACGGTCTCAAGCCCGTCCAGCGCCGCATCCTCTACGCCATGCTCCGCGAGGGCCTGCTCCACAACCGCTCGTACGACAAGTGCGCCGGCGTCGTTGGTGAGGTGCTGAAGAACTATCACCCGCATGGCGATGCGTCGGTTTACGACACGCTCGTGCGTCTCGCCCAGACGTGGGTGATGCGGTATCCGCTGATCGATCCGCAGGGCAACTTCGGTTCGGTCGACGGTGATCCACCCGCGGCCTACCGGTACACCGAGTGCCGTCTGGCCGAGATCGCCGAAGAGCTGCTCCGGGACATCGAGGAGGAGACGGTCGATTTCGCGCCGAACTACAAGGAGTCGACCACCGAACCGACCGTCCTCCCCGCCGCGCTGCCGAACCTGCTGATGAACGGCTCGACCGGCATCGCGGTCGGCATGGCGACGAACATCCCGCCGCACAATCTCGACGAGATCATCGACGCCACCTGCGCAATCATCGATCGTCCGAAGATCACGATCGACGAGCTCTGCGGCATCATCCGCGGCCCGGATTTCCCGACCGGAGGCGTCATCTCCGGCCGCGAGGGCATCATCAGCTATCTCAAGACCGGCAAGGGCATCGTCCGCATCCGCGGCAAGGCCCACACCGAGGAGACGAAGGGCGGCATGGAGCAGATCGTTATCACGGAGATCCCGTATAACGTGAACCGCGCCTCGCTGGTCACCCGCATCGCCGATCTCGTTTCCGACAAGGCGATCGACGGCATCCGCGACCTGCGCGACGAGTCCGACGAAAACACCCGCATCGTCATCGAGCTGAAGCGCGGCGAGCAGGCGAAGGTCGTCATCAACCAGCTCTTCCAGAAGACGGCGCTCGAATCCTCCTTCGGCGTGACCCTGCTGGCCCTCGACAAGAAGCGGCCGAAGCAGATGAACATCCGCGAGCTGATCGATTGCTACATCGAGCACCGCCGCGATGTTGTCACCCGCCGGACGAAGTTCCGCCTCCGGCAGGCGGAGGACCGGGCGCACGTTCTCGAGGGCTACATCATCGCCCTCGATAACCTCGACGACTTCGTGAGGATCATCCGCAGTTCCTCGAACCGCGAGGATGCGAAGGTGCGCTTGATGGCGAAGTACCCGCTGTCGGAACGGCAGACCGACGCGATTCTCGAGCTGCGCCTCTACCAGCTCACCGGCCTCGAGCGCGAAAAGATCGAGAAGGAGTACCTCGAGTTGATGAAACTGATCGAGGAGCTGCGCGCCATCCTCGACTCGGAGCACATGCTGCTCGAGTTGATCAAAAAGGAACTCGTCGACCTCAAGACGAAGTACGCGTCACCCCGCCGCACCGTCATCGAGGCCGCCGCGGGCGAATTCCGGATGGAGGACGTCATCCCCAACGAGGGCTGCGTCATCACGGTTTCCCACCTCGGGTTCATCAAGCGCACCCCGGTCGCCGACTACCGCTCGCAGCGGCGCGGTGGCAAGGGCGTGATCGGCGCCGAGACCTACGAGGAGGATTTCGTCGAGCACCTGTTCACCGCGAGCACGCACGACTACATCCTGTTCTTCACGAACAAGGGACAGTGCCACGCGAAGAAGGTGTACGACGTGCCGGAGGGCACCCGCGCCTCGAAGGGGAAATCCGTGTCCTCGTTTCTGCGGCTCGTCGAGGGCGAGAAGATTGCCGCGATGCTGTGCGTGAAGGACTTCGCCGAGGATCGGTACCTCGTCACTGCGACCCAGGGCGGAACGATCAAGAAGAGCTCGCTGGCCGACTACGCCAATGCGACGCGCGAGGGCGGCCTCATCGGCATCAACCTCGACGAGGGCGACAATGTCATCGGGACGGTGCTCACGACGGGCAACGACGAACTGATCCTGGTGTCGAACCAGGGGCTCGCCGTCCGTTTCCGCGAGCGGGATCCGGAGTCCGGCGAGGAGCTATTCCGGGCGACGGGGCGCGCGACCGGCGGCGTCACCGGAATGCGCTTCAAGCTGAAGAGCGACTTCCTGCAGGTGATCGAGGTGGTTGATCACGACGCGAAGTTCCTCGTGGCGAGCGAGGCCGGTCTCGGCGTGCGCACGCGCTTCGAGGACTACCGTCTCATCAACCGCGGCGGCAGCGGCGTCTGGGCCATCGACCTTCCCGAGGACGGCTCGATCAAGCTCGCTGGGGCGCTGAGCGTCCGCGAGGAGGACGAGATCATGCTCCTCACGGCGCAGGGCCAGAGCATCCGCTGCCCGGTGAAGGACATTCGTGAGACGAACCGCGGCGCCAAGGGCGTTCGACTGGTTACCCTCGAATCGGGCGACAAACTGCTGAGCGTCGCGCGGATCGTCGAGACCGACGAGGAGCAGGCCGCCGCGGCCGAGACTCCCGCCGGCGCCGGGCCCGCTGCCTGAGCGAAGGGCGCAATTCGGAGCGCGGATTGCGGAATGAAAACCGCAGTCCGCCTCTGATTGTGGATTTCGGATCGCGGATTGCGGAATGGGTACCGCAGTCCGCGTATGATTATGTGGGCGCGGTGCCCTCACCGCGCTCTGCCGGATCTGTCTCTCGCCTCTCCGCCGAATCCAGTGGTAGGGCGGCGAGCATGCCCGCCGTAGCGCTTGGGCGAAGGAGGGTCCCTTCGCCGCCTTTCCTGCCTCGGCACGGATATCCCCCGGCAGGACGCGGCATTCCCCATCCGGCGCGGAAGGGACTCCGCGCCCTACCGGCTACGCTGGCCTTCGGAACTCCGCACTCCGCAATCCGCGCTTCGCAATCGAATCACCGTTTCGTCGCCGCGGCCGCCGGCTGGTTCTGCACGGTCTCCGCGTTCACCGGTCGCGGAATCGGTTCACGCAGGGCGCGCGCCGGATCGGCGCCGATGAACCACGCGACGACAATCAGCGCCAGCCCGAGGTAAACCTGGATCCAGGCGAGATCGACGTTGTGCCGGGGTTTGGGCCGAGGCCAGTCGCTGATCAGCTTGCGCGCGTTGAAAACGACCAGCGTGATCCCACCGAGCAATAGGAGCGCCGCGGCGATCAGAACCATGGCCGCCTAAGCACCGCCGCCGAGCAGCCGGGCAGGCAGGAACAGCAGCGCCTTCACGAATGCCAGGAGCGCGGTCATGACCGTGCCCACGATTCGGAAGGGAATCGAAAGCAGCCAAAGGAACGGCCAGGCGATCAGGATCAGGAGCGCCAGCGGCCAGCAGAGGACGAGGAGAATCGACCACAACAAGAGCGTGAGCAGCAGTTTCATTTGGACGTCCTTTCGCCCGATAACCAACACCACCGCGGTCCTTTCAACAAGCGAGGAGTGGCGGATTCTCGATTTTGGATTTGCGCTCCGATTGGCGGCTGCAAGCGGTCTGCCGACTTGGGCGGCTGCGATCTCTCCGCCGAAGCTTCAGCGCAAGCGGAGTACCAGCGAGCCGGCCGCGCCACGCCCACTTCCTCATGTGGCCTGAGAGAGCAGTTCGAGTTGTAGGCCGCGAGCTCGCTCGCGCCCAAAACCCTCTGAACACGCGTGGGTGTACGGCCCGCTCTCACTCGCGCAGCCTCCTTGCTTGCCTCCGCCCCGGCCGCAGCCCACGTTGGTCCCCTTAGCTTTGGGGCCAAGTCGTCGCTCCGAGTTCTTTGATCCCAAGGTGCGGCCAACTGCCGCACCCGATAGAGTTCGGAGAGGAAAGTCCGGACACCATAGGGCACGATGCCGCGCGAGCTTCACCGCAAGCGCGGGCGGCGCGCGTCAAGGCGCGTCGACGGACAGTGTCACAGAAAACAAACCGCCTGCCACCGCTCGGCTTTGCCGGGTGATGGCGGGTAAGGGTGAAAAGGTGGGGTAAGAGCCCACCGCGCCGACGGTGACGTCGGCGGCACGAAAAACCCCTTCCGGTGCAAGGCAAAATAGGTGGCTGGGCGGCCCGTCCAACAGCCACGGGTATGTCGCATCCTCCTCCGCCCCTTCGGGGGCTTCGGAGGACGGGTTTCTCGCGAGAGGGACCCGAGAGAAATGACGGCTGAATCCCGCGTAAGCGGGAGGAACAGAATCCGGCTTACCGGCCCCAAAGCTAATTTCTTTACCGGTTCTGGATCCCGCTAATCGGCGGAACCGTAATATCGCCCATCGCGCGATCGATCGGATCGATGTAGGGCGGGGTCGCCTGACCCCGCCGATCCTTGTCCGATCGAAACCCATGGGAGGCGGGGTCAGCGACCCCGCCCTACATGATCACCTCACCAGCCGCTGAACACGCTCGCGTAGGTGTCGCGCTGCGTCGACGTCGTCAGCTCCTGCCATTTCGAGACGCGGTACGGGTTGTTGCCGCCGAAATTCGCGAGCGACTCGTCGTAGTGAAACGCCGCATTGCCCACGACGGTGATGTCGTTGCCGACCATCGAACCCATCACGTCGCCGTTGCCATTGATCTTGATGGAACCCTGCGGCGCGTACACGACCGCGCTCAGCACGCCGTTGCCGGCGATCTGGATCGACTGGCTGCCGGAGGTCTTCGTGCCGTAAAACTGACAGTTGACCGGCTGGTTCGCCGTGGTCGTGGTCGTGCCACCATTCATGATCCCGTTGCCGGCAATCTTGATGTCGCCCGACGCGTACACCTTGAGCGACGCGCCACTGTTGATCGAGAGCTGGCCGCTGCCGCCGCCGATGTCGATTGCGGTTCCGGTGTTCGTCAGCAGCAGCACCACGTTCGCGGCAATGGTGAGGGTCTTGTTGTTGAAGTTGATCGAATCCGCCGTGATGTAGTAATTGCCGTCCGCGGCCTGCGGATCGATTCCCGGCCGGGGCAGTGTGGTCGTCGTGCTGATCGTGCCGCCGTAGTTGTTGTACGTGGCCGTCGGCGCGGTCACCGCGTCGAAGCTCGTCGTGAAATCGGTCGAAACGTGGCTCATGTCCATCGTGCCGCTCGCCGTGCCGAAGGGGCCGACGGTGCCGTTCGGTCCGACCGACGGCAGCGAACCGCCGGTCGAGGCATAGCCCCAGATGTCGGCATTGCTGACGGTGATCGCGTTCACCGCGACGGAAATGCTGCCCACCGACCCGTTGTCGTGCTTCACGCCGCTGCTGTAGGCGATCGCCGCCGTAGCCGGGTTGTTGTCCGGATCCGAGTTCCAGCTGTCGACCGAGGCGTTGTTGCCGCTGAAGCTGATGCTGTTCTTCGCGACCAGCCCGTTCGAGAATTTCGAAGTCTTGCGGAGCTGGACGAAAATCCATTTTTCCTGGGTCCCGCCACCCTGGCCCGGGATCGTGACGACGGAGCGGCTCACGATCGAGGGGGCGGCACCGTTGTAATTGTAGACGTACGCCTGCACCTGGCCGGTCACGCCCTGACCGAGCGAAAAGCCGGTCCATTTTTCATAGGCGTCCGTCGTGTTGGCGGCGATCGTCCAGCCGTGGCCGGTCCAGCTGTACGTGGAATCGGCCACCATCTTGTTGATCGTGTAGACGGACTGCTCGAGGCCGTTTTCTGCAAGATTCATCGCGGCGCCGGTGAACAGCGCGCGGTTCGACACGCGCATCGCGGTGGTGCCGAGCTTCAGGTACGTGACCAGCGCGAGTTCGATGATCGCACAGAGCAGCATGGCGACAATCAGGAGCGAGCCGCGTTCGGATCTGGCCGGGAAACGATTGGTTTTCATGGGTGGGGTGGCCTCAAGCCGTGACGATCTTGTTGCGCAGGATGAAGCGGGCCGAGAGCACGACGTTCGTCGCCTGGGCGACCGTGTTGTTGGTGCGACTCGCCTCGAGTGAAATTTGGAGCTGCTTCGTGCTGGTCCCGGCAGCCGTCAAGTCGGCGGTCGTCGCGAGCGGGAGCTGGGTGCCGGCAACATTGTAGGCGGTGAACGAGAACGTGCCGGAAACAATGCCGGTGATCAGCGTCGTGGTCGTGCCCGACGCCGCGCGCGTGAAGGTGCCGGCGGAACTGTTGTACGCGTAGGTGATGGCCGTGGAATTGACCGTCAGCGTCACGGAGGTGCTGCTTGACCAGGAAATGGCGCTCGCCTGGCGGACGTCTTCCGCGAATGTCTCGAGCGACCGGCGGCCCTGCGCCTCCATGTCGCTGTAGTTTTGGAGATTCACACCGCTGCGGGCGAGAAAGAGGAACGTCGTCAGGATGGCGACGAGCACGAACGCGGCGAGCGCCGCCGCGATCATCACTTCGACCAGCGTGAAGCCCGACCGCGGGCGCGGGGTGGCGGTCCTATTCATGGGCAACGGTGTAGTAATAGTCATAGAGTCCGTTCTTGGCGTATTGCGCCGTGTATTCGCGGGTGTGGCTCCGTCCGTCGTAGGTGTTCCAGGTCACCGCGACCGTGATGTCGACCATCTCCGTGGGATACGTCGAATTGGCGGTCACCGTCCGCGTGATCGTGTACTTGCTGGCGACCGTCGGGTTGCTGGGGAAGTACGTCGAGCCGTCGATCGTCTGGGTGGCGGGCAGGGCGGAAATGCCGGTCCAGCTCATCATCCGGAGATTTTCCATTTCACTCTGGATGATCTGCGCGGCGATGGTCGTGCCGCGGGCAAGGTCGATCTGGCGATAGCCGGCCTGCATCACGATGATCGCGGTGGCGATGCCGAAAGCCATGACGAAGGTCGCCATCGCGACCTCCATGATCGTGAATCCTCCCTCGCGGACGCGGCGCCGCGCGACGGCAGGGTTCACTAGCGGCTCGTGGGCCGGGGATGGGGAATGACGCCGGATGAACATGCCGGCGACTATAGCAGGAACTGCGCGGGATGGGTTAGGGCGGATCAGTCGATAAATCGGCCCTACGCCCGTTAGGGCCGTTCGGCCCCTGAGCGTTGTTGCGCCTGGCGCCAGGTCTCCGCGTGGAGTACCTGGCACACGTCATGTCATGGACATCGTGCGGCAGTTAATACTCAGTCGCCCAACGCAGTGCGCGATGTGGAAGCGTGGTCATTGGCAGGCGCGAGTTGCCGCCGGGCGGGCTTCCATGATCAGGCTGGGGCTCCGACAAGTTCGATTCCATGCCGGAGACAGATGGCCGCGCCACGTTCGGGGGTAAACGTCCCGGTGGCGATCTCGCCCGCGACGTCGCGGAAAAATGCCTCGTGCCCGGCGGGGGTGCCAATGATCAGTACGCTTCCGTTTTCGGGTCCGACGCAGGTGAAGGCATGACTCGCGCCGCGGGGCACGAAGGCGAAGTCGCCGGGGTGGAGCCGCTGCCTGACACCGTCACAATCGAGGTCGAACGCTCCCGCCAGCACGTGAAACATCTCGTCCTGGCCGGCATGCCGGTGCGGCGGCGCGCCGGATCCGGCGGGCGCCGTGGCGCGATAGACCGCCATTTCGCCGTCGGTCTGGCTGCCATCGAGGAGTACTTCGACGTCGACGCCGAATACGGGAAGCTTGGGGGCCGCGCCGGCGCGCAGCACGAGGGGGGTGGACAATCGGGGATTCTTCATTTTGGTTAGAACGTCTGACCAACTCGTCAGGGCCTCTGACTAATGTCAACGTGCTTTTTTAACCATGGAAACGGATTCACCCAGCATCACGGAACTCGCCGACACCCTGGGCGCCCGCCTGCGCGCGCCTTATCGCCGGCTGCAGCGGCGGCTCTACGGCAGCCTCGAGCTGAGGTTTCCGGATATCCGACGTGCGCATAGCGTCGTCTTCCGGCACATCGGCCCCGATGGCTCGCGCCTGACCGACCTGGCCGCGCAGGCGGAGATGACCAAGCAGAGCATGGCGTATTTGATCGGGCATCTCGAGGCGCACGGCTACCTCCACCAGACGAACCACCCGGAGGACGGCCGCGCGACCCTGGTGAAGTTGACGGCCAAGGGGCGGCGGTTCGTCGAGACTGCTGCCGCGGCGAGCCGTGAACTGGAAGCAGAGGTAGCGGCCGAACTGGGAAAGGCGCGTGTCGCCCAATTGCGCGAACTGCTCGTCGCCCTCGACCAGGCCCTGGCGAAGTCGGCGGAGGACGCCGCCGGCTGATGGGGGCCAGCCACGCGGCCCCTCAAGCCGCCGATGGCGCAGTCCCGGACCTTGCCGACACGCTTCTCGGCTCCACGGGCCGGACAGAATTGGCCGGCGCCTGGACCGGTCGGAACGACCCTATGGTCGGAACGCGTGCCTCCGTAATGAATTGTAATCTCCGCGGCGCCGGAGCCGGGGCCTGATTCTTGCGACCGCTCGCCTTCGGCATCGGCACCACCCCATCTTCCCGATCGTTGTTGAAGGAGCCGCTGCCTTTCCCGCCGCCCGCGCACCTCGATCCAAAGGGACAGACGTCGCTCGATCCATAGGAACGTTACTTGGGGTAAGGCTTCGATCCAAAGCGACAGGTACCTGCGGGCGCGGCACCTGCGCGTGCCGGCGCCGGGTTCCGCCGAGGAGGCGCGCTGGTTCGCCTTCGCCACCGACCTCGCCCGCTCGATGACCGGCCGGATCGATATCCTCGGCCTCGTCAACGAGGTGTTCATCGACACGATGCCGCAGGACCTCGAACCGGCGAACGGTGGCGACGCGCCGATGGTGGTGTTCCTCGAGCGGCTCGCCGACCACCTCCAGCAGGCGAAACTCGAAGGCCGGGCGGGCGCACCGCTGGTGCTCTACGCGGGTGGCTTCACCCGGCTGGATCTCCCGCGCATGCAGCGCTCGCCGACGGTTGCCGCCCTGGCGCACTGGCTCAGCACCTCGCCGGAGATCGCCGGCGTTGACCTGCACCTGCACCAGCCAACTCCCCCCGGCGCCTCAGCGCCGGGTCTCCTTCTGGATCGCGGCGAGCTCCCGCGCTAGCTCCGCGACCTTGTCCGGGTGGTCGGCGGCCACGTTGTGTGACTCGGTGGGATCATCGACCAGATTGAAGAGGAGGGTCTTCGGGATGATCGAATCCCGGAACCGCGCATCGTTGGGATTGGCCCCGGAACCCATGCCGGAGGCCTGGGTCGCGACGTTGGCGGGAACGTATTTCCAATCACCCTCGCGCAGCGCGATCGCCCCGGAGATGCCCTGTTCCACGAGGTTGGTCCGTGCCTTGGCCGATGGTTGCGACAGCAGGAGCGGCAGCGCGTCGATGCTGTCGATGCCTGCGTCCGGCGGCAGTGGTTGCCCGGTAAGGTCCGCGGCGGTCGCGAGCAGATCGGTCAGGCAGATCATTCCGGATGACTCTCCGGGCCGAATGTGTCCGGGCCAGCGGGCGATGAACGGCACGCGCATGCCACCTTCGTAGATGAGGTACTTCCAGCCGCGGAGCCCGCCGGCGGGTTCATGCGAGCCGTTCTTTTCCTGCGCGCCATCGTAGTAACCGTCGAAAAGGATGGGGCCGTTGTCGCTGCTCAGAATCACGAGCGTGTTCTTCGTCAGGTCGAGTCGGTCGAGGGTGTGGAGGATTCGGCCGACGACCCAGTCGAATTCGGCGATGCTGTCGCCGCGCGGGCCAAGATCGGTGTCGCCCCGGAATCGCGGACCGGGCACGCGCGGGACGTGCGGTTCGTGGGCGGCGTAATAGAGGAAGAACGGGTGGTCGCGGTTTTGTTCGATGAAATGCGTGGCCTGCGCGAGGAGAGTGTCGGCCATCGCCTCGTCGACCCAGCGGGCGGCGTGCCCGCCGCTCATGTAGCCAATCCGGCTGATGCCGTTGATGATCGATTCGGAATGCTGCCGGTCGGCCCCCATTTTCAGCCAGTGCGGGTGCTCGGTTCCGATGGCGCCGCCCGGGAAGGGATGGAGATAGCTGACCGAGATCGGGTCGCCGGGATCGAGGCCGACGACGTTGTGGTCCTGGACGAACACGCACGGGACGCGATCCAGGGTGGCCGGGAAGTAGAATGCGTGATCCAAGCCGATTTCCAGCGGGCCCGGGCTGACCTTGCCGTTCCAATCCACCGGGGTCTGGCCGTCGCCGAGGCCGAGGTGCCATTTGCCGACGAGCCCCGTGGCGTAGCCGGCGCGCTGAAAGAGGGCGGGGAGGGTCGTGCTGCCGGGATCGATGCTCAACGGGGCGTCGCCGTCGAGGATGCTGGTCTTGCGCGGCGGCTGCCGCCAGGCGTAGTCGCCGGTAAGGAACGAATAGCGCGACGGCATGCAGGTGGAGGCCGGGGCATAGGCCTGCGTGAACCGAAGCCCCTGCGCGGCGAGCTGGTCGATCTGCGGCGTCTTGATGGCCTTGGCGCCATAGCAGCCCAGGTCACCGTAGCCCAGGTCGTCGGCCAGGATGACGATGACGTTTGGCCGGTCCGATGCCGGGGCGGTTCGGCCCCGGGACGGCGCCATTATGGTAAGGATGCAGACGAGGAGGGGTAGGTGAGGCTTGAGTTTCACAGGAACGAGGGTTGCGCCGAGATTGGTCTCGGCGGGTGCAGTCGTTGCGGGCGCAACGGAGCGAACATCCCTCATTGCCCGAAACGGGCAAAACTTAGCCAGCGGACACCGAGGGGATATGACGGATTCGGCCCCCTTTGTCCCGGCGGCAGTCCCACGCCTGGTCGAGAGGCCGCGGGGCGACTTCAGCGTGGGGTCGGCGAGATCCGGGGCTCAGCGCGGCGGCCGTTTGGCCGTCTCCCGCAAGCTGGTTTCGCGCAGAGTTTCATTTTCGCGTGGCGAGACGCGCTCTCCTCGAAACAGGGAAAACGGGGGGCCGAAAATAGCGGCGGTTTAATGTCCGAATCGCCAGGTTTTAATGTCCGATTGTATTATATGATGTTGATGATTAGCTAAATAGGTTACTGTCCGAATGGCGGGGTTGATGCGCGGATGCATATTCGGACATTAAACCGGCGGGATTCGGACATTACCGTTTGGCCGACCACTCGCGTGACCAGTGGCGTTCCCACTCGGACTACCGCCCGGGTGACCGCTCCGATAATCGCCGACGACACCAGCCGGGCTGCCAGCCACGACGCCGTTCAGGCTACCGCTCAGATTACCGCACAGCTTGCCGTTCGGAGTACCGCCCACATCACCGCTGGCGCTACCACTCGAGTTACCGCGCGCGTGACCACTGCTAGTGCGGCTGGTTTGGCCGCTGTGACATGGCTCATTCGGCTGGCGCTGCGCGCCGGCGCACCGCTGAGGCAAGGAGCCGGTTTTGGCGGCAAGGTGCGTGTCGGTCAGACGGTTTGCCGCGTGCTGGTGGCTCCGTCTTCGGTACGGCACACATACCGGCCGATCGGACCGGTTGCTTTCCTCGAACTTGTCACGTAATACGTGACAAACTGGCGGGAGCGGGGACCGTGGTGATTGCTTTGGAAGGGATGACAAGGACCGACGGCTCGGCGACATGAGCGCTTGCCGGCAATGCAGCGTGGACAGTGGCCCCGGTCCGCCCGAACCTGTGGCGCGTGATGGCGCGGCCACGCCTCGCCTGGTCCGCGATTTCGACTACCCCAAGCCGCATCCCCCCATGACCTACCTTCCGACCGATCTGAACCGTGTTTTTGCTTCGATTACCACGTTCTGGGATCCGCATATTGCCGGCGAACCTAACGGGCAGCTCGTGAAATGCGCCAAGCTGAAGGGCGAGTTCGTCTGGCACCGGCACGAGGACGAGGACGAGTTGTTTCTGGTCCATCGCGGAACGCTTCATCTCCGGCTGCGAGACGGGGAGGTGAGAATCGATCCGGGGCAGTTCTATATCGTGCCGCGCGGAGTCGAGCACCAGCCGTACGCCGCGGAGGTGTGCGAGGTCGTGCTGTTTGAGCCGGCCTCGACGCTGAACACGGGAAATGTCCGCAACGAACTCACGCGGGAGACGCTCAAGCGGGTGCAGACGTAAGCCGGCGCACGAAGGCGTCAGGCGGCGTGGCGGTGGGCAGGAGCGTGCCGGTGCGTCGTGCGCTTTTTCTTCGGAGCGGACGCCGGTTTTGCCGTGCGGGAGGCGCCGCCGGACTTGCCCGTCGCGGCCAGGCTTTCCTGGAGAACCTTGACGAGGTCGACGACGTTGGTGGCCGCGGCGGCGTGCTTCTTGTGGCCGGGAATTTCCTTGCCGCCGGCTTTCACCTTTTCATCGACGAGCTTCATCACGGCGGCCGCGTACTCGTCCTTGTACTGCTCGGGGTTCCAGTCGGAGCTCATCTGGTTGACGAGCGTCTTCGCCATCTCCTTCTCGCGAGCGCCGATCTTCCGATCGGCCGGGACCTTGATGGCATCGGCCGGCGCGATCTCGTGTGCAAAATGCATGAGCTCCATCACGAGGAGCGATTTGTCGGCCTTGACTGCGGCGAGATGTTCGCGGTTGCGCATCGTCACCTTCGCGATTCCCACCTTGCCGGTCTCGGACAGCACGTCGCGCAGCAACCCATAGGCGCCGCCGCCGCCCTTCATCGGTTCGAGATAGTAGGGCGTGTGGAAGAAAATGGGGTCGATCTGGTCGAGTTCGACGAAGTCCTGGATCGCGATCGTATCGGTCGAGGTGAGCTCCACGGCGTCAAAGTCCTTGTCCGTGAAAACGACGAACTTCTCCTTCTCGTACTCGTAACCCTTCACAATGTCGTCCCACGCGACCTCTTTGCCGTCTGCCTCGGCGACCCGTTTGTAGCGGATCGGACTGAGGTCGCCCTGACGCAGCATCTTGAACGAAATCTTCTCGGCGCTGGACGTCGCCGGAAACACGGAGATCGGAATCGTCACCAGTCCGAAGCTGATCGAGCCTTTCCAGATGGGTCTCATGCGGGGACAGACCCGTGCGCCGGATGAGCGGCGAGCAAATTGTGAATAACTCGGTTTGGCGAGGGGCAGTGATGATGAAACGTTGATTCGCATCAACGACTTACGTGATCGATTCCTCGCTGGAATTGGGGCAGCCGGGTTGGGAGCAACCCGGGGACTTCCGCCGTCGCCAGTGCCGGGCGAACGGCGCGGGAGCGACCCGCCCGCTCGCTGTAGCGGCGGCCCTCGGGCATCTCATGTCGGGATCGCGCAAACGCGACGCCAGCTCAGCGGGTTCGCTGGATGGGAAACGGGATGACGTTCGACTCGTCGGGAGTCTCGTTTCCGGTGTTCGGCGTAAAAGCCGCTGCGACGGCCGGAAATGCCGCGATGTTGTCACCTTCCGGCTCGCCCAAGCGGGCTCGCTCGATCAGGTCGCGAAGGAGCGCGCGTTTTCGTGCCAAGGCGGAGGTCCTCATGCGGACGTCAGGCGAGGTCTTCATCAGGGACGGCCGGACGCTGGCAGATCGGAGGGCGGCTGTTCGAGCGAAAAGTAAACGCGTTTAAAGGCCGGAGCCGTGAATTGCGGCGAGGAGCTCGGTCACGGTACTGCCTTTTTCGATGATCGCGTCGACCCCGAGTCGGTGCAGCTTCTCGATCGTTTCTGGAGTCGGCCGGGAGGAAAACACCACGATCCGCCCCGGATAATTCGTGGTTCGAAGCCGCCGGACGAACTCGACGCCGTCGACATTCGGCATCTGGCCGTCCGTGACCACAACGTCGTATTTTCCGTCGTTCGCGAGGATCTTCCTCCAGCCATCCAGGCCGTCGTCCGCCGTCTCGACGACAAAGTTCTCACGGGTGAGCAGTGTCGACAGGACGGTCCGGATCGCGGGCTCGTCGTCCACGCAAAGCACCCGCTTGCGCGGGGGAGGGGGCATGTCGGAGGGAAGTGACATGAACGCAGGCCAGACCTGAGTTCGTGCATTCGGTTTCCGACGTCAAACCCGGCTTTGTAACAGGGTAATCTCCCACCTCCACCGGGTGCTTGGCGAGAAAACGACCGCGCCTTCCAAGCGAATGGCGGGCAAAGGACACGATGCAACCATCAGTCCGTTGCTACGAATTTGGTTCAAGCGCGAACCGTGGTCTCACGTGCCTCGGCATCCGGCAACCTTTGAGGTTGCACTGGTTTTTCGCGGGCAGCCGGTCGGCTCAAGAGGGGCCGTCCCGGCCTGGCCGAGGCCGGCTGCCGCGACGTGCGCTGGCCGACGATCCCGCTCAGTTGTTGACCGATCCGGGATTGGGGGCGGAACTCGCGAAGCGTTCGGTGCCCTCGACCAGTTTCAGTGGCATGATGACCCGCGTTTTCACCGGCTTGCCGTTCTCGAGCATTGGCGTGAACCGCCATTGGGCGACCGCCGGCAGGAGGTGTTTTGCGACGGTGTCGGGGACATAGGTGACCATCGCGACCTGATGGGGCACCCCGTGCTCGTCGAGTTCGAAGGAGACGGTGACGCCGGCATCCTTGAAAGACGGAGGAAGCTGTGTCGGGTGCACAACCTTGACGAGGACCGGAAGCTGTTTGGCAGCCGGAGCGGCGGTCGGCGCGGCAAACGCGCGGGAGGAGACGAGGGCGCCGGCAAGCGCGGCGGCGAGGAGGAATTTGCTATATTTCATGGTGGGCGTTGGCCGAAGTCTGGTCCGGTTGAATCGTGGCGGCCGAATTTCGGTCACGGCGGGAAAACACGGCCATCGCCGAAAAGTTACACGGCAAACGTGACAAAATGATGACGGAGTCGGAGTCACCACAATTAGGATACACCGTGGTCCCGCCTTCGGGACGGCCCGCGTCCCGGAGTTGGGACTGATTTCGGCTCGCGTGAGAGCGGGATGAAGCGGCGCGCTACTCGGAGTCGGCTTCGGGACCGGGCGGCGTGGTCGCCACGTACCAGAACAGCCAAGCGCCGGCGACGGTCAGAACGGCGATAGTATAGGCCAGGTTGCGGCCATGCCAGAGGGACTGGAAGGTCTGCGATATTTCAGTCGCGAGGATATTCGCCTTCCCGCCGTATTTCTCGAGTTCGAGATTATACTGCTTGGCGGAGAGTGGGTCAGGCGTCCAGCCGGGCTGGGCCGTCGGCGAGGCCGCCATGAAAACCGCGAGCGCCACGCCGAGCCCGGCGAGCAGGATAATCGCGGTGATCCGATTGGCAGTTGGACGCTCCATCCGGCGAAGGTATGGGGCGCCGTCCCGAGCGGGAAAACCAATTTTTCTCCGCTGCCAGCCGGTGGTTCCCGGGGCAGCCGGCGGCCCGCGGGGGGATGATACCCACCGCGCGCGTGGGTCACGACCCCGTGGCGGGCCAGCCGCGAATCCGGCACACTTGGTCCAGCGATTCGTTCATGGTGCCAAGGCCTCCATCGGCCCCGCCGGCACCCGCGCCCCAGGGCGCCTGCCGGCGGGGTCGATGCTATTTCATTCTATGAGAGGGGCTCCATGGCACTCCGGTTTGGTGCGTGCGCCAAAGGGCTGGCTGACCATGAGGACGGCGTTCCATCGTTCCTGAATCCCAAGTCTATAGCGCAATCCGGTCGTGGTTTTCCTGGACGAGCCCAATGACGTTACCGAAAGGGTCCACCACCGTGGCGCTGTGGCCGAGTTTCCTGGTTTCGTCATCCGGTGACTGCGGTGCGGCGCCGGTCTGGATGAAACGGCGCAGGGCGGTTTCGAGATCGTTGACGCGCCAGTAGATGAGTGGAGCCTGCGTGCGCCGCCGACGGGCGCGAGGGTCGAGGTTCAGGTGCAATTCGTAGCCGCCGCCGTTGAAGACCACGGAACGCGGCTCGATTCGCTCGGGCGCGAATCGGAGGACACTCGTGTACCACGTGCGGGCGCGGACGAGATTGTTGACGGGAAGGACGATGATGCGGGCGTCGAGAAGCATGGCGGGAAACGTCGGTTTCGAGTGGTTTGGGAAGCCGGCCGAAGCAGGGCGAGTGCCGAGCGGCTCCCGTCAGAATTAGATGCGCTGCGGCGAGAATTCAGTTACGTGCTTCGCTTACGACGAACCCGAGCCGTCCCCAAACAGGTGGCGGGCGAGTCGCGGCGGCAGAATCAACAGGGCCGCCCGCCACACCAACTACCAACTACCAACTACCAACTACCAACTACCAACTACCAACTACCAACTACCAACCAGTAACTCCTAACTGCGAACTACGAACTTCCCTCGCCGGCGGTCCGAGCAGCGACTCGCTACCCCTCCGGGCGGCAAGACGAGCAACAGCTCACTCATGCTCCAAATTCGCCCGGCCCGCGCAGCGGTGTCGTCACTCGGTTTTGGGAGGCGCCGCGGGCGGCTGCTGCTGATCGACGAGGAACAGTTGCGTGGATCGATTTTCAACCGCCGACTCGATGGCCACCATTTGCGGATAGTCCGTCGGACTGACGATCGCGGGATTTACGCGGAACCGGTAATTCACGACGCTGTGACCGGGCTGATTGGTCGCGACAATCTCGGCGTCGCCCGCCGTTCCAGGCGCCTGCCACCGGCTCGTGACGGGCGAGATCACGTACCGGCCGTACGCCGGCGGCAGCTTGATGTCCGCCGTGATGGTCCGGGCCTCGCTACGCCGTATAAGCAGCGGGAGAGTCCGGCGGTCGCTCTCGACCGGTCGGAAGCTCGGCCGGAATGGCACGCTGAAATAGAAATGCTTCCCATCGACCACGCCATAGTGGTCGATTTCCACGGTGAACGTCTCCGTGCCGGGATAGGTGTCGAAGGTCGTCGTCAACGGCGTCACCGGTCGTGCACCCTGGGCGACGCTCGACACCGCCTGTTCGAAATACCGGCGTCTCTCCTCCGGCGGCAGCTCGGAGAAGAACCGCTTTCTTTCGTTGTACGCGGGACCGAAATACTGGCGGTCGATGGTGATTTTCGCCGTTCCGTTGTCCGCAAAGTCGATCGCGTAGACGGTATTCGTCTGCAACTCGCATCCCGGCGCCGCGTGGACGGTCTCGATCCGGGCGTCCGGGAGGTCCAGTGCCAGGAAGCCGTCGTGGGTGGTCGAGCCGATTTTCGCGTATTGATCGGTGTCGTTCAGATAGATCGCCTGGCCGTCCACCAGCACGCGAACGAGGGGCTGGTCGTACACATGTGGCAATGCGACCGACGTCGCGATCTCACGTAGCCCGGCGACAGGGGGAATGCCCGATGCGAGGACGAACTCCGGCTTGAATCCGACCGCCTCGAGCATCGCCGACAGCAGGATCGCACGGTCCGCCGCGTGGCCGTAGCCGTCGGCGAGCGTGACATCGGCGTCGGAAAGTTCGGTGAGCGGCAGTTCGGTGAACGACGGCCCCGCGAGCCGGATGCTCTTCACCACGTAGTCGCGAAGGGCGGTGACGGCCGCGAGGCCGCCTCCGCTCTGGCGGACGAGGTCGCGCGCCACCTCCTCGGCCTTCGCGGCGTGACTCGCGTGGAGCATCATCGCGGCGGACACGTCGCGCCAGTAGGCGGACGGTTCGCCGGCGAAATAGTGGACACCCGTGAGAAACGCCCACGGGGGCGGCGTGTTCGGCTCGCCCGGCAGCCCGGGGATGTGGCGGGCCGACCAGCGCACCACCTTGCGGCCGTTTTCGACCGCGCCCGCCTTCGTGAGGTAACCGGCCGGATTGCGTTCGGAGGTTTCCACCGGCAGTCCTGGCGGGCTGCTCAACGTGAGGGTGCGCTCGACGGATTCGTCACCCTGCTGGAACGGAATGTAGCCGGACAGGAACGGCTTCCCCTTGATCGTGAGCTCGGCCTCCACCTCGAGCGTCGAACCGATGTCGACGCCCGGCAGGTTCGCGACGAGCAGCTTGCCGCCCGTGTACCGCTTTGCCGAGGCGTTCCAGTCCGCGTCCATCACGTTGATTTCCGAGGGGGAGATTTCCTGAACCTTGCCGTCGGGGGACGTGACCCGCGCCCGGACAAGGCGGGCCTGCTGGCAGGCGGGATTGTAGGGCAGCTTGAATTCCGCGGCGCCCTTCTTGCCGTTGTAGGTGAGAATCTGGCGGATCGAATGCAGGGTGACGACCGCGTCGTGGGCGTCGGTGATGGTGATGTGGTCGTCGGCCTCCACGAGCTTCGTGTCGGATTCGACCGGCGTGACGGCGCCGGCCGACTTCGGGCCGGCCCCGCCTGCCGCCGGGGCGGCGAGGTCGAGGATCGGCGCCTTGCGCTCGTCATAGGCCATCGTCTCGAGCGTCCGTTTCAGCGCGAGATACTGCGTCGGGTCGAATTCGGCGACCTTCAGTTCGAGGTTTCGCGAGCCAACCAGCACGCCATGATCGAGCGCGACGTTCTCCGCGTAGGCCTTCGCGGTGTCCGCATCGGGCGTGCAGGCCGGCATGGAGACCGCGGACGTGTATTCAGGTGAAAGCTTGATCGCCAGTTCCTCGCGCACGCCGCACGCCACGTAGGTCTGAAGCGGATATTTCCGCTTTTCGAGCCCCGCGCTGCGCAGCAGGAAGCTCACGATGCCGAACCGCCGGCCCAGCCACGGGAGCGTGACGATCGACTTGCCCGCGCCGGCGGCGGTGAGGCCGTTCGCGACGAACACGAGCTGCGCATGCAGCGTATGCTGACGGTCGAGCAGGTTGGCGGGCGTGAGCGTGTAGGCGGTCAGCCGCGCGCCGGGAATCGCCTGCTTCAGCATCGCTTCGAAGGCGCGCTGGCGGTCGTCGGGCTTCATCCGGGCAAAAGCCGCGCGGTACGCGTTGTCGTTGATGCCGGAGAACGAAAGCTCGGCCGTGGCACGCAGCGTGCCCGCGGCGTCGAGTTCACCGGTGGTCCGAATCGTCATCAGGTTCTTTTCCGGCGAGTTGACCGGGATGACCTTGATCTGCTCACCGTCCGGACGGCAGACGAGGTAACTCCAGTTGCACTCCTCGGCGGGCAGGAAATCGAGCGTGTTCTCGTCGGTGGGATCCATCAGCAGGTAGTCGCCCTTGCCCTGCTCGACCGCGACGATGGCGTGGTTGAACGCCGCGTCGGGCACGACGGCATCCTTGCGCCAGCCATAGCTCTCGAGGACCGGGTAGGCGGGAAATCCGGCGGTGCGCAGCATGGCCACGAGCAGCGCGGCCTTGTCGCGGCACACCCCGTACTTCTTCGCGAACGTGAGCGCGACATCGTGCGGCTCGAATCCGGGTCGGTCCTTCTCGGGCGTGATGCCCATGTAGCGGATGTTCTTCGAAACGTAATAGAAGATCGCCTTGAGCTTCTCCGTCGGGCCCGTGAGGCCGGCGGTCAGCTGGTCAACCGTCTGCCTTATCTCTGGCGACGTCGCCTCGAGGTGCGCCGCACTGAGGTTCCAGTACCATTTCGAGACCGCGGGCCAGTCGGACAAGGTGCTTACGAAGAGCCGTTGCAGCGTCATGACGGGCGCCGGCATCGCCGGTTCTTCGTACATCCTCGGCACGGCGTTGACCTCCCAGCGGTAGGTGATCGTGCCGTCCGGGCCGGTGGATTGCGACGGGGTGATCGTGCCGGGGACCGCGTCGCGAATCACGAGATGGCGGAGCGGGTGGCCGGCGGGCGCAATGACCTCGTACGTGATGTGCCGGATGTAACCTTCCTCCTCGAACACGTTTTCCTCGGCGTATTCACCCGGGATGATCGCGCGCGTGATCGTTTCCCGCGTCACCGCATGGATCACGTCGCCGAGTTCCAGTCCGGGAATGTTGACCTGGAGCACGCGGAAATTGGGGTCGTAGATGTTCGCCGACATCTGCGAACTGTCGCTGGCCTCGCGGGAGTTGGCGGCGACGTCGATCGGCACGACGGTACCGTCGGGACGGATGCGTTCGAGCCGGATGACTTCGGCGCGCGAGTAGGGGATCATGAAATTGCGGGTGAGCACGCGCTTCATCCGCCGCCCGCGTTCCGTGAGCACCTTGACGAAGTCCTCGTCTTGCGATTCCGCCGTGCCGTCGGCGCGGTATGTGCGCACCTGGTGCGAGTCGACGACCGCATAATCGCAGTTGGGGAGTTTGGCCGTGGTGATCTCGGCGGCCGCCGCGAGCACCGGTTGGACCTCGGTCAGCGCCCAGATGGCGCCGGTATAGGGCGCGGCCGGCGCGGGCTCGGCCGAACGGAGGGGCAGGGACAACGCGATCGCGGTGAGTGCCGTCGCGAAGAAGCGGGGTTTCGACTTCATGGCGGAGGTGTGTCATAAAGTACGACGCTGGCCGCGCCAATCATAAGCTGCGGGATGGGGAGAAGGATGCGTTTTCTGGTGGCTGGTTGGCGCGCGGTAAAAAATGGCGGCCACGCGCGCGGAATTTCCGACCCGCCGCTCCAAATCCTGCGCGGCTCCGGTCGACCGCCTAAGATTTTCCCCGGGTACTTAAGCTTTGTCCGCAGTGGCAGCGGTTGCGCCGCCGCGGATTCGTCGTGAGGATCGGCGGACCGCGCGATCCGCCGTCGCGTCGGCATCGTTCACCCTGCTGCCGTCTGAAACCGTCTCCGAACATGAAACCCCTCCGTGCCTTTCTCACCTCCGTCGCCGCCCTGGCGTTGCTTGCCCTTCCCGGGCGCAGTGCCGAGACGCCCGTCGTCTGTTCGACGCAAACTGCCGTCGGCCAGCCGGACTGGGTCCGGCACGCGGTGATCTACGAAATCAACGTCCGCCAGTTTTCGGCCTCGGGCACGTTCGACGGCGTGACCGAGGCGCTGCCGCGGTTGCATGCGCTCGGTGTCGACACGCTGTGGCTCATGCCGATCAATCCGATCGGCGAGGTGAACCGCAAGGGGCCGCTCGGCAGCTACTATGCGGTGCGCGACTATATGGCGGTGAACCCGGAGTTCGGCACGGAGGCCGACTTCCGGCGGCTGGTCGAGGCGGCGCATGCGCAGGGATTCCGGATCATTCTCGACTGGGTGGGAAATCACACGGCGTGGGACAACCCGCTCGCGAAGGAGCATCCCGACTATTACGTCCACGATGCGAAGGGAGCTTTCGTGCCGCCGGTGGGCACGGATTGGACGGACGTCATCCAGCTCGATTTCTCGAACCCGGGCGTCCTCGACTACGAAGCCCGCGCCATGGCGCATTGGGTGCGCGATTTTGGGGTCGACGGATTTCGCTGTGACTTCGCGACCGGCCTGCCCACCACGCTTTGGGACAAGCTGACTGCCCGGCTGCGGGCGATCCGCCCGGATCTGTTCTTCCTGGCGGAGTCCGAGCTGCCGCAGGAACAGCTGAAGGCGTTCAATGCCTCGTACGCGTTTGATATGATGCAGACCTTCAACGAAGTCGCCCAGGGGCGTGCCGGCGTTTCGCACATCGACGACACGCTGGCGCGGATCGGTGCGTTCTTTCCGCGTGGCGCGGCGCTGATGTTCTACACGAGCAACCACGACGAGAACACCTGGGCGGGCACGGAATTCGAGCGGCTGGGCGGCGGCGCCGCGCCGTTTGCCGTGCTGTCCTTCGCGTTGAACGGAATCCCGCTGATCTACAATGGCCAGGAAATCGGACTGGACCGGCGCCTCGAGTTCTTCCAGCGCGATCCGATCGCTTGGCATCCTGATCCGCGGACGAAGTTCTATCGCACGCTCTGCGATCTTCGGCGTACGGATCCGGCTCTGTGGACCGGGGCGTCGATGCGGCGGCTGCCCAGCACGCATGACGAATCGCTTTACGTGGTGCTGCGCGAGGCCGCGGGTCACCGCGTTGCCGCCTGCCTGAACCTGACGGCACGCGATCTGGCGGATGACACCTACGTGCCGGCGCTAGCCGGGACTTGGCGCGATGCGTTTACGGGCGAGACGGTGACCTTTACCGCCGACACGAAGTTCGCCCTCCACGCCTGGCAATATCGCGTGCTCGTCGGGGAATAACGCCGGCTCGCGCGAGTGCGGGCGGCTGTCAGAACAGTTCGGGGTAAGTTCCAGCGTGGCGGCGGGGCGGGCGTGGCATCATGCGCATTCCGGTTGGGCAGACGGTTTCAGGCGCTCGCCTTCGTTGCGCCAGTACTCGCGCTCCGCCTGTCTCCAGGGCTCGAGCGCATGCTCGGGATCGGTCCCGAATTCCCGGACCAGTTCATCCGCCCGCTGTGCGATCCGCAGCTCCATCTCGAACAGTTCGTCAGTGGGAAGTGTGGGGGTGTTCATGGCGAGAGACGCGCACAATAGTCCCATTGGCCGACGCGCGGTATCGGGAAAACACCGAATTCGCCAAGAACTTATTCACCGGTTTATTCACAACCGGTGCCGGCTCGGAACCGGGTCCTTGGTTCTGGGTGAAGGCTTTTCAGCCTCGCTTGCGTTCCAGGGCGGACGGGAGGCACGCGCGGCAGGGCCAAATCGTTGCGCCAGTGACCTCGAACCGGCTCCACCGGAGGGGGTGCATCCGGCGGAGCCGATCGATGTCTCTCGCACTATAGCATGACGAATCCGCCGGCTTAGTCGCCTCGCGACGAGATGCGTTCCGGAGGTTGCCGCCCACTCGGGCGGTGGGTCAGGACCCCGTTGGCGGGATTCGCGCTCGCGGGCGCCGTTGGCCACTCAATGCAATGGCCGGGCGCCCGGGCGGCGTGGTGGTGCGAAAGCGCGCGCGTTCGCCCGTCGGGGCTGCGCGTCAGACTGAACCGGCATCCGCCATGCCACCGGGGGTCGAGCCGGTGGTCGGACCGGATTGCGGTGGAGGCGGTGTGGGCGCCGCGGTCTTCTCGCCGCAGGTATTGATTCGGAAGGGAAGGTAGCCCGGACAGAAACGAAGAATGGCGGTTGCGATCGGAAGGAGTCCGATCAAGCCCCACCAACTCTGGCAATAGAGTCCCACGCCGAGGATGACGAGGCCGACAACAACGCGAATCACGCGATCTACGGTACCAACGTTTGTTTTCATGACGTGCCTTTCGGGGCGATGAGCCTAGCGGGATCGCGCGGCGGACAAAAGACCGTTTTCACTTCGGGACCGGGCGGTCCGGATTTCCTCGTCGGCGGGAGCGGAGCGCCGCCGTCGTCGCGCGAGCACAACCCCTCGAGACCCCGTTACGAACTCCCGCCGAGTCGCAGCCGGTCACTCCAGATACTGGACCTCCGGCTCGATCACGATGCCGGTTCTGGCTTTTACCGTCGCGGCGACCTCGGCGGAAAATGTCCGGACGTCATCGGCGGTGGCGCCCTGCTCCGCGACGAGGACGAGCGGTTGACGGTGGAAAAGGCCGACCGCTCCCCGGCTCCAGCCCTTCAGTTCGCAGACGTGATCGAGGATCCACGCGAGGGGGATCTTGCGCGCTCCGGCGCCCGCCGGGTACGACGGCAGGTCCGGATATTTCGCTTCCAAGGCGGAGATCTGCTCCAGGGGAACAATCGGGTTCTTCCAGAAAGAGCCGGCGGTCCCGGTGAGCGACAGGTCGGGAAACTTCGCGGCGCGAATCTGGATGACGGCCTGCCGGATCGCGCCTTGGTCGGGCGTCGCGTGGGCGCCGAAAAAGTCGCGGAGATCCTTGTACGCGAGGTTCGGCCGGGGCGTCGGCGAGAGACGAAAGGTGACCGACAGGATGACCAGGTTCCGCGCGGCCGGCGTCTTGAACACGCTCTGGCGGTAGCCGAATCCGCAGGCACGGCTGTCGAGGGCATGCTCGCGGCCCGTGTCGGCATCGACGGCGACGACCCGCTCGAGACAGTGGCTGATCTCGGCGCCGTACGCGCCGATGTTCTGGACCGGGGCGGCGCCGACTGTGCCGGGGATGGCCGAGAGGTTCTCGAGGCCCCAGGCCCCGCGTGCGACCGTCTCCGCGACGAGTTCGTCCCAGGATGTTCCGGCGGCGGCGGTCACGAGGACGTCACCCTCTTGCCGCTCCCAGACCATTCCGGACGACGCCATCTTGATCACCACTCCGGGAAACCCGCGATCGGCGACCAGCAGGTTGGATCCGCCGCCGAGGATGAAATGGGGCAGCCGCCGCGCTCGCGCGAACGCGAGAGCCTCCGCGACCTCGCTCGCGGAGACGGCCTGCACGAAGTAACGCGCCGGACCGCCGAGACGGAAGGTCGTGTGCGCGGCCAGCGGGACGTTCTCGGCGAAAATCATGACAATTGCCGGATCCTTGGGGCGCGACGCGGCGGTTCAACGCAGATCGACCGGCGGGCCGCCGCGTTCCCCGGACAGTCGCCGTCCGCTGGGCGGGCGCTCACACCGCGGCGATTTCAGCGGGCGGACGCGAGAGCGTGGTGGGCCGCGGGCGGGTCGCGGGCGGCGGCGCCGACTCCGACGTCGTTTGGAGGCTGGCCTGCTTGCCGACGAGTGCGGACAAGGTCGCGATCGATCGGCGGATCTGCTCGATGCCCTGCGCCATCTCCTCAGCCGTGGCGGCGTTCTCCTCGGCGACGGCGGCGGTCTGTTGCGTGGTGCCGTCGAGGTGGTGCATCGCCTCGGTGACCTGGGAAAGGCCGCGGGTGCTCTCGGCGAAGGCGGTTTCGATCGCCGTGACCTTGGTGGCCAGGTCCCGGGTGATCGTGGCGATCTGGGTAAACTGCGTGCTCACCGCCGCGCTGCTCCTGGCCCCGTTCTCGGTGGTCCGTACGGCGAGCTCGATCTTGCCGCGGGTCTCGCGGGCGGCGGTCGCGCTGCGCTGGGCCAGGGCGCGCACCTCGTCGGCGACGACCGCAAATCCCGCGCCGGCCTCTCCGGCCCGCGCCGCCTCGATCGCCGCATTCAACGCGAGGATGTTCGTCTGAAATGCGATTTCGTCGATCGTCTGGAGGATCGCGGAAATGTCGGTGCTGGTCTTCTGCATCGCGGTCATCGCGGCCGTCAGGGCGTCGACCTCCTTCAGGCCGGCGTCCGTCAGCTTCGCCGCGTCGGAGGCGTCCGTGGCCATTTTCCGCAGGTGGTCGAGGTTGTTGGCCGTCGTGCCGGACAGCTCCTCGATGGTCGACGAGATTTCCTCGATCGACGAGGCCTCGTGCGACGCGTCGGTGCTCAATTTCGCAGCGGCGGCGGCGAGGTCCTTCGCCGCCGCGCCGCCTTGATCGGCCGCGCCGGCGAGTTCCTGGTTCACCTGCAGCAGCGGCCGCGTGATGCTGAGCGCGATCCGGAGCCCGAATCCGACCAGGCTGATGACGGCGGCAGCGCTGCAGACCGTGAGGATGATCGCGCGCCAACGGGCGCTGGCCAGACGCTGGCGGGTATACGTGTCGAGATCGGTGACCCCCGTGTTCGCCAGCGATTCGAACGCCGCTTCGACGCGGGTCAGCGGACCCGTTTCGTACGAACGATAGTCGGAGATCGCGTGAAAATCCTTCGCTCCGGGGCCGAGGGCCAGGATCTTGTCGGCCGCCTGATTGATGAATTGGTAGTCGGCGTTCGCCAGCAGCTGGCGCATGGCCGCTTCCACGACGGGGTCGGACAGCGACAGGATCCGCGACACGTGGTCGTCGGAGCTGAGCCGCTTGGTCTTGAGTTCGCCGGAGGCCGCTTCGGCGAGCTTGTTGTCGCGCAGCACCGTGGCGACCAGGCCCTTTTCCTTCCAGAAATCCTTTTGCAGGCGGGCGATGCTGTCCTGGGTGACAATCTTCCGAACGAGCTCGTCGTCGTGCGTCTCGACCGCGAGCAGCGGCAGGAAGTTGGACTGGGCGAACATGACGCCGTCGTAGATTTTCAGTGCGCGCGATTTCAACGCGGCTGCGGCCGCCTTGTCGCGGGTTCGTGTCGGGTCGAGGATTTCCGCCCGTACCTGTTTCAGTTCCTGCTCGGACCCGATCACCTCGTCGAGTCCCTTGCGAAAGCGCTCCGAGAAGGTTCCCCGGCTGGCGGCGGCCAGTTGCACGAGCTCGGCATGAACGGCGTCGGTGGCCGCGACGGCATCACGATAGCGGGCCAGCATCTGTTCCGGCGTGCCTTCGCCGAGGAAGGCCGACGCATAGTAACCGAGCTGGCGCTCGTTGGTCAGGTCCTTGGCGAGTGTATAGGCCGAACTGGATACGCGGGCGGTCTGCTGAAACGTGGCAAGCGACCGAAACTCGCGCACCGCGGTGTCGAGGACGTAGCCGGCCAGCAGAATCACGATCACGACCGCCGTGCTTCCCAGGAGCAGGAGTTTCGTTTGAACGCTTTTCATGAAATGCCGCGATCCACCGCCGGGGATCGCCGCTGGAATTCCAGGTATCGACACATCCGGGCGGATCTGAAGCCGGGACGGCGGGATACCGGGACGCACTGCTTCGATTTCGGGCCGCTGCGGCGGATCGGAACGGGCTTCGGCCGGGGCAGCCATGCCACGCGCGGATGAGGTGTTCAGCCGCATTTGCGGCGGCGGTTAACCCGTGCGCGATTTCGGACAAGAAGTGGCGAGACCGGGTGGGCCGGTGGGCGCATCCTTTGCGGACCCCTTTTCGATTTCCAGCCGCGCGTGCCACCCCGTCGCACCACGGCTCCCACCTTTGGCAGACATGATGAAAAGTCATGACTTACTACATGTATAAGGACACCCAAGGCTATTGGCGTTGGTTGCTCGAAGGGGCAAACAACCGGAAAATCGCCAAGAGCGGGGAGATTTACTACAACGAGACCGCCTGCTTTGAGGCGATCACCCTCGTGAAGGGATCGGCGGATGCGCCGGTGAAGAAGCGGAATTCGGAGCGGTTGGTCCGCATTTAGTTTTCGGTTCGTTCGGCTGGTTTCGTCAGCGCCCGCGGATGCCGTCCGCGGGAGGCGGTCGATCGGAGCGCGAAGTACCGGCGTGCTCCTGCCGAAACTGGACCGCGAAGCCGGCCCGACGAGGCGCGGTGTCGCTCAGGAACCGCCCGCGGCCCGTGTCAGCTCGGCGAACAGCGCGTCAACGGTGGTCACCACCACGAGGTTCCGGCGGACCGACGCGTTCGTGAATCCGCGTCGCACGCTCTCGTCGATGAAGCGGACGAGCGGATCGTAATATCCGTCCTGATTGAAAAGGATCACCGGCTTGTGGTGCAGTGCGAGTTGCTTGAGTTCGAGAACGTTGAAGAACTCGTCCATTGTGCCGCAGCCGCCGGGCAGCACGACAAACGCATCGGCGCGTTCCTGCAGTCCCGCCTTGGCCGCCGCGACGGTCGGCGCAAACACGAGCTGATCGGCGCCCGGGAAGGCCGTCGATTTGAACATGTCCGCCATCACACCGACCAGCCGGCCGCCGCGCGCCTTTGCTCCGCGAGCGACGGTTCCCATGAGCCCGGCGTCGGCACCGCCCCAGACGAGGGTCCAGTGCCGGTCCCCGATGCCCTCGCCAATCCGGGTCGCGCTTCGCACTTCGTCGGCCGCCCCGCGGCTCGATGCGCAATAGATGGCGACTGCGAACGGGTGGTGCTCCGCGGCTGCAGCCGGCACGGATTCGCCGGCTCGCAGAATCGGGGAGAGGCTGAGCAGGAGTGCAACGACGAGAATCGGGTGGCGGCAAAGGGACATCCGCAAAATCAGCCGCCGATCGCGGCGATTGACAAGCGGAGTCCGGGCGGGGGCCGTCCGCGCTATGGAGCCGGAAGATTCAGTCGGAGCCAGTAGACGGCCAGCGCTTTGACGGTCGCGGCGAACGACTTCGGATCGGACGGTTTCAGCAGGTAGGAATTGACCGCGAGATTCCACGCCGATTGCAGGTCGGCCGTCGAGTTGCACGTCGTGAACACGACCACCGCCAGCCGACGGAGCGCCGGATTCGCCCGGATCCACCGCAGCAGTCCGATGCCATCCTCACCGGGTAACCGCAGGTCGACGACGACCACCGCGGGGAGCGGATGGCGGATTCGGTCGGCGTAGGCGTCGTGTCCGGCCAGATAGGCCACGGCGCGGAGCGAATCTGGCACGACCTGGACCGGGTTTCGAAAGCCCGCCCTGGCGAGCGCGTGTTCGAACAGGAAAACGTCGTCGTCGTCATCCTCGACGAGCAGCAACGCTGCGCGGGTGTCGTCCTCCGTCATTGCCGGGTCCGGGCGAGGCGGTCAGGGCGGGAATCGCCGGCGGGGCTATCCCGAGTGACGGCCGCGCGTGTGCTCGCGGGAGGCCTGCGACGAGAACCCGCGTTGGCCGCCGTGCCCGGGCTGGACGCGACCGAATCGGCCCGCTGCGTCGAAGAACCGTGAGGGCTTGGGCGGAAAAACCGGCGTCGGATGGGATGGCGCGACGGGCTTGGGAGCGTCGGGAGCGGGGCCTGCCGCCGGACCGGGAGGAACAGGCGCCGATTTCGGATCGGTATTCATAGGCGTGGGCGGCGCTCCGCGCGGAGCGCGCGCAGTCCGGCAGTGTAGCGAAACACCCCCGCGGTGGCTCCGCATTCCTTGCTGCGGACGCGCGCCGGCCTTCCGTCCGCCGCGGCGCTGCTAGACAACCGGCCGCCGGCGGTAGTAGACGAGGCCCGGCATCGCGAGTCCGATGGCCAGCGCCGCGATCAGCACCGACGCGCGCAGTCCCGAGTCGATGGCCTGCGCGAGGCGTTCCGGCGTTGCCCCCTTTTCGTAAACCTGCTGGATCGCAATCAGGGCCGTGAACAGCGGCACGCCGGGAATCATGGGAATCACCGCCGCCACCGTAAATACCTTGGGATGCGCATGAAGCCTCTGCGCCTGCCAGACTCCGATGAAACTGACGACGGACGCGGCCACGAGGGTGGCAAGTTCAAGCGGCACGTACGCATGCAGCAGGAGGAGCCGCAGGCCGTGCCCAATCGCACCGAGGATCGCACAATGCCACAGCAGCCGCGCCGGGACATTGAACAGCATGCCGAAGCCGACCGCCGGGATCGCGGCCAGCACCATGTCCCGGATCAGATCCGCCGCGATCATGACAGCCACCCCCAGATCCGCCACACCGCCATCGCGGTGAGGATCCCGGCGCACGTTGCGGCGGAAAGCAACAGGGCAAACACGCCGCGCGAGATGCCGGTGTTCACGTAACCCTTCACCATGTCGGAAACGGAATTGATCAGCGGATAACCCGGCACGAGCAGGAGCACGCTCGCGGCCATCGCCGCCTTCGGCGTCGTGCTCAGGTTGTGCCAGTAGCCGAGGACCGTGAGCGATGTCGCCACGAAGGCGGTGACCCCGAATACGATCATCGGGCTGAAATGGAGCTGCGCGAGCTGCTGGCGAACCGCCATCGCGACCGTGCTGGCAACGGTCACGAGGATGCAGGCCGCGAGGTCGGCGTGGTTCAGGGCCGCGAAGCACGCGCACGAGACGCCCACGACGACCGCCACCAGCCAGCGCGGATGATGGAGCGGCTGGATGGCCAGAAACCGCTCGCGATAGCCGAGTCGGTCCAGTTTGCCGGCCTCGACGTCGAGCACCAGCCGCTGGACCTCCATCACCACGTGCATGTTGATCCCGCGGTCCTCGTTTCGCCGCACGGTTGTCATGCTGCGCCCGCGGATGCGCACCGCCACGGTCACGGCATTGGCCATCAGCGCGACCTCGACGCGTTCGGCGCCGAGCGCGAGCCCGAGCCGGCGGGCGAGCGACTCAACGAGCGCACTTTCGGCGCCGTGCTGGAGCAGCCGCAGCGCCGTCTCGGCGCAGAGCGGTGCGATGTCCATCGGTTCGGGCGGATTGGGTAGGCTCACGGGAAGAAAGGGAGCCGGAAGTTGAACCGACCCCCGGCCGGAATGCACCCGAATAGTTGCGCCTCCCACGCGCCGGGAACGACGGCTGCGCGAGCGCCAAAAAAAACGCGCCGGCGCGGATCCCACAATCCGCGCCGGCGACTTATTTTTGATTTGGGGAGTCCCACAGGTCTCCACCCGGGCGTCACTATAAGGAATTGTACGGCGCTCCGCCGGTGGAGAATTGCGATTTACTGCGCAGTTGTTGCGCTTTCTTGCACTACCTTGACCGGTGCAGCCCGTGATCGATTGCTTCGCCTGCTGCCATTCAGCGGCAGGTTCGCCCCTTGTAGCGATTGGGTGTGTTCGATAATACAGCGGGCAACTCACGCGTTATGAGAAACAAGCCGCTGACTGTCGCCGCCGTGGTCTTCCCCGGGTTCGAACTGTTGGATTTGTTCGGGCCGCTCGAACTCCTGGGCATGCTCGGCGAACGGGCGACCCTGGCGGTGGTCGCGGAGGAAACCGGCACGGTCATGAGTTCGCAGGGACCCGCCACGGTAGCGGAGGGTGCGTTGTCGCAGGTGCGTCGGCCGGGGCTCCTGCTCGTCCCCGGCGGGCTCGGCACCCGGCAGCAGATCAACAACGCAAATTTCCTCGAGCTGCTGCGCGAGGCGGCTGCCGAAGCCGAATATGTCGCGAGCGTCTGCACGGGCAGCATGCTCCTGGCGCGGGCGGGTCTGCTCGACGGTCGTCGCGCCACTTCCAACAAGCGTGCGTTCGACGCCGTGGTCACACAGGGACCGCATGTCCAATGGGTGCGCGAAGCCCGCTGGGTGCAGGACGGAAACTATTTCACGTCCTCGGGCGTGTCGGCGGGAATGGATATGACGCTTGCATTGATCCAGAAGGTATATGGACGGAAGACCGCGCTGGAGATCGCGCATCGCGCTGAATACAGCTGGCGCGAGGACAGCACGGTTGATCCGTTCGCGACGCCGGCTCCGGTCAGGACGTAGGCTCGTCGCTCTCTGGGCCGGGGACCCGGCTGCCGTGCTACAAACGGCGGCGAGGACTCGACAATTAATGCGCACCGGCCGAATTCCGCCGTGGCTACACTGGAGCGTGACTGCGAACTTGCATCTCCGCCCGGCAGCGCTGCCGAACGGTCCTCGCAGCCGGCGGCACGGCGCCACCGGCGCTTCGACCACGGCCATTGACCTGATGGTGCGATGAATACCACCGAAGTGTCGGGTGTGCCGGCGGCTCCGGCTCGCCGCCCGGGCGGCGATGGAAACGGGAGACGCCGGATCCACCTCTGGATCGGGATCGGAGTGATCGTCACCGCAGCCGTCGCGATCGCCGGCTACTGGTTTTTCGTCATGCGGGGCACGGTCTACACCGATGACGCGCGAATCGGCGGCTATCTCGTGGACCTTGCGCCAGAGATCAACGGGCGCATCGCGGAGATCCGGTTCCGCGAGGGTGCCGCCGTGCGGCGGAATGACGTCGTGTTCCAGCTCGATTCCGCCGATGCACAGGCGGCTATCGGCGAATCGGAGGCGGCGCTCCTCGCGGCGCGGGCCACTCTGGTGTCCGACCAGGCCAAGTACGACAAGGCCGTCCACGGCAGCCGTCCCGAGGAAATCCGGGCAGCCGAGGCCGTGGCCCGCCGCCTGCAAAACGAGGAGGAACTCGCGCGCGTGAGCCTCGAGCGGACAGAGCTGCTGTTCAAGCAGGGTTCGGCGGCCCAGGACGAGCTCGACCGCGCCAGGACCGCCTTCGAGTCCGCGCGGCAGAGCCGCGAAAACGCCGCGCAAACCCTCCTCCTGCTGCGCCAAGGCTCGCGGCCGGAGGACATCGAATCGGCGCGCGCCGATGTCGACGTCGCCCGGAGTCGCGTTGCCCAGGCGGCCGCCGCCCTGGAGCGCGCCCGCGTCGATCTTGATCACTGTAGCGTCCGCGCGCCGTTCGACGGCTGGGTCGTGCGGCGCTGGCTCGATGCCGGCGCGATCACTCCGCCGAGCCAGCCGGTCGTCACCCTTTTCGACCCGTCGACCCTGCGCGTCGACGCGAACATCGAGGAAAAATATCTGCACCAGGTGAGCGTCGGCGACCAGGCGGATATCACGGTGGACGCGTTTCCGGGACTGAAGCTGAAGGGACGGGTGCGGGAGATCCTTCGCGCGACCAACTCCCAGTTCAGCCTGATCCCGGCGGAAGGCGTGTCCGGGACGTTCATCAAGGTGACGCAGCGCGTGCCATTGCGCATTTCGGTCGAGACGCCGCCGGAGCTGCCGATCGGCCCGGGACTGTCCGTCGAAGTCAGGATTCGGGTCGGCACCTCGGGGGTCGCGACGCCCGGCCAGCATGCCGACCGTTAGCGCGCAGCCGTCGCCTGCCTATCGGTGGAGCGTCCTCGGCATCATCATGCTCGGGACGTTCATGGCGATTCTCGACTCGAGCATCGTCAACGTCGCGCTGCCGCACATGATGGCAAGCTTCGGGGTCGACCGGAACCAGATCGAGTGGGTGTCGACGGGGTTCATGATGGCGTCGGCGGTCGTCATGCCGTTCGTCGGCTGGCTGACGAACCGGATGAGCTACAAGGCCGTGTATCTCGGCAGTCTGTTCGTGTTCACGGTCGCGAGCGGCCTCTGCGCGATGGCGTGGAACTACGAGTCGTTGATCGCCGCGCGGATCCTCCAGGCGCTCGGCGGCGGTGCGATCCAGCCCATCGGCATGGCGATTGTGGCCGAGCTCTTCGAGCCCCACGAACGCGGCAAGGCGCTCGGGATCTGGGGCACCGGCATCATGGCGGGGCCGGCGCTCGGCCCCACGCTCGGCGGCTACCTGACGGACGCGTTCAGCTGGCGCACGATCTTTTCGGTGAACCTGCCGATCGGCGCGCTGACGCTGCTCGCCGGCATGATCATCATGCGGCCGCTGCGTGCGCACGGTCCGCGGCGGAGGTTTGATTTTTTCGGCTACGTCTTTCTCGCCCTGGCCCTGATCGGCAGCCTGACGGCGCTGTCGAACGGCCAGGAAAAGGGCTGGTTCTCGACCTACATCCGCGTCTGCGAAGGCATCGCGGCCGTCGGCTTCGTGCTCTTTATTGCGACGGAGCTGACGGTCGAACATCCGCTGCTCGATCTGCGGTTGTTCGCGATCCGCAACTACTCGCTCGCCACGGCGCTCGCGATCTTCCGGGCGATCGGTCTCTTCGGGAGTGTCTTTCTGTTCCCGATTTTCCTCCAGAATCTGATGCACTACACGCCGGTGCAGGCGGGACTGTGGATGATTCCCGGCGCGCTGGCGGTCGGCGCCACCATGCCGGTCGCGGGCCGACTCGCCGACCGGTACAGCCCGGCGCTGCTGACGGCCGCGGGGTGCACGCTGGTCGGGTTCTCGCTCGTGGCTTTCGGCTACCTCGATCCGCTGTCGAACCGCACGATGATCGTGGTGCCGCAGGTTTTTCGCGGAATCGGGCTCGCGCTGATGATGGCGCCGCTAATGGCCGCGGCCATCAACGCCGTGCCGCGCCACGAGGTGCCGATGGCGACGAGCTTCCTCAACGTGTCGCAGAACGTCGGCGGATCGCTCGGCATCGCGCTGCTGAACAACTATGTCACGAACGCGATCCACACGCATGCCGTGCGGATCGGAGAGGGGTTCGCACTCGAGTCGGCGTCGTATTACCGGTTCGGACTGCACGTCAACGAACTGGTCATCCGCCAGCCGGCCGGTGTCCTGCCCACGCCGCCGCTGAAGGCGGCGTTTGCCGGCAGCGAGGGAATCTTCCGGCAGGCCCAGACGCTTGGGTTCGACAACGGGTTCGTCTTTGCGGGACTCGTCGTGTTCTGCGGGATCCCTTTGTGTCTGCTGCTGCTGCCGGCGGCGCACCACCGGCGCGACGAGCGGGCCGGCGGCAAGGTCGAGACCGAACTCCTGGTCGATTAGCCCGGAACGATCGACGGCCAAATTCGCTCGATAATTAGGACAGGGCTGATTTTGCAGTCGGTGCAGGCGGCGGGGAGCGTGACCGTACTCCAATCGCCCCACCCCGCGCCGACGGGTGCCCCCGCATTACCACCACTTTGGGGGTTAGTTCTAAGCCTCGGCGGACGCTCTTGTCCGCCGGGGCTTTTTTCCTCGCGTCGCGCGATGATGTGACGGGAGGGCCGTTTGACGGCAGGGACGGCGCGAGGAACGGGTGTTCCCCGCCGCCACCCTTGTGCGCCACGCGGCAGTTCCCTTAATTCCTCTGTGATGAACCCCTTGTTTCGATTCCCCACAGTCGCGGTGCTCGGCCTCCTGGCTGCCGCCGTCGTTGCGCCGGCCCAGCAACTGACCGTGCAGCCGTTCCACGCCTCCGGCATCTACCGCGCCGGCGAGAGCGTGGGCTGGACACTGTCGCTGCCGGCCGGGGTCAAGGCGCCTGCCGGCGGCTATGATTACACGGTCAAACGCGATGGTGCTGTCGTGATCAAATCGGGGAAGATCGATCCTGCTCCTTCGGCCACCATCGAACTGAGCGTGAACGAGCCGGCGATGGTCCTGCTCGATGTCGCGCCGATGGACCGCGCCGCCAAGCACACCGTCGCCGGCGCCGCGATCGATCCCACCCGCATCCCGCCGGATGCCGCGTGCCCGGCCGACTTCGACGCGTTCTGGGCTTCGAAGATCGCGCTCCTGCACGGCATCCCGATGGATCCGGTGGTGACGCCCGAGCCCAGCGGTCGCGACGGCGTCGACTACGCCACCGTCCGCCTGAACAACATCGGCGGCGCCCACGTGTACGGACAACTGGCCAAGCCGTCGCGGCCGGGGAAGTTTCCCGCCGTGCTGATCATGCAGTGGGCGGGCGGCCCGTATCCGCTGCAGAAGGCCTGGGTCACCGACCGCGCGGCGCAAGGGTGGCTTGCCTTGAACGTCGAACCCCACGACGTCCCGTTCAACCTGCCGAAGGAGTTCTACGACGCGCTGCCGGCGATGATCAAAAACTACACCAGCCTCTACAACGACGAGCGGGACCGGAATTATTTCCTTCAGATGTACCTCGGCGACTATCGCGCCCTCGACTATCTGGCGGGGCGCCCGGACTGGGACGGGCGGATCCTCGTCGCGGCGGGGACCAGCATGGGCGGCCAGCAGAGCTTTGCGGTCGCGGGGCTGCACCCCCGCGTTACCCACATGATCGTCGATGTACCGGCCGGGGCGGACTCAAATGCGGCGCTGCACGGCCGGGCGGCCGGATATCCGAACTGGGACGCCCGCAGCCCGAAAGTGATGTCGACCGCCCTGTATTTCGACACGGTGAATTTCGCGTCGCGGATCAAGGCGAAGTGCCTGGTCGCGATGGGATTTGTCGACACGACCTGCCCGCCCGTGGGCGTCTGGACGGCCTTCAACCAGATCGCGGGGCCGAAGGAGGCCGTGCCGATGATCGATTCGCCGCACAACAATTTTGCGACGCCGGAGGAGCAGCGTCCGTACACGGAGCGCTCCGCCGCCTGGTTCGCAGCACTGGTGCAGGACCGGGAACCGGAACTGCGAAACAACCTGGGTGAGGCGAAGTGACTCCGCCCCGGCGTCCGCCGGCCGCGCGGGCGCAGTGTATGACGCGATTCCCGGTACGCCGGGCGTGCAATCCCCGTCCGCCTGAACGAACGATGCTGCCGCCGGTCTGAATCATCTTCGCGCTCCGGTGCAGGATCATCATCCCGGAGCGCCGGGCAGGAGCCGCGACCTACGTCGCGGCTCTTTGCGTCAGGGCCGGGCGCGCCACGCGAGCATCGGCCGGAACGACGCCCGGTAGCGCCATGCGAGGTAGAGCTCGAGGAGGGTGAACACGACCGCCATCGGCCGCCCCGTGGGCTCGAGGCAGAAGTGAAACGCCAGGCTGTTCACGAGGAAGGGCGCCAGCAGCGCCAGCGCCAGCGGCACGAAGGCGTTGAGCACGAGCATCGCTCCTGCGACGAGCTGCGTCACCGCGATCAGTTTCAGCATGTAGCCGGTGTTCACGAGCGCGGTGAGGAATGCGACCGCGCGCGGCGCCAAGGGCGTGCTGGGCTGCGGAATGAAGTTCAGGAATCCATTCAGTCCAAACACCACGAAGGCGAGGCCCATCAGCGTGCGCACGATGGGCGGGGCAAACCGCGCGAAGGCGTTCCGGCGCGGTTTGGCGGCCGTGGATTCGGAGGGCAGGGTGGGGTTCATGCTGTAGCCGGTACCACGTACACCATCCAGGCAACGCCGAACCGATCGGCCACCATGCCAAAGCTCGGCGAGAAAAACGTGCGCGAGAGTGGCATCCGGACTTCACCGCCGTCCGCCAGCGCGGTGAACGTGCGCTGCGCCTCGGCCTCGTTGCGCACCGTGAGGGACAGGGACACTCCCTGGAATTGGGCCGCTGTGTCGCAGCATCCGTCCGACGCAAACAGTTCTGTCGCGCCGACGCGAAACGCCGCGTGCATGATCTTCTCGTCGCAACCCGGCGGGCAGTTCGCCGGCTCGGGGCAGTCCTTGAAGCGCATCAGCATCGTGGTCGTGGCGCCAAGCGTCCGCTGGTAGAATTCGAGCGCTTCGTCGCATCGGCCGTTGAAGAACAGATACGGCTGGATCTGCAGCATGCCGCCGCCGGACGAGGTGCCGGTCGAGGATGTGGAGTGGGTGGAGGGTTGGGTGGTCGTATTCATGTGGGTGATGGGTTTTGGTTCACTGATTCGACGAACGACCGGCGGTCAGACGGACAATGAAATTGCGAAATTCGGATTGCGCAGCGCGGGGAATGGGAGCGCGGGCGTTTCGCCCGCTTCATTGCGAAGCGTGAAATGTGTACCAATCGAGTGACTTGGAAAACGCGCTCCGCCGATTTCCTGCGTCGATATTTCTGCCAACCACGCCTCCGTTACCTCCTGGTAGTCCTGCTCCTGCCGCCTTCGAGCCCTACCCAATCGGAAGCCCCACCGTTTCATCTGTCCCGCCATCCGCCCTCCGTAGTTGTCCTCTGCCCTCCGTTTTCCGCCATCTGCATTCCGGAGTCGCCATTCCGCAATCCGCATTCCGCAATCCGCATTCCGCAATCCGCAATCCGGAATCCCCAATCACCCTGTCCGTTGCCACGCGGCTCGTTCGTTGTAGTATCCGAACCCTCATCAACCCACATCCCACCATGGAAACAAAATCACCCTTCCTGATGATCTTTCGCGATGCGTCGCCGGAAACCTACAAGGCGATGTCTGCCGAGCAGCGGCAGCAGCTGATGCAGAAGTGGAACGCCTGGTACGATGGACTCGCCGCCCAGGGCAAGGTCCAGCACGGACATCCGCTGGAGGGC
>DASZYH010000235.1:0-11481 GCA_035545515.1 Opitutaceae bacterium
GGAATCCCGACATCACGCTCTGCACGACCAGCAGGACGATCACCCCGAGCGCAACGCCCGTCACCGAGATCGCGGTGAAGAAGGGAAACCGCCGCCCCGAGGGGAAAAGCTGCTTGAGGGCGAGGTAGAGGTACCAGGGCACGGGAGATGGCGGATTGGAGATTGCAGGCGGCCGATTGGTTCCTGGCAAATACCGCGATCAAGAACGCGTCATCCGGGTCGCCTGATCAAGCCCGGTTGCCTCGCCAGACCACCGCATCCTCCGGTGGCGTCGCATCACGCCGCAATCCGAAATCCGGCCCGGGCGGTTCATGCGCCGGGACGGAGCTGCGGAAACAGGATCACGTCACGGATGCTTTCGGCGCCCGTCAGCAGGATGCAGAGGCGGTCGATGCCGACGCCCATGCCGCCCGCGGGAGGCATGCCATGTTCGAGGGCGAGCAGGAAATCCTGGTCGATGTTCTGCTTCTCCTCGCCGGCCTGGTGCTCGAACATGTCACGCTGCACGTCCGGGTCGTTCTGCTCCGAATAGGCCGGCGCCACTTCCATGCCGCCGATCGTGAGTTCGAATACATCCAGGACCGTCGGGTCGTCCGCGTTGAGCTTCGCCAGGGGGCAGAGCTCCTTCGGCAGGTGCGTGACGAAGGTCGGCTGGATGAGCGTCGGTTCGATCTTTTTGGAGAAGATCTCGTTGGTGATCTCGAATTCCTCCCACCCGGGGTGAACGGCCAGCCCCATCGCCTCCGCCTTCGCGATCTTCTCCGCCTTGGGGCAGCTGAACCAGTCCGCGTCGCCGGTGGCCTCCTTGATCAGGTCCTTGTAGCGCACCTCGCGCCACTCGCCGCCAAAGTCGATGTCCTGGCCGCTGGCCGCATGCTTGATCTTGAGCGAGCCGTCCGTCGGCCGGATCACGTCGCGCACCAGCGTCGTCAGCATGTCCCGGATCAGCGTCATCATGCCCCGGTAGTCGCTGTAGGCCTGGTAGACCTCCAGCATCGTGAATTCAGGATTGTGCCGCCGCGACACGCCCTCGTTGCGGAAGATCCGCCCGATCTCGAACACGCGGTCGAATCCGCCCACGAGCATCCGCTTCAACCGAAGCTCCGTCGCGATCCGGAGGTAAAAATCCACCCCGAGCGCGTTGTGGTGCGTGACAAACGGCCGCGCCGCCGCCCCGCCCGCCGTCCCTTCCAGCACCGGGGTCTCGACCTCGATGAACTGCCGGCCTTCCAGGAATCGCCGGATGTGCGACACGACCCGCGACCGCAGCATGAGCCGCGACCGCGACTCCGCGTTGACGATCACGTCGAGATACCGCTGCCGGTAAACCTGCTCCGGATCCGCCAGCCCGTGGAACTTCTCCGGCAGCGGACGCAGCGCCTTGCTGAGCAGCACGAAAGAGTCCACGCGGACCGTGACTTCGCCCGTCTTGGTTTTGAACAACGCGCCGGTCACACCGATGATGTCGCCCAGGTCGAGCGACTTCTTGAAGATTCCGTAACGCTCCTCGCCCAGCACGTCCTTGCGAAAGTAGAGCTGAATCTGCCCCTGCTGGTCCTGGATCTTCACGAACGAGCTGCCGCCCTGCACCCGAAAGGTCACCAGCCGGCCAGCCACGGTCACCGTCACGGCGTAATCCTGCCCGTCGACATACAGCGCCTTGGCATCGGCAGAGAAATGCGTCGGCGCGAGGTTCGCCCGGAACGGGTCGAAACCGGCCGCCCGCAACTCGGCGAGCTTCTGTCGCCGAACCGCATGTTGGTCGTGCGTGATGTCTTGGGGAATGTCGCTCATGGAAACGGAATCGTGCACCGTGACGCTCCCATGTGCGGTCGGCAAACGGATTTTGGCGGCATCTCCCCGCCGAGGTCCACCATCGGGAGCCCTCACCGGCGCCGCCAATCAGGGCGGATGCAACCACCTGATTTATCAACCGGTTGAGCGTGCTTGGCGCTCGGGCGGTCCCATGCGGCGGCATCGAGAATCCGTCGGCGATCGAATCCGACGCAGACAACCTCAGCTGCCGCACGTCCCCCTCTGTCCGGCCGGCGGAGAGGGTCCGGTCATGCCGCCAGCGCGCAGGCATCGCTGAGTTCGCGCTGGCCGATGGCGGGCAGGCGGGCGAGGGCAAAAATTCCCTCCGGTTTCCAGAGAATCGTGCGAAGCGAACCGAGCAACGCGGGGGCGAGATCTGGCGCCACCAGATTCCGCAGGATCGCGAGCGAGTCCCGCGAGGCGGGCAGCCCGAGCCACTCGAGGACGGCAAACGCTCCTCCCCGTTCGTACTGCGCGTTCAACTCGTTCCACCGCGGTCCTTCCGTGCCCCGCAGCGTCACGTGGGCCGCCGCGAAGGCGGTCAGCGCCGGGCATTCCGCCAGCGTTCCCACGAGGTCCGGGCAGCGGGCGGCAACCACGAGCGCCGCCAGCCGGTTGCTCTGGAACTGCCCAACGAACTCCCGAACGCCGGTGGGAACAAACTCGAGAAAACTCCGCCACGCGCCGGGCGACAGTTCGGCCGCCGCCGCCCGCAGGGCCGCGAGCGACGGATTGAACGGCAGCCATTCGTCGCCGCACCGGCGCTCGATCCGGAGGTCGGGCCAGGGCATCGCGCGATAATCGGCGCCGGCGTGCGACCAGCTCAGCGCGAGGGGAACAAGGCATTTGGGGGAACGTGAGAGGCGGTTCATGCGCCCAGAATACCCGACCGGGTGGGACATTCGTTGTCCCACAGCTGAAAGAAAACGCGGCCGGGCGAACCCGGCCGCGTTTCCTATTCTAACCCTTCACCCGCCGGTCGCGGGCGAAAATGTGGTCTCGTTGCTTCGGCGCGAACCGTGGCGGGCTCCTACTGGTCGAGCTTGAACACGATCGGCACCGCCATCCGGAACCGAACCGCCCGGCCATGCACCAGGCCCGGTTCGAACCGCCAGCGCGCCACCGCCCGCAGCGCCGCCTCATCGAAGATGTGGTCATCCGACTTCTGCACGCGCGGATTCTCCACCGTCCCGTGCTCATCCACCATGAATTCCACCGTCACCTCGCCGGTCCGTCCATCGCGCTTGGCCTCCATCGGATATACCGGCGCCACTTGCACCCGCGCGCGTGGCGGGTTGTCCAGATACTGCACCCCAATCGCACCGATCCCGCCGTCTCCAGCGCCATTCTCTTCACCCAGTGTCCAATTCTGCGGGACCGCCGTCATCGGGGTTGGCACGAGCGACGGTCGCGCCACCGCCACCGGTACGACGAAGGTCGTGCCCGGCCGCGGATCCGGCGGATCGGGAAGCGTCGGGGCCGGGTTCGGACTGCCCGCCGGCACCGCCGACGTCTCATTCGAGCGTTCCGGCGGCGGCAGGACAAAATCGTCGCGGGGCATCGGTTTAAGTGCGATGATGGACACATCGCCCGTGGGAGGGGCCTCCCTCGTGTGACGGGGTATTCCAAAAAGCACGGCATGCAGTGCGGCAGCGATCGTGATTGGTAGGGCGAAGTGGCGTTCCATGGGGTTGAATGGGTTCACCCGAATCACGCGCCCGAACGGGATTTCTTAGGCGATATCCGCTCTTTTTTCACGGCTGCCAGGGCTGCGCCCGCCATCATCCCACTTGAGCCGCGGCGCGGTTCGGACATCAGTGTCGGCATGTTCTCCCGCCTGATCAGGCTGGTCGGCGGCCTCAGCGTGATCCCGCTCACCGGCGCGTTGGCCGCGATCACCCCTCCGCCGTCCGGCGCGCTGGCCCTCCGCGTGGCCAACCCCGACCGACTTTCCGGAGGTCTCTTCTCGGCGCTTGATGCGGCAGGTGCGTTCGGCGGGACGTCCGCACCGCAACGCGCCCGCCTGGTCTACGCCGACGCATCGAAGGGCAAACCTCCACTGGTGCTCGATGCGCGCGTCGGTGAAAACGTCCGGCTGGGCGACGACTCCGCCGCTCTGCCCGCGAGCCAGCGTGGTCAGGCCGAGCCGTTCATTTACCGCAGCGCCGCCAACCCGGCCATGCTGCTCGCGACCTTCCAGGACGGCCGGTACTCCGATGCCGGCGCCGTCGACTGCGGCTACGCGCTTTCGACCGATGGAGGCCTGAGTTGGTCACGTTCCCTCATTCCCCAGCTCACGTCGGCCAGTGGCGGGACCTACAATCGCGCGACCGATCCCGTCTCTGCCATCGGTCCGCAGGGCGACCTGTACCTTGCGACCCTCGCCTCGATTTCCGGCGCCTTTGACCTCGGAGCCGTGGTGGTCAGCCGCTCGACCGACGGCGGAGCCAACTGGTCCTCCCCTTCCGTCGTGTTTCGCTCCACGACGACGACGGCCGCCCCGGACAAGGAATGGCTGGCCGTCAATGACTACGCGACCGCGGCCAACTCCGGTCGTCTCGTCGTCACCTGGACCAATTTCACCACCAGCGCCGCCGGCGTCGCCACCGGCGACAATCTGCTCGCGTCCGTCAGCGATGATCGCGGCGCCACCTGGGGAACGCCCGTCGCCGTGACGCCCTCCGGCTCGACCGATCAGGGCTCACAACCCGCCTTCCTGCCCGACGGCTCGCTGCTGGTCGCCTACGTCACCTTTCCGAACGTGAACGACATCTCGCCGCTTTCCATTCAGTGCAAGCGATCGACCGACGGCGGACGGACGTTCCCCGCCACTGCAACGACGATCGTCCCGTCCGTCACGGTCTGGGACGATCCCGACATGCGCGACGGCGTCTTTCTTCCGTCGCTCGCCGTCGCGCGCGGAACGGGCGCACTGTTTCTCACCTACACGGCTCTCGTCAGCGGCATGCCGCACGTGATGGTCACCCGTTCCGTCGACAGCGGCACGTCGTGGAGCCCGCCGGTGGCGGTGGACGACGGTCCGCCGGGTACGAGCGTGATGAATCCCGCGGTCGCCGTTTCCGCCGACGGTCAGTCTGTTTCCATCGTCTTCATGGACCGCCGCAACTCCACCGTCGCGCTGCCCGTGGTCGATCACTACGCGGCTTTGTCCGTCGACGGAGGATCCACCTGGCTGCCCAACGTGCGGCTGACCGAAAGGAGCAGCGACATCCGCTATGCTCCGCCGACGTCCCGCGGCTACATGCTGGGTGACTATCTGGGGGTCGCGCCTCCTGTTTCCACCCTCCAGCCGGCGGTCGCGATCTGGTGCGATACCCGCACCGGCGACAGTGATCCGTACACCGTCCGTTTCACCCCGAGCGCCACTCCGGACTATTCCTCGTGGGCACTTGCGCGGGCATTGCCGAACACTGCACCTGGTTATCTCCAGGATACGGACGGCGATGGCGATTCGGATTACCTCGAGTATCTCTCCGGCACGAATCCTCGGACCGCAGACTCGGGCGGCAACCTGTTCCTTCGCCTCGCCTCGCCGACCGCGCTGGACGTGGACTGGGTGGAACGCGCCGACGCGCAGCGCCTCGCGGTCACCGATGGTATCGGCAGCGTTTCACCAGCGGCGTACGCCGCGGTCGGTTTCCGCACGGCTGGCGCGGTCCCGGCGAATCTGACCCCAGACCAGTTGCCGCAGGTTTCGCCGCCCGCCGGTTTGGTTTGGCGTGGCGTCCGCCTGCCGATCGACGCCGGACAGGCGGAGGTGGTCGCGCGAACGGCCCGCTACAGCGCGGGTTTGCCCGTCACTGTCTCGGGCCTGATCGCGGCGATCAACACCCGTTCCCGCCTGATCAATGTGTCGACCCGCGGCGTCGCGGGGGGCGCGGCCGGACAAATGATTGTTGGTTTCGTGGTCGATGGTCCGAAGAACATCCTGCTGCGGGCCGCCGGCCCGTCGCTCACGGCCTTCGGCGTGTCGGATCCGTTGCCCCACCCGCAGCTTGTCCTCACCACCCTGAGCGGCACGACGATCGGAACGGCGACCACCGCGACATCGCAACAGACCGCGGCGACTGCCGTCCAAGTCGGCGCGTTCCCGTTTCCCTCGGGCGGTGCGGATGTCGCTCTCGTCCAGACGGTCGGAGTCGGCAGCTACACCGCCATCGCCTCCGATTCCTCCGGCGCAGCCGGCTCCACTCTGGTCGAGGCCTACGACGCCGACCCGTCGCCCGGCGCACCGACCGGCCCCCGGCTCGTGAATCTCTCGACTCGCGGCACCATCGGGACCGGCGACGCGGCGCAGCTGACCGCCGGATTTGTCGTCACCGGCTCCGAGCCGCGCCGCGTTCTCATCCGCGCGGTGGGGCCGACGCTCGTCGGATTTAACGTCGGTGGTTTTCTGCCCGACCCGCTTCTCACGTTGTATCGGTCCGGTTCGTCCACCCCGATCGCAAGCAATGACGATTGGGAAATCGGCGGCAGCAGCGCCGTCATCGCCGCCACCGCGCAGCGGCTTGGCGCATTCCCGTTCAACCCCGCCAGCCTCGACGCGGCTCTCCTCGTCACGCTGTCACCGGGTGCATATACCGCCGTCGTCTCGGGCGTGAACGGGGCAACGGGGATCGCGCTCGTCGAAGCGTACGACGCGGATTAGGCCGCGGCCACCGCGGGACGGGATTCGTCCGAGAACTCTGTCATCCGCGAACTTTCGGAGCGGAGGGTTGTCGGTGGCGCATCTTACTGGTCCATCGGCGGATTTCCGCCACCGGGCCTCGGCGCAATCCGTTCCCCATGCCCTTCGACAGTTCAACCCTCCCGCCCTCTCCGCACCCGGTCGCAGGCTCCTCCGCCGCCCCCCTCGGTCGGGCACGTCATGCCAGCCTGCTTGGCGCGATGGTCATTTGGATCGCCGCCCTCGCCTTGCTCGCCGGTCCGCCCGCCGCGCATGCCCAGATGCTCACCTACACGCGGGCGCTCATGACGACCCCCAGTTTCAACGAGTCGAGCCAGGCCTATCAGCTCGAATACCGGCAGGGTTTGTTCGATGGATTCTCCGCGTCGATCGATTATCTGAACGAAGGTCACATCGCCGAACACCACCGCGACGGGTATGCCTTCGAGTTCTCCTACCGGCTGCCGATCCTCCCGCATCAGCGGCTCTATCTCGCGGCGAGCGCCGGTCCCTACTACTTCTTCGACACCTACCGTGGTTCGACTGACGTTCACGAGGTGGCTCCGCTCGTCGCGCTCACGGCTTACGGAGCATTGAAGGGAAAATGGTTTTGGAGCGCGACCGCCACGCGGATCAATCCGAAGTCCGATTTCAGAGCCAACATGTTCGGCATCGGGCTTGGCTACTGGCTCGGCAAGGACGCCTATTCGCCGACCGAGGAACTGCCGGGGCTCTTTGGGTCCACCAAACCCGGGAAAACGTCGGACGAAATCACCGTCTTCGGGGTGTTCAGCGTGATCAACGTCGCGAAGAGTCCGCATTCCCTCGGATCGAGCGTCGAATACCGCCATCGCTTCGCGCGGCACGTCGAGGGGACGGTCACCTATATTTACGAAGGCGATCCCCGCGTCGCCCGCCGCAGTGGGCTCGCGGTTCAGGCGTGGCCGGTCCGGAGCGCGATCTGCCCGCAACTCGAGATCGGCATCGGCCTCGGCACGTACTGGTTTATCGATCGCCGCCACGTGCGCACGCCGGGACAGAATGCCAACGCCGCGTTGGGCGGACTGGTCTCGACCATGATCTCGTATCATTTCACGCCGACCTGGTTCGGCGCGCTGATCTGGGACCGCGTCATCACCGACTACAATCGCGACGCCGACATCTGGAGATTCGGCATCGGCCGAAAACTGTAGGCCGGCACGCCGCGGCGTGCCCGTGTCAGATCCTAGGCCGCCGATTCCGGGGGGCTCGGCGGCGTGTCACCGTCGGGTGCGCCGCGATCGTAGGTCCGGCGCCAGAGCTCGTACTGTTCGCGCGCCACGCCGTACCGTGCGGCTTCGTCGCACGTGAGTGCATCGATCCGCTGCGTCCCGTAGTCCACGAACGCCGTCCGGTCCGCAACGAGCGGGAAATTGAGCATCGCCTTGCTCTGGAGATAGCCGATGACCGCGGTTCTGGGCAGAAACTCCGCCACCACCGGCACGACGCACGCATCGAAAAGCTCCGCCAACGGCAACGAACGCGCCTTCGATTCTCGCGAATCGGGGCCGGCGGCGGCACCGGAAAAGATGGCCGGCCGACTCCGGTCCGGTCCGGGAAATTCCACCACAGTCTTCCGGCGTCCGTCGCGTCGTCCCACATCGCTTGGCACCGCGCCCTCCGCTCGAGCGTCGCGCGCATCGGCCGGGGTTTTCGCAGGGGGCACCGGGCTCCTCGCGGGCCGGCCTGCCTCCGTCGACCCGGTTTGCGTTTCCACCAATCGATATCGAACCAGACGCCCCGTCCGGTCGGTGCGAACGCGACTGCTCTCGATGAGTCCGGCGAGCGTGGATACCACGGCGGCGCGCGACAGCCTGGGGCTCATCATGCGTTCGAGCTCCTCCAGGGTCGCGCCGGCAGCGAAACGACCGAGCGCAAGCAAGAGATCGTCCGGCGGGCTGGTATTCGTCGACATCGCTCGTGCGGTATTACCGTCCTATCGGACGCTCCGGGTTAATGGCGCATCCATAATACTGAATCAGTTGCGGGTCTTTCGTCGCGCATAAGCAGCACTGTCCGCGAACAGACGGCGCTGAATCCTGAATTGGCCCTGCCGGCATCGCCCCGGAGATGACTGAATCCACCCGGACAATACGCTCGCCTCATTCGCGGACGCGACTCACGGTGGCGCCCCCTCTATAATCATGAGTCGTCCCACCGCCGTCATCCGTACCGTCGTCACCCTGATTGGTCTCACGTTGTTCGCGCAATCAGCCGCCCACGCGGCCGATCCCGCGGGAATCAAAATTGCGCTGGCCGGCGACTCGACCGTTTCGAACTTCGCTCCCCAGCGGCCGGAACGCGGCTGGGGCGTTTTCCTGGGCGACTATTTCGACCGCGAGGTGACGATCGACAACTTTGCCAAGCCCGGCCGGAGCACGAAGACATTCCTCGAGGAGGGACGGTGGGCCAAGGTCCTCGCGAGCCACCCGGATTACATCCTGATTCAATTTGGTCACAACGATTCGCACTCGCCGGAGCACCACGAGCACACCGACCCTGACGGCCTCTACACCGAACTGCTGACGCGCTTCGTCAACGAGGCGCGGGCCGCCGGCGCCACGCCCGTGCTTGTCACCCCCGTGCAGCGGCGGACGAAAAGGGATACGCTGCTTCCCTACGTGGCCGCGATGAAGAAAGTCGCCGCCCAGACCCACACGCCGCTGGTTGACCTGCACGAACTCAGCGGCGAATTGTACGCCCGCCTCGGCACCTCCGCGCAGGCCATCCTCGGTGCGACCAAGACGGACACGACCCACTTCAATCCCGCCGCCGCCAGGCGAATCGCCGGTCTCGTCGCCCCCGCCCTCGTCGAGGTCGTCCCCGCGCTGAAGTCGCACTTGGTCACGCCGGCGAAGTAATCCACCAAGCGGCGCACATATCGGCCCGCACGCTCCCTGCGTGGCGACTGAGGGGATCTTCTTGTGCGCGGCCGGAGTTCCGCGCGCTGCCGAGATTCCGAGATCTCTGTGGTAGGGCGACCAGTCCCTTGGCGCCTGAAATCTGGCGCCATGATTACCTGAATTCACCCTGACCGCATTGTCCCAATTCAGACTCCGCTGAGGTCCGCATCGGACCTAGCTGAGTCCGTCGGTGTCGTTGATGAGCCGTCACACTCGGACCTATCATCGCCGTCGGACTTGGCACTGGGGCCGTCGGTGGCGACGAGCGCGACGAGCAGGAGCAGGACAATGATGACGGGGAGCATGTGGGAGCGCGTTCACCCATGATGACGGATGAACCCGGTCGTTTCGGACATCAGCAACAACACCGCACCGCGCGTGCCGGCCGGATGCGGTCTCACCATCCTCGCTCGAAGGACGCGACTTGTGATCAAACCCGGATTTCCAGGGACGGTTCGCGCTACCACTGAACACGTTCGGTCGCGCCACCTCAGCACAGGCCAAACGCTGTGCTTACCGTCGCGACGGCGGCAGCCGTCGTCGCTCGCGGATCGTCTTCCCCCCAAATCTCAGGCGAAAACTGCCTCGACCCTGACGGGCACTGGCAGCGGTCGGGGTTTTGCACCGTCACGGTGTTTCCAGAAATGCCTTCACGCGTGGATAGAATGTCCTGGCTGCCGTCGGTCCGGGCTGCGGACCAATCCGCGCCGTCTGACATTCGCTTCGCCAGTCGACGCTGCCCTCGCCGTCACCGTTGGGCCGTAGCCGGACTCGCCATCATCCTCGCTACCCCAGCCCGGCCCTGCACGACCCTATTTCTCCGGAACGCGGAGAACCGGATCGTCGGCAACAACTATGACTACTACGCCGTCGACGGCCGGGTGATCGTCAATCGGCGTGGGCTGCGCAAGGCCGTCTACTCGACAAACTCCGGGCTCCAGTGGGTTTCACGATTCGGCAGCGTGACCTTCAACCAATGGGGGCACGAGTTCCCGAACGGCGGCCTGAACGAAGCCGGCCTCGTCGTGGAGCAGATGATGCTCGACGGGACCCAGTATCCGATCGACGGACGACCGAGCATCACGGAAATGCAGTGGATCCAGTACCAGCTCGATTGCTCGGCCACCGTGCAGGACGTCGTTGCCAGCGACGCCGGCATTCGGATCCACCAGGATTCGACCCCGCTGCATTTTTTCGTCGCCGACGCCGCCGGCAATGCGGCGGTGATCGAGTTCCTCGGCGGCCGTCTCGTCGCCCACACCGGCGACTCGCTGCCGATCCCCGCGCTGACGAACCACACCTACGAAGCGTCGCTCGCCTATGCCTCGATCACCCGCCCCGAACAAGCCGATCACGTGTCTTCGCTCGGACGCTTCGTCCAGGCCGCCACCTCCGCCGCGACCTTTGCGCAATCGCCCGTGACTGATCCGGTGGGTTTCGCGCTCGCGGCGCTCGACAACGTCAACCAGCCGAACTGGACGCGGTGGAGCACCGTCTGTGATATCGGACGGCGCCGCGTTTACTTCCGTACCCAGGCGGCACGGGCGATCAAACAAATCGCGCTCGCCGACCTGGATTTTCGCCCCGAGGCAACCACGCGGATGCTGGACATCAACACCACGGCCCCCGGTGTCGTCGTGCCCGACTGGCCCATTTCTCGCGCCGACAATCTCGCCGTGCTCACGTCGGTGTTTCGCCAAACGACGCCGCTGGCATCCACGCCGCTGTCGTATCTGCAACAGCGCGCCGCCTATCCTGACTCGATCGTGATCGAACCGCGTCCGCCCGCGATCACCTCGCACCCCGCGAGCCAAACCGTGGCGCCCGGCGGTCACGCTGTTCTGAGCGTCACCGCGAACGGTGATGCGCCGCCCTTCGCCTATCAATGGAGCAGAAACGGCATCGCCATTACCGGAGCAACGGCGCCGCTGTTGTCACTCACCAGTGTCACGAGCGCTGACGCCGCCGATTACGCGGTGACGGTCACGAGCGCTGTCGGGTCGACCACCAGTCGGTTTGCCCGGTTGGTTGTCGCTC
>DASZYH010000236.1:0-6038 GCA_035545515.1 Opitutaceae bacterium
AGGAGCCGCCCCTGGGTGATGGGAAAGCACGGATCAAGGGTGTTGGGCAGCACCACCGCCCGACCGTCGGGCAGCGGGCAGTTTCGCAGCAACTCGCGCCGGGTGTAGTCGCTGACGCAGAGGATCCGCTCCGCTCCGCGCAACGCCAGCCGTTCGATCGCGCTGAAGGGACGCCAGACCTCGATCCCGTGCGCAATCAGGTAGTAGCGGGTCGACGGGTTCAACTGCCGCGCCAGCCACGCCACCGGCAGCTGTCGTACATGACCACAGACGATGATTTCGGAGCCACGGGCCATCATAATGGCGTCGCGGATGAACCGGACCTTGCTCCGCCCGCAGGCGCGCAATGCCTCCAGGACGACGCCGAACTGATCCTTGATTCCCGCCTGATCGATCCGGGCATCGTTCAACGCCAGCAATCGGACCCTGCCATTGGCTCCCGCGGTTTCGCACAATGCCTTGAGATACAGCCGGAGGATGCGCGGAATTCCGCCTTCCGACGAATAGATCTCCGGAGTCATCAGCAGGATTCTCCCTCGATCGCGGGCCTTCGCCGAGGCCGGGGCGGCGGGTGCGGGGACCATGGGCGCGACGGACGGAGCCACCGCCTGGCTGCGATTCAGAAACGAGATGAGCACCGCCAGGCTCCAGACGCGCGACCACTCGCGCACGTCATTTCCCACCAGGAAACCCTGCCACAACTGCTGGACGGCCGGGCGCGCGAACAGGCCGCTGCGGTCGATACTCGCGTCGGAAAAGGCGTCGGCGAGAAATGGCCGGAGCTCGCGCTTCATCCAGATGGGAAACGGGAGGACAAACCCGTGTTTCTGTCGTCCGGCGAGTCCCGGGGGAAGCAGGTCCGCCACGGCGTCGTGGAGCGCCGCCTTGCCGCCTTCGGGCGTGCCGCGAATCGGCTGACGCCAGAGCCATTCGACCAGCGGCCGGTCGACGAAGGGTACGCGCAGCTCGAGCGAATGACGCATGCTCATCACATCGCTGTCACGGAGGAGCACATCCGCCATGTAGGTGCGAAGTTCCCAAGCGCTGACGATGTCGAACACGCCGGCTCCGGCCAGATCGCGGGACAGTTCAGCAAGGCTGGGATGCAGGGGATCGAGGGGTTCGAGCATGCGCAGCACCTCTGCATTCATCAGTTCGCGCCGGCCGCTTTCGGAAAACACACGTCGCTGAAGCGCCCCGATCTCCTGGATCCCGTCAGCGTAGGCCAGAATGTCGGCGAGCTTGCGACGTCGGGTGTCACCCCGGCGCAGGCGCGCGACGAACGCCCCGCGCGCCGGTTCCGGAAGGCGCGACCACCATCGAAGCCAACGGGCCAGCCGCGGACTGTCGCGAAATGACGGATACCCGCCGAACAGCTCGTCGCCACCAAGCCCCGACAGCGCGACGGAGACGCCGCCGGCCCGGGCCGTTTCGCTCACGTAATAGGTGTTCACGCCATCCCCCGTCGGCTGATCGATGGCAGCGAGCAGCCGGTCGAGATCGCGCGCGACGTCGGCTCCCGAGAGGATCCGGGTCGCGTGGTGGGAGCCGAAGTGGCGTGCCGTCGCTTCGGCGGCGGCAACTTCGGAGTACTCGGATTCCTCGAAGCCGATCGAGAACGTGCGCAGCGGCGACCGGACCGCCTGGGTCATCAATCCAACGACGACCGCCGAGTCGAGTCCGCCGGAAAGGAAAGCGCCGATCGGCACGTCGGCGAGGAGATGCGCCTGGATCGTGTCTTCGAGACGCTGGCGCAGTTCGGTCGTGAATTCGTCACGGGTCCGGCAGGAGCGGGCTTCGGCAATCCCGGTGAAACTCCAGAAGGGATGCAGCTCGAGGCGTCCAAGATGAAACGTCGCGTATTCACCCGGACGCAGGCTGAGGATGTCGCGATAAATCGTGCGCGGCGCCGGCACGGCGAACCACGCCAGATAGTCCGCCACGGCCCGCGGGTCGACTGTCGCGGTCACGGCCAAGGACGCGCGAAGCGAGTTCAGCTCAGATGCAAAAACCAGTCTTTCGCGGTCGTGGTGGTAATAAAGCGGTTTGATGCCCAGCGGGTCACGCGCGAGGAGGAGGGTGCGGGATTGGTTGTCCCAGGCGGCAAACGCAAACATGCCGCGAAGACGGGACAGGCAACGCGCCCCCCAATGTGCATAGGCTGCAAGCAGGACCTCCGTATCGCAATTAGTCCGGAACTGCCATCCGGTGGCAACGAGTTCGGCCCGCAAAGTGCGAAAATTGTAGATGGCGCCGTTGAACACCACTGTGAATCGCCCGTCGGGCGACGTCATTGGCTGCCGACCATTGGCGGGATCGAAAATCGCCAACCGGCACCCGCCGATCGTCGCTTCATTGCGGGTTGCCAATCCATCATCGTCCGGCCCGCGGTGGCGCATCGACGCGCACATGCGGCGCACGGCTCGTTCCCGGGCCTCACTCCCCGTCGTGGGACAGATGAATCCTGCTATGCCACACATGGTACGAATCCTGGGGCTTGCGAACGAAGCTCCCGCCGCAGAGCCTCCAGGAGACCGCACGCCCAATGCTTCGCCCCGTCGCTTCTCCTTGAAGCGCCGCAAGAGGATGCGCTGAAGCTGGACACTTACGCGCGAATTATAGGGTAAAACCCCTATGCCCGGAAGGCCAAAAACCTGCCTTCGGACGCGAGGTCAGGTAGAGACAGAAGATCGTCACGCACAAATGGATCGGCCGATTTCGGCCGACCTTTCGCGCGAGAACAGTTTTTCCACGAGGAAAAGGCCGAAATCGACGGCGGTACCCGCGCCGCGGGACGTGAGAATCGGGCCGTCCGCCACCACCCGCTCATCGGCGCGAATTGCGGTCAACTCGTCGGCGACGGAAAAGTGTGCGGTGTAGCGTCGCCCTTCGAGTAAGCCGGCGTCGTGCAACAGGCTCGGCGCGGCGCAGATCGCGGCAATCCAGCGCGCGGCGGCGTGATGCCGGAGGACGAGAGCCCCGACGCGTTTGTCGGCCCGCAGTTGCTTCACGCCCGGGCCGCCTGGGAGGAATACGCAGTCAAAAAGCTGGTGTTCGACAGTTGATAACGTCGTGTCCGCGTGAACTGTGAGCCCTGTCCGTCCGGTCACGTGAAAATTGTCCCCCAGCGCGGCGACAGTCACTTCAGCGCCGGCGCGGCGCAGCAGGTCGATTGGGGCGGTCGCCTCAATTTCCTCAAACCCTTCCGCAAGGATTGCGAGAACCGTAGGCATGATCTGATTTGAATACGCATGAGCACGCGTCCGCACGGAAATTCTTCGGCTTCGCGGTTGGTCATCTTCGGCTGCGGCTACGTGGGCGCCGCCGTCGCGGAGGCGGCGCTGGCGCTCGGTTGGGACGTCACCGCGCTGACGCGCAATTCCGACACCGCCCTTGCGCTGCGCACGGTGGGGGTCCGCACGTTCGTGGCCGACATCGCGGGAAACGCATGGCACGAACAAGTTGCCGCGTCCCCCGAGTACGTTCTGAACTGCGTCGGCGCGGGTGGCACAGGCAATGCCGGCTACCGCCACAGTTACCTCGGGGGAATGGAATCGATCCTGCGATGGACGTCGCGGCATCCGCCGCTCGGAACCTTCGTGTACACCAGCAGCACCTCGGTGTATCCACAGGACGGAGGCGTGATGGTCCATGAAACCGCGCCCACGGACGCCCGCAACGAACGCGGCGAGATCCTGTGCGCGACGGAACGGCGGTTGACAAAGGCGACGGACATGCGTCGGTGGTTCATCCTTCGGCTCGCGGGCATTTACGGGCCCGGTCGACATCATTTGCTTGATCAAGTGACCGCCGGTGTCGTTGCCGGTCCGATGGACCACCACCTGAACCTGGTTCACCGGCACGACATTGTCGCCGCCGTGATGGCCTGCTTCCAAGCGCCGCCGGAGGTGCGAAATGAAATCTTCAACGTCGTGGACGACCAGCCGGCCGCCAAGGCGGACGTGGTGGCCTGGACGGCGGGAAAACTGGGCGTTCCGCCTCCTCGCGGGACGGGGATGGTTGGCGGCCGCGGCGTGGCTCCCGATCGCATCATCGCGAACGGGAAGCTCAAACGAATGCTCGGTTGGACTCCGCGTTACCGAGGGTATCGGGAGGGCTACGCCGAAATTCTCGGGTCCAATCGCCTGCCGGATCCCGGCCGGTGAATCCCGGGCCGCGCCGCCATTTGCGTCACTGGCGATTTGACGTGATTACTTCACACAGGTGTCTCTTAGTCGTTGATCACAACCCATTCCACTCATGGCCGGACTAGGTAAATTGATGAAGCAAGCCCAGAAAATGCAGCGCGGCATCGAGGCGCTCCAGGCGCAGCTCGAAGCCAAGGAGATCGAAGTAACGGCCGGGGGCGGGGCCGTGAAGATCAAGGTCAACGGCACGGGCAAGTTCCTTTCGTTGAACCTCGATCCCGAATTCCTGAAGGAGGACGCGAAGGTCGTGTCCGACGCGGTATTGGCGGCGTTTCAGGATGCGGCGAAGCAGTCAAAGGAGTACAACGAGGCGGAGATGCAGAAGATCACCGGCGCTTTTCAGTTGCCGGGAATGATGTGAGTTCACCGCTCGAAAGCCGACGAGCGATTTACCGGCTGGAGGTTCGACCGCATCCAGGGAGAACGATGATCGCGCCCGGCAGGGTTCACCCGGAAGTGGATCTGTTCGGGCGTTGGTCCGGGCGCGCCGTTTCTCGCGCCGGTTCACCCCCGAAACGAAATTCGGCTGCCCGTACCGGATGACACCCGCCTTTGAAAAACTGCAGAAGCAGCTCAAGCAGCTGCCCGGGCTCGGCTACCGGTCGTCGGAACGGATTGCGCTGCACCTGCTGGTCGAGAAGCCGGCGAAACTTCCGGAACTGGTCCGTGCCCTCGAGGATGCCGCGCGCGCGGTGAGGCGCTGCGAGCGATGTGGAAACCTCGCCGAGGGGCCGTTGTGCGAGATCTGCGCCGATCCGAAACGCGATCAGGCCGCGGTGTGCGTTGTCGAGCACGTGCCCGATCTCGTGGCGATCGAGCGCAGCGCGGCGTTTCGCGGTACCTACCATGTGCTGCACGGCAAGCTTTCGCCGATTCACGGGGTTGGTCCGGAGGACTTGAACCTCGGTTCGCTCCGGGACCGGTTGCATGGGACGGAGATCACCGAACTCATTCTCGCGCTCTCGAACGATATCGAAGGCGAGGCGACCTGCCACTACATCACCCAAAACCTCCCGTCGGACCGCCGGGTCAGGATCACGCGAATCGGATTTGGACTGCCCAGCGGAGGAGGCGTGCTCTATGCCGACTCGATTACGCTAAAGAGCGCCTTGGAGAGCCGTCGAAGCTACCGATAGCCGTTCGGTGTGGCCCGGGCGTATTTTTCGGTTGTCAGAACGGCTCCATTGCGGCTCTTTCTGGAGCCCTGTTCCTTGCGGGCGTAGTTCATCGGTAGAACGTGTGCTTCCCAAGCATGAGAGGCGGGTTCGATTCCCGCCGCCCGCACCAATCCAGCCGGGACCGCGTCAAACGTCCGCTTCGACGTGCTCGGTGCTGAGATTCCGCCAACGGTCAAGGACACGGCGGTGAATATCATCCGGAGACAGCCCGTACGCTGCGCGCAGCACCTCGGTGTTGCTGCCATGCTCGATGAACTTGTCCGGCCAGCCGATGCGTTCCACGGCAGTGTTGCAGTTCGATTCCTGCAGAGCCTCCAGCACGGCGCTGCCAAACCCGCCGGCGAGGACATGGTCTTCCATCGTGACGAGCAGCGGGATGCACGCCGCGTGACTGAGCAGTAGCGCGCGGTCCAGGGGTTTCACAAACCGGGCGTTCACCACGCCGACGGAAAGATTTTCTTCGGTCGCGAGCCGCTCGGCCAGGCGCGACGCGTCCGATACCATGTTGCCCAGTGCCCAGATCATGATATTCGAGCCCTCGCGCAGCACTTCGGCGTGGCCGATCGGCAGGCTGACCGGCTTCTCCTTGATCCGGGTGCCGACTCCGGCGCCACGCGGGTAGCGAATGAACCCGGGGCCGGAGAGCTGGAGG
>DASZYH010000237.1:0-1928 GCA_035545515.1 Opitutaceae bacterium
GACGAAGGCGCGGCGCATGGCGGCGGGTCATTGCACGGGTTCACCCGGCGGGACGAAGGCAAACGGCATCTCGACGGGCGTCGCGACGGTCTTCCCATTCCTCACCCGTGGCAGGAACCGCCACATCCGGGCCGCCTCGAGCGCGGAATCGCCAAACGCGGGATCCGTTGCGCTGCTGATCTTCGGTTCGAGCACCCGGCCGGTTTCGCTGACCACGAATCCGATCACCGCCTGTCCGCGGACGTGCTTTCGCCAGAGGTTCACCGGGTATTCCGGGGCGGGCCCGGTGAACGGCCGCGGCTCGGCGTTCGTCACGCCGGCGATCCGCCGCTTGACCATGGCGTCCAGCGCGCGCTCCACCTGGTCAAACGGGATCTTCGACTGAAACACCTCGGTGCCGTCGGAGAAGACATGCAGCCGGTACCGACCCGGTCCGAGATCCTGGTTGAGCCAGGCGTTGAGCCGAATCGGCTTGGGAACGTTCGGTTTCAGATCACCGATTTCCTGGAGAAGGAGCGCCGGTCCGCTGTGCGCTCCGTCGAGCTCCAGCGCGACGAAGACATTCCTGAGCGCATAGGCCGATTCGAATTCGGCGCGAAAGTTGACCTCGCGGTTCATCTCCGACCCCGTCGTCCCGACGAGCAGCTCGTGCGTGCCGACCTCGACGCGGCGGACGGACACGAACACCGGCGCGTACTCCGGCACGCTCCGCAGGACGTAGTCCCTCTCGTCCACGGGCACCAGCCTCCCCACTCCGTTGTCGATGCACGGCCGCTGGTCATCGACCCGCCGGACGAGCCGGTAGTCGTGGCCGTGCCGGACATAAACGGCAGCCTGGGCATGGATCCGGATCGACGGCAGCAGCGCGAACGCGAGCATGATGCCGCACCGCGCCGCGCACCCGCCGGTGCGGGCGGACATTGACGGGGAGGAGTGCATGAAAGGAGCGGGGGACGATGCGGACGGCGCCGGCAAGCCCGCGTCGCGGTCAGAAAAGCGTCGTGACGTCGCCCAGCCAGGCGTCCACCCAACCGTGGAAAACCAGGAAATAAAGGACCCCGGCGATTGCGAGCATCGGCCCGAAGGGCACGTGTGCGCCCAGCGCGAGCGGGGCGGCCTCGCCCTCCGGTGTCTCGGTCGGGGGCGCGACCGCGGCGCGCCGCCCGGTCACCTTCTCCCAGATCCACGCCAGGATGAACCACACCGTCCCGACAAGCGCGCCGCCGAAGACGGCGAAAATCGCGCCCTTCCACCCGCAGAACGCACCGATCGCACCCACGAACTTCACGTCACCGAAGCCCATCGCCTCCTTGCGCAGCACGGTTTCCGCGACGATCGCGATCCACAGCACGAGGCCGGACCCGATCAGGAGACCCACGAGTCCGGCGAAGCCGGAGCGCACCGCATCGATGAAGAAGAATCCGCTGCTCTCCGCCACATGCAGCTGCGGAACCCAGAACGACAGCAGCACGCCCAGCACACCCAGTCCGATCGTGAACACGTCCGGGATGATCATGTGGTCGAGATCGATGAACGTGGCGGCCAGCAGCGAGCTGACAAACACGGCGCCGCAAACCGCCACGAGCGGGGTGTTCCGGAACTGCAGCCAGCAGGCCGTGAACAGCACCGCGGTCAGCAGCTCGACGAACGGATACCGGAACGAGAATCGGCGCCCGCAGCACCGGGCCCGTCCGCGCAGGAGCAGCCAGGAAAGGATCGGGATGTTGTCGTACCACTTGATCGGCTGCCCGCAGGCGCAGTGCGAGCCGGGTGAGACGATCGACTCCCCCTTCGGCACGCGATAGATGACGACGTTGAGGAAGCTGCCGATGCAGGCCCCAAGGAGGAAGGCCGCCACGGGAAAGAACCACGGGAAGGCGGCGGAGAAGTCGGCGAGCGAAGCGGAAGTCATGCCGGGGGAGCTGCGG